>CAVCGV010000070.1:0-15872 GCA_963601815.1 bacterium
CCGCTGACAATGCTCACGCCGTTGCTCAGATACTCTCCGCAGACGATGGTGCGGCGGACGGCCTTGCCGCCCTCGTCCACCCAAACGAAGTTGGAGTTGTCGTCGGCAAGCTGCACGAGGTGGGCTGGGATGACGATTGCTGTAGTATGGGCGTTAGCCTTCTGAGTATCCGCCTTGTCAAGTTCCACCTGCGACACCATGCCGGGCAAGAGGGCATTGTCCGTTCCCTCCACACGTATCTTCACGCTGTAAGAGCGGGAGATAGGGTCTGCGATGATGCCCTTCTCCACGACGTATCCCTCGTATTGCTTCCCGTCGAGTGCCTGCACCGCTATCCTTGCCCGCTGACGTATGTGGATGTTGGCCATCTCGCTCTCCGGCACGGAGATTTTCACGTTGAGCACCTTCGTGGTGACGAGCTTCACGATGGGCACCCCCGGTGCGGCGTTCTGTCCCACCTCGGCATACTTCTCGGAGATGACGCCGTCGAAGGGAGCATGGAGCGAACAGTCGGCAAGGCTCTTCTTGGCGATGCTTTCGGCCGAGACGGCCTGTTGCAGTTGGCTCTGCGCCTCCACCCATTTTATCTCGGTAAGGCTCCCCTTGTCGTGGAGTTGCTTCATGCGCCCGTAGGCATCCTCAGCCTGTTTGCGGGTGGCGTGCGCCATGTCGTAACTGTTCTTCACCTGTGTGGGGTCCACCGTAGCGATGAGTTGTCCCTTGCGCACACGGTCGCCCACCTTCACCTTGAGTTGCAGGATGGTGCCGCCGGAGGTGAAGCTCAGCGAGGTGCCGTTCTCTTCCTCCACCGTTCCCGAATAACCATAACCCGATGCCGCCATAGGACTATCCGTCCCTACGGTCATCTCTTTTACCTTAACTGGTTCCACGGCAGTCTGCGTTTCCTGCTTTTTGTCACATCCTGCAAACAATGATGACAACGTCAATACTGTTGCCATCGTGCTTGCCGATACCGGTGTGGACAGACTCCATCTGTTTAGCTTTTCATGCTTCATCATACTGTGTTCTTTTGTTCTGATTCTAACGTTATTCTATTGTTCCGTTTTCTAATACGGATGCAAAATAACCGCTTTTGTGTGGCAAATAAGGAAGAAAACGAGCCGAGAAAGTGTTCTGATAGGCTACACAACAATAAATATGAGCATGACAGGACAGTAATTATTACCTTGAAGACACCTGCAACTAAACAATAAATCGTAAATTTGCAACCAAAAAAGTTACATGAGATGAAAACAGAGAAGGATTACATATCGCAGTTTGAGAATATTACAGGCAAAGATGTATTAATCTTTGAAGACCTTTCGGGAACACCCCCGCAAGACGAGCTGCAATCAGAAAACTATATATCCCTGTTATGCACTGCAGGAAAAGGCCAATGTGTGCTTGAAGGCAAGAAACTGGACATTGTCAAGAATGATATCGTGCTTTGTCATCCGAAAGCACTTATAAATAATGTGATGGTAAACCTTGACTTCAGGTGTCAGGGGCTGATCATGTCACCTCAATATTTCGAGACCATGCTCTATGTAGACGGCAATTGCTGGGACATAAATTACGCTATTACCCACAATCCGGTAATACACCTTACAGAACAACAGACAGACGACTTCCTCTTTAACTTTTCAATAATAAAGAGGAAGCTTTCTCAGACACACTTAAAACACCATGCGCAAATCGTCAAGCATATGCTCCAGACACTGTTGTTCGAGTTTTACGATTACCTTGCTCCAAGTCTGCAGCTTATGGAATCGGAGCAGCAACACACATCTGCCGAGATTATTTTCCGGCGGTTCACGCAGATGCTCTATCAGGAAAGTCCGAAAAGGAGAGAGGTAAGTCATTATGCAAACAAACTGTGCATAACGTCAAAATATCTTTCTGCCATCTGCAAGAAACAAAGCGGTAAGACAGCCACAGAATTAATCAACAGTGTCACTACAAACTATATCCGCAATATGCTCACATCGTCGGAGAAGGGTATTAAGGAGATAGCCTCTGATACAGGTTTTGACAATCTCTCCTTCTTCGGGAAATATGTGAAGCGAGAGCTCGGCTTGTCGCCGAGGGATTATAGAGCAAAAGGTTGAGGCTCTTTCGCCTCAACCTTTGTAAATGTGTTCTAAAATATTTTCGTTACTTAGCGATCTGTTTCTTGCTCTTAGCTGTCATTATCCAGCATAATATGACAGATATGAGCAACAGTAGGGCGAGCAGCATGAAGGCGTGCTGCGAACCTATCGCCGTAGCCTCGGCAAATTGCGAGGCGGGGGCTGAGAGCTGCTGCGAGGCTACGATGGTGGACACTACAGCCGTACCCATCGCTCCTGCCAACTGCTGGAAACTGTTGACAAGGGCATTGCCGTCTGCCGAGAGGTCCTTGGGCAACTGCGAGAGCCCGAAGGTAATGGCCGAAGGCATCCCGAGCCCCTGACCAATGGTGAACACGACGTAGAAGGCGTAGAACATCAGCGTGCTCATCGTATCTCCATACCAGGCAAAGAGCAGACTCGCCAGGAACATGAAACCGTAGCCTGCCATGATGGGGATGCGCGCCCCTACCTTGTCCAGCAACCTTCCGCTGAGCAGGGAGAGAATGGCGCCCACCACGCAGCCCGGAACCAGCAGTCCGCCTGCCGTGAAAGCCCCGGTGTGGTTGGTTATCTGTGAATAGTTGGGGATGGCGTAGCCCAAGCCCAGCACGGCGAACTGCACGACGAGGATGGCTGTCAGGGCAAGCATGTAGTTGCGGTGGCCCAACACCTCTACACGCAGCAGCGGATGCGACTCACGGCGCGCCTGCCGCACGAACCAGGCGAGTGCCACAGCTGCCACTGCCAACAGCGAGATGACCGTCACGCTCACCCATCCGGCTGAAGAAGCCTGTACCATGGCGAGGATAAAGGTGGTGTAGCCCACCACGATGAGGGCATAGTCGAAGAGGTGGAAGCGGGAACGCTCCGTAGGGGCTGAACGCTGTATGAGCTTGCAGCCGATGAGGAGCGAGAGCAACAGCAACGGCATGAGCGACAGGAAAATGTAACGCCATCCGAACATATCCACGATGAAACCGCCCAAAACAGGGCCTACCGCCGGAGCAACAGCGGTGACAAGCATGCCGACACCCATAAAAGTACCTATCTGTTCCTTGGGTGCCTCTCCCAGGATGATGTTGTACATCAGCGGCAGGGCGATGCCCGTGCCCACTCCCTGCACCATGCGTCCTATCATGAGGACGGTGAACGAGGGAGCCGCGAAGCAAGCCAGCGTGGCTATGATAAAACTAAGGATGGCTATAAGGAAGAGCGTACGCTGCGAGCAGTTGCGCTTCAGGTAGGACGACATCGTGATGACCAGTGCCAGGATGAGCAGGTAGCCCGTGGTTATCCATTGCACCGTGCTGGTGCCGATGCCAAACTCATTCATCAGTGTCGGAAAGGTGACGTTCATTGCCGTTTCGCTCACAACGCCGCAAAACGACATCACGCCCGTGGCGAAGATTTTCCCCACCAGTTTCGTGTTACTTGTATTCTGCATTTTCTTTTTCTGTTATAATTGTTGTCCTAAATATTTATAGTTCTTCTAAATCGGCTGCAAAATTACAAACATTCCGGCAGACGTGAAAAAATCAAATGAGTTATTTCTTTTCAAAAAGGGAAGTATTCTTCACTGTTTCGTAACCATTTACTTTTGTTTCCTATGATGAACATAAGCATGGAGTCCAGGTCTTTTCCTACAGGTTGTCTTGTACTCTACATCATAGTAACCTATGAGAAGAACAAAAAAATCCCTCATAGTGAGATGCTTTTTTCAGTACCTCAGTGTTGACGGTAATTTCCATAAATGATAAATTCGCGAGTGTTTGCGATGCAAACAAATAAAAACGAATGAAAGAAAGTTAACGGATCTCATTGCAAAAGTACAAATTAAATCTTAAAAACTTGTACCTCTGGAGTTGCTTTTTTATAGTTGGCATCAAGGAGTCTCAATAAAAAGTCGTATCTTTGTCGTGGTAATACAACAAAAAGGAGAAAATGAAGAAGCATTACAATGTCGTGGCAGCCGTGGTTTGCATAGATGGCAAATACCTCTGCATGCAGAAGGGCAAGACGAAGTTTGACTATACGAGCTATAAATGGGAGTTTCCCGGTGGCAAGATAGAACCGGGAGAAACGCCCCAAGAGGCATTGAAACGTGAACTGATGGAGGAAATGGATTACCCCGTAGAGGTAGGAGAGGAGATAGCTGCGGTGACACATGAGTATCCCGACTTCAGTATTACGCTGACAGCTTTCCTTTGCAAACCACTGGCAAAATGCTTCCGTCTGACAGAGCATGTGGCTTTCGAGTGGCATGGAAAAGATGAACTGGCTGCGGTAGATTGGGCTGCGGCCGACGTGGATATAATAAATGGATGGCTCATGGCGAGTGACAGCCACGTCGGATAGTATGGCGAGAAAACGGCAGAAAGGTACAACACATTCCTTTATTGGCGAATTCTTGCAAAAAGAGCGCATCTACAGGAAGTACCGAAAAATGCAGAAAGAAGCCTTGTTTCGAGGATATAAAGCAATAAATACAAGAAAAGAATATGAAAAGAGTCTTTGATTTTATCTCCCGTTATGTGGGAGTTCTGGTTTTGTTGACAGCAGTGGTGGCTTTGCTGCTGCCTAAGAGTTTCGAATGGATCGATGTTGTTTACATCAACCCCTTGCTCGGACTGGTGATGTTCGGCATGGGGTTGGCACTCAATCCGGCAGACTTCAAGATAGTGTTCAGCCGGCCGAAGGATGTCATTATCGGGTGTTTTGCCCAGTTCTTGATTATGCCGGGGTTGGCTTGGCTTTTAACCATGATATTCCGCCTTCCCACCGAGTTGGCGATAGGTGTAGTCTTGGTGGGATGCTGCCCGGGAGGAACAGCCTCCAATGTGATGACCTACCTTGCCAAGGGCGACTTGGCCTTATCGGTAGGTATTACGTCAGCATCTACGATTCTTGCTCCTGTTCTCACGCCATTCCTTACCTGGATGATAGCCGGAACTTATGTGCATGTGGATGCGCTCAGTATGTTCCTGTCTATCGTGCAGGTAGTAATCCTCCCCATTGTCGTGGGCTTCCTGGTACAGAAATATTGTCCCAAGTTTACAGGAAAGGCCATTGGCTATTTGCCCGGTTTCTCTTCGTTGGCCATAGTGTTTATTCTCGGTACCGTAGTTTCCCATTCTGCCGAGCGTCTCCTTGGGTGTGGCCTGGAGGTTGTCCTTGTGGTGATGCTCCACAACATATTTGGCTTGCTCTTGGGTTTTGGAGCAGGCAAACTGTTGAAGTTGCATTACAAGAAATGTGTGGCTATCAGCATCGAAGTGGGAATGCAGAACTCCGGACTTGCCTGTTCTCTTGCCACCCTTCATTTTGCCGCCTATCCGTTGGCTACGATTCCCGGTGCCATCTTCAGCGTATGGCACAATATCAGTGGGGCATTGGTAGCCCGGTTCTATAGCAGTTGGGCACAAAAGCACAGAAATTGTCAGTAGTTATTCTATAGCTTATACTTTGCCGTGTCGTGTTCGTTTTTAGAACTTCTTGCCGAACACGATGCGGCAAAACGTCTTGACAAGAATCTTGATGTCAAACCACCACGAATGGTGTTCCAGATAGTAGAGGTCAAGCTCAAGGCGGCGCAGCATTTTTTCCATGGTGTCGGTGTATCCGTTGTACAGCGTGGCATAAGAAGTTACGCCGGGGCGTATCTGGTAGAGTAGCTCGTAACGGTTGTCTTGTGCCATAATCTTGTCGATGTAGAACTTGCGCTCAGGGCGCGGGCCTATAAAAGCCATGTCGCCACAGAGCACGTTCCATAGTTGTGGCAACTCGTCGAGATGGTGGTCACGGAGGAATTTCCCCACCTTGGTAAGCCGCGGGTCGCCATTTACCTCCAAGAGATTGGGACCGTCCTTCTCGGCATCCACCTTCATGGAGCGGAACTTATAGATAAAGAACGGTTTGCCGTGCAGTCCGATGCGCTCCTGCTTATAGATAACGGGCAGCCCGTCCTCCATGCGAATGGCGATGGCTATTACGACAAACAGAGGCCAAAAGCACAAGAGGCATACTGCCGATATGGTCATGTCGAATACTCTCTTCATCATTTGCGGGCAGTTTTGTTTTTGATGTAACAAGTCAATGCCACGTTGAAGACCGTATAGAGGAGGACGTCAATGAAGAGTAGGGTGGTGAAGTCTTTAGTTAGGAACTCATAAACAGTAACGTTGATGGTAACAAAGAAAATCGCCATGAGCAGGATTACTCCCAACGTGCAGTGCTGCGAAAGTCCTGCCTCCATCAGTTTGTGGTGGATATGGCTCTTGTCTGCATCGAAGATAGGTTTGCCGATACGCAGACGATGGATGACGACACGCACCACGTCGAAGGTGGGCACTATCAGCAGGCTGTAAGCCAGGATAACTCTTGGGGCAGAGAACGGCATTACCTGCGGATTATTCATGGCTGCCTTGATAAAGAGAAAAGCCAAGATGAAACCGAGCGTAAGACTGCCGGAATCGCCCATGAATATCTTGCGGTTTTTCTCAGGGTTGCCGAAAACATTGAAGTAAAGGTAAGCTGTGAGCACTCCTACGAGCCCGGCTATCAGCACCCCATACACTACGAGCCCGTTGTGCATGAAGTTGTAGAGAAAGCCAAGGAGCGCAAGGATGGACAGACTGGCAGCCAGTCCGTCGATGCCGTCGATAAGGTTCATGGCATTGTCGATAAAGACGAATGTCAATACCGTAAGGGGAAAACCGACATAGAAAGGTATTTCGTACACCCCGAACAGTCCGTAGAGATTATTGATGTAAAGTCCGCACAAGGGGAGAATGGCGGAGGCCATAATCTGGACAAAAAACTTGAGCTTGGCATCCAGGCCGATAAGGTCGTCCACGATGCCTACGCAATATATGAGCAGCAGACTCATGAGCAGTCCGAGCGTCCAGGTACTGATGGTAATTTTCGAGTTGACAGCATTGCCATCCATTATGATCGTTACGATAAAGAATGCTATCAGCATACTCGGCATGAAGGCGATACCGCCAAGCCGTGGCACCAGACACTTGTGCACTTTCCGCTGGTTGGGCATGTCGTAGAGGTTTTTCTTTGCGCAGAAGTTAAGGAGAGCCGGGATGAAAAGAAAACCACAGAGGGCACTCAGAAGGAAGGCTCCCAGAATTGCAATTATGTCATGTGTCATAAATGGTGTCAAGATGCTTTAAGCGTTTATTGTGTGTTACTCTGAAATAAAACTACGAAAGCGGAAGATTATTGCATGATGTCTCAAAAAAATGTCAAGATACTGTCAGAAGAGTCTTTTCTTATAGGGCACATTAGCTGTTACGATGCAGGGACGCGTCGTACTGCTCTTTTAGTAGTGGCGCATTTACAGGACGTACAGGCAAAATGTGCCCCAAACAGCCTTGGATATTTACTGTTGTGCCGAGGCTACGGACTGGTATTTGGGACTTTCCCCGTACTTGTTCGAATCCGGGTCTGAATCGATGCAGCAGAATACGATGATTACAACCTGCCAGATAAGGGCCACGATGTAGCCGATAACAAGCGCAGCAATGCCACCGATAGATTTGGCTGCAATTTCTTCCGCATAAGCTTCGGAATAATGGTCTCCGTTCAGAATAGCAGCACCGAACAGGAAGAACATAAGTCCTAACAGCAACACGCCGAAGATAACCTCGCCACCAATCCACCATCCGCTACGGTTGGTATCGTGCAGGCGACGGAACGTGAGCGACACCTCGGCAAGTGTTACGACGATGGCAAAAGCGTTGCCGATAAAAGGAATCCACGTGGTGACAAGGGCGATAATGCTCAAGCCCAGAATGGCCCACCAAAATTCGGAACGACGTATCCTGCCTTTGAAATCGACAATCTTTGTGAATGCCAACTTGTTGGCTTCCAAAAATCCCACCTGGGGACGTTCTGTGTAGTTTTCCATAATTTTATGTTTTTTAAAGTTAGGTAATGCGGTTCAGGATGCCTTGTGTGTGTGCGCGTTTACTCTTTCAGCAGGTCGGGTCTGAGTCGTCTGGTGCGTTCCATGGCCTGATCCAGTTCCCACTGGCGTATCTTTGCCTCATTGCCGCTCAGCAGAATCTCCGGCACTTTCCACCCCTTGTAGTCGGCAGGCCGGGTATAGATGGGGGCAGCGAGGATGTCGTCCTGGAAACAGTCGGAGAGGGCACTCTGCTCATCGCTTATCACACCGGGTACAAGGCGAATTACGGCATCGGCGATGATGGCGGCGGCCAGTTCGCCTCCCGTCAGCACATAGTCGCCTACCGAAATCTCGCGTGTAATGAAGTGGTCTCTTATGCGCTGGTCTATGCCTTTGTAGTGTCCGCAGAGGATAATGAGGTTGCCCTGCAGCGACATCTCGTTGGCTATTTTCTGGTTGAACGTCTCGCCGTCGGGCGATACGTAGATTACATCATCGTAGTCGCGTTCTGCCTTGAGGGCAGTAATGCAACGGTCTATGGGTTCACACTGCATCACCATGCCGGCACTTCCACCGTATGGATAGTCATCCACGCGCCTCCATTTGTCGAGCGTATAGTCGCGCAGGTTATGGAGATGTATTTCAGCGAGCCCCTTCTTCTGGGCACGTGCCAGGATGCTTTCTCCGATGAATCCCTCGAGCATCTCGGGCAGTACAGTTATAATGTCTATTCTCATCATACTGCAAAGGTAATCAAAAACTACAGAAGTGCCAAATGTTTTCTACAAAAAAGAGGCGTACGGACTGATGTCTGTACGCCTCTCCCTTTATGGTACTGCTTGTCGGTGTTATGCGCAACCGTAGCCACAGCCCTTCATCAGGGCCTCGCCATAGATGTTCATTGCCGACTTGTAGCTTTCTGCTACTTTCTTAATCATTCTCTTGATGTTGTTGATCATTGTTTTCATAATTGTTATCCTTTCTCTTTTTTTGTTAATACTGTGGGCTGTGTGTTGTGTGTGTTTATTTGCCCATTTCAATCTTTCTGTTCACTGCGACTGCCTGTGCCACCATGGCGCCGACAACCAGAATAATCATCATTGTTACCATAATCTTTTTACCTTTTCTCTTTTAAGAGACCTCCATTTGAGACCTCAGTTCTACATGTTATCCTTTTTCAATCTTTACCTTTTCGAGTGCAAAGGTAATGCCATTATGTTGAAATGGCGCAACGAACGTGTAACAAATGTATGAAAACAAGTGTTTTTTTGACACACGTCAACCATATGGGGGTTGCCGTGCCTCTTTTGTCTGCCAAAAAGGCATGTTTTATAAAGCTTCATCGTCAGGACGCGGAAGGGCGGTCTTGGCTTTCAGACGGGGAAAGTGTTTCTTCTTTCTGAGCCATGCTGCCTTTCTTGCTTCATATTCCTCGCGATGGCTCTCCAGATAGTTGTCTGCCATTGTATGAGAAGTTAAGGGGAGTTAGCGGGAATTGAGAGAAGTTAAGGGACAATGGCTTTGCCTATTTGCAAAAGAAATGAAGCAGTTTAGTGTTGTCTCTTAACTTCCCTTGGTCACTCTTTCTAAGACTTCCTTATATATATATAATAAGGTGTAGTCTCAGGAGAGTATTATATAATAAGTTGTAGTCCCGGGGGAGCTTTTACTCTTTCTCCCTGAACTTGCTGTATATTACCTTCGCCTGTATACTGCCCGTAGGCTTGTGCTGCGCGTCGTAAGTGTCCTCACCTTTCACGAGTCGGACAGACGACAGTCCCATTTCGTGCGTAATCGTGTTGACATACTGGTAGTTGTCGCGCGTAATGTAATCGATGTCGACAGGCAGTATCGCCACTTTGTTCCAGTTGGAAGATCGGTTAGCGGTTGGTATCTTGCCCATCGTCGTCACCAGATTGCTGATATTGGGGAAGGTGTATGCATTCTTGGCGTACGAGCTGCTGCTTGAGTTGTATGTCGAACTGTACGAGATGCGGTAGTCGGTGACCTTCTTGTTTTCGAAGAACGAAGTCAAGCTGTCGAGCGGTATCATCAAGATGTTGTACGGCGTTTCGAAGGCGTAGTCGTCATCCGTCTGGTTGTTTATCCTGGGGAAGGTTACCGACACCATGGACAAGGTGTCCTTTTCGTGTCCTTTCAGGATGTCTTCCACGGGGAGAGTGGCTACCGTCATGATGCCTGCAGGCGACTTGATGTATGTGCAACTGTTGTCTGCCACCATTTCGTCGAGGCGTTCCTTGCTGTTCTGTATGCGGTTGGTCTGCAGCACCTCTTCAGTTCCGAAGAAAGAGTAGCTGTAATTGTTCAGCACGATGCTGTCCTGCAGTCCGGTGGACGATTCTACGGTTTTCTGTCGCTTCCAGCAGAACACGAGTTGCGTGGTAAATATCTTCGCCATGTTACCCACGCCGCTTTCATGCTTGATATAGAAACCCGGGCAAACATTGTGGACAAACTGGTAGTTGTTCTTGAAGTATTCCGGGTGGTCCATACGCATGTGCATAATGTACTCGCCGTAGTTCTTGTACTCAGTGCCGTCCTTCGCCGTATACGGTTCGTTGAGGTAAATCTTGAAGTATTGGTTCTTGAGCGAGTAGGTGGTATTGGTCTTGTACGCATTCTCCGTATCTACGTATCCGCTTGCGATGGGGTCGAAATCGGTATAATACTTCTCGCCTTCCTGCATAGGCGTACTCATCTCGTAAGCCGTTACATTCATAGGGGCGAGCGTATCGCCATAGGTAGTCTGGTAATTGATGAGAATGTAACACGAGTCTGCCGTTACCTTGCCGTCGTTGGCGTCCTTGATGTACTGCAGCGTGTCGAGCGCGAAGTTGGGCATCGTGGAGAACTGAGCCATGTAGTCGGCCGTTACATACGTGTCGGTCTCGGGGTCCTTCATCATACCCACGATACCCTGTCTGCTGTTGCTCAGTATGCGGTAGTTGGTCATCGACTCGGTAGTGACATTGAATGTCGAGTCGGAAATGGAGAGACCGTCAATTCTGTTTGTGACGGAATGGCCGATATTGTCAGTAGTGTCATCGCACGATGCCATGAAGAGCACTGCTGCGATGAGTACGAATATTCTGGATAGTTTCATTTGTCAAGAAAAACAGTTTGTGCCCGTCTGTTATTCGTCAGGGCAAATTTCGTTGATAAAATTCTTGTATGCTTCAGCGAAGTCGTCGCCGGGGTAAGCCATCAGCGGTTTTCCTTTTTCAGAAGCGTATGCTTTCAGCGCTTCCGATGCGCCCTCTTCGGCCTCCACCACGCCGTCGCTGTAATCTATGGCGAGTTTTGCCAGCTCGTCCTGCGTGAAAGGCTCGCTGTACCCGTCCAGCATGCTGCGCTTGGCCGACTTGAAAGCCACACAGTCCTTGAAGTTCTCGCCCACACACCCAGTCAGCCCGTGGTTGTAGAGCGTGGCGACAACCTTAGAGTTGGCAAAAGACGGTTCCTCCGCATAGGCAGTCTTGATGTACAGTGGCACTACTGCGCCCATCCAGCCCTGGCAAACGATGACATCGGGTTGCCAGCGCAGTTTCTTGACGGTCTCCAGTACGCCTCTGGCAAAGAAGATGGCACGTTCGCCGTTATCGTCGTATTCTTTGCCGTCGGGGTCAGTACCCATCTTGCGACTGCTGAAATAGTCATCATTGTCTATGAAATAAATTTGCTGACGGGTTGTCGGGATAGAGGCAACCTTGATAATCAGGGGGTGGTCAGTGTCGTCGATGATGAGGTTCATGCCCGATAGGCGTATCACTTCGTGTAATTGGCCCCGGCGCTCGTTGATGACCCCCCATTTGGGCATGAATATGCGGATTTCGAATCCGGCTTCCTGCATCTTCTGGGGCAACTCGCGTCCCATCACCGACATGTGGCTCTCAGCCACGTAAGGATTTATCTCCTGATTGATGAATAATACTTTCTTTGCCATAATAGTTTTTTGTATTCTTACGAATTGAGTGCAAAGTTACAAAAAAAAACTAAGATGCGGGTAGGTTTTGGTCTAAAACAGACGAAACGTCCCGTTTATTGTCATATTTTTAGGATATTTCTTTCTTATTTAAGAAAAAAGTTGTTATTTTGCACGCCGAAAAGTTATAGAACGATGAAAGTATTTGATAAGATTGTAGACCTCCAGAACGAACTTTTTTCCGTTCGCAAGGAGGGAAAGGAAATAGGTCTTGTGCCGACAATGGGCGCTCTTCACGAAGGTCACGCTTCGTTGGTACGTCGTAGTGTAGAGGAAAATACGGTTACCGTAGTCTCTGTTTTTCTCAATCCCACCCAGTTTAATGACAAGGGCGACCTTGACCGGTACCCACGCACGCTCGATGCAGACTGCAAGCTTTTGGAAGCATGTGGTGCAGATTATGTCTTTGCCCCATCCGTAAACGAAATGTATCCTCTGCCCGACGAGCGCCATTTCGAGTTCCCCCCTGTGTCTACGGTGATGGAGGGAGCGCGTCGTCCCGGCCATTTCAACGGAGTTTGCCAGGTGGTAAGCCGCCTGTTCTATATAGTACGCCCTACGCGCGCCTATTTCGGTGAGAAAGATTGGCAGCAGATAGCCGTCATCAAGCAGCTCGTAAAGTTTATTGGCGCAGATGTCCAGATAGTGGAATGTCCCATCGTGCGCGACGCCGATGGTCTTGCCAAGAGCAGCCGCAACACACTGCTTGCCGCCGATGAGCGAGCCATTGCCCCTAAGATTTACGAAGCATTGAAGGACAGCGTGGAGTACGCAAAGTCTCACACCGTGTCGGAAACCCACGACAAGGTAGTGGCAGACATCAATGCCGTAGACGGACTGGAGGTGGAGTATTTCCAGATAGTGGACGGTGACAGTTTGCAGGACGTGCAGTCTTGGGATGACACAGCCTATATAGTGGGTTGCATCACCGTTTACTGCGGCAAGACGCCTATCCGCCTTATCGACCACATTCGCTACAAGGGCTAAGCCCGGTGACGGAAAAGAAACAAATCAAAACAAGACACGATAAACTAAGACAAGGAAATCGCAGCATATTATGCAGATAGAAGTATTGAAAAGTAAGCTCCATTGTGTGACGGTGACTGAGGCCAACCTCAACTATATGGGCAGCATCACGATAGACGAAGACCTGATGGACGCAGCCGAACTGATAGCCGGCGAGAAGGTACAGATAGTGGACAACAACAATGGCGAGCGTCTGGAGACCTATATTATAAAAGGAGAAAGGGGCAGTGGCTGTATTTGTCTCAACGGAGCAGCGGCCCGTAAGGTACAGGTAGGCGACACGGTCATCATCATCGCTTATGCCCTGATGGATTTTGAGGAGGCAAAACACTACAAGCCTGTAGTCGTATTCCCTAAAGAGGGCAACAAACTGTAGAGGCTGGTTCTTTTCGCAGAGTCGCACAGCCTTCCTTAAAAAAGACGGGGAAATGTCAATCACCAGATGGTGGACATTTCCCCGTCGATTTTTTTGTCGCGTATAATTTACTCTATGACGATAAGCGCATCTTCTTCGAGCACGGCCTGACCCGGCTTCACGCAGATAGCTGTCACCTTGCCATCCTTTTCTGCCTCGATGTTGTTCTGCATCTTCATGGCTTCGAGGACGACAACCGTGTCTCCCGCCTTTACTTCCTGGCCTACAGCCACCTCGATGCTGGTGATGGTACCAGGCAGAGGAGCCTTTACCGCATTGGCAGCGTTGACATTGGCAGCAGGAGTGGCCTCAGCCTCGTCGGAAGCGGCAGCGGGCTTGCCCAGAACCACCTTCTTCTTCTCGGGCTCGGCTTCCTTCTCCATTTCCACCTTGTAAGCTTCGCCATTTACGTTCACACTTGCGATGTTGTCCTCAACACCTTCAATCTGAACTTTGTATTCTTTTCCGTCGATAGTATACTTAAACTCTTTCATTTCTTGTCTTTTAGGGTTTAGCTGTTAAACTCAAGAACTTGGCGTTCCACATCGTCTGACGCGGCTTGATGGTGATAATGCCGGGTTCCTTGTCGTGTACGTTATTGCCCTGGTACTCATAGAGAGCCATGGCAATAGCAGCATAAATGTTCTTGTCCATTATAATTTATAATTTACAATTTACAATTTACATCGGCATACAACCGTGCTTCTTGGCAGGCAGGCTCTGGCGCTTGGTAGCGAGCTGTGCCAAACCACGGCAGATGCGGAAACGGGTGTTGCGCGGCTCTATCACGTCGTCGATGTAGCCGTACTGTGCAGCCTGGTAGGGGTTGGCAAACTTCTCGGTGTATTCCTCTTCCTTCTCTGCCAAGAATGCCTTCACGTCCTCGCCTGCATCCTTCTTCGCCTTGGCTTCCTTGCCGCAGAGGATGGCAACGGCACCGCTGGCACCCATTACGGCAATCTCTGACGAAGGCCAAGCGAAGTTGAGGTCTGCACGGAGCTGCTTACAGCCCATCACGATGTGGCTACCACCGTAGCTCTTGCGCAGGGTAATGGTAATCTTTGGCACAGTAGCCTCACCGTAAGCGTAGAGCAGCTGTGCGCCGTGCTGGATAACCGCATTGTACTCCTGGCCTGTACCCGGCAAGAATCCCGGTACGTCCACAAGAGATACGATAGGAATGTTGAAGGCGTCGCAGAAACGGACGAAACGGGCTGCCTTGCGGCTGGCGTTTACGTCGAGCACACCTGCATAGGCAGAAGGCTGGTTGGCCACCACGCCCACGCTCTGGCCGTTGAAACGTGCGAAACCGGTAATAATGTTCTTGGCAAACTTAGGCTGCACCTCGAAGAACTCGCCGTTGTCGGTTACGGCACCGATTACCTTGTACATGTCGTAAGCCTGGTTGGGGTCCTCGGGTATAATCTCGTTCAGCGTATCATCCATGCGGTCGATCGGATCAGTATTTTCTACGCGTGGAGCCTCCTCGGTATTGTTGCTGGGGATGTAAGAGAGCAAAGTCTTGATCATCTCGATGGCTTCCTCCTCGGTCTTGGCAGCAAAGTGGGTTACGCCACTCTTGGTAGCATGGACAGATGCGCCTCCGAGGTGCTCTGCGTCGATGTCTTCGCCCGTTACGGTCTTCACGACCTTAGGACCTGTCAGGAACATATACGAAGTCTGCTCTTTCATGATGATGAAGTCGGTCAGGGCAGGAGAGTAAACGGCGCCGCCGGCACAAGGGCCCATGATGGCAGAAATCTGCGGAATAACGCCCGATGCCAGGATGTTGCGCTCGAAAATCTCGCCATAGCCGGCAAGGGCGCAGATACCTTCCTGGATGCGTGCGCCGCCCGAGTCGTTCATGCAGATGACAGGTGCGCCCATGGTCATAGCCATATCCATCACCTTGCAAATCTTCTGTGCCATGGTCTCAGAGAGCGAACCGCCATTAACGGTGAAGTCCTGAGCATATACGTAAACCAAACGTCCTGCAACGGTAGCGCTACCGGCTACGACACCATCGCCGAGATATTGTTTCTTGTCCATGCCGAAGTTAGTGCAACGGTGCAACTTGAACATGTCGTATTCCTCGAAGCTGCCGGCGTCAACCAGCATTTCGATGCGCTCGCGAGCTGTGTATTTGCCACGCTGGTGCTGTTTTTCGATGGCCTTCTCGCCACCGCCCAGACGAGCCTGCTCGCGTTTTGCGATAAGCTCCTTAATCTTTTCTGTTTGTTTGCTCATAATCTATATTATTATGTATAATTCGATAAATAAATCTTTTTTGCCTTATGCGAAAAGGTGACTGCTTGTCTCCGCTTTCTCATAATTCCGTGCAAAGTTACGAAAAAAAAATAGACTAAAGAACTGTACACGGTTAAATATTCGAAAAACTGG
>CAVCGV010000071.1:0-15181 GCA_963601815.1 bacterium
ATGTAAACCCAGGGTGTCGCTTCGCTTGCCCTGGGCTATGCGCTCATTGGGCTTTACCTTTCCGCTACGCGCCGGTGACCGTTGGTTCAGCCCGTCGTTGGCACTGTTTACCGTTGGTTCAGCCCGTCGTTGATGAATGCGTTACATGATTCTCGAAAAAACTGCTCAAGTTATTTTTTATACATTACATAGTAACGTGTAAACACACATGTTTTTTCTTTTGGCAGATCCTTCACGTATGTTCTTTCTTCTATTGTCCGATGCACGTATGTTCGTATTATGATGCACGTACGTTCGTTCTCCAATGCACGTGCGTTCGTTTTATGATGAAGGCAGTTTCATTTTATGATGAAGGCGGTTTCGTTTTATGGTGAAGATAGTTTTGTTGTTCCGATGAGATGGGTAAAGTATAAAAAATAACCGAGCTGTACGGTTAATTGGGTTGTAGGCCCAATGGTTGCATAGCCCAGGGCAAGCTATAGTAGTGTGAAGCGTCCCTGTTTCGTTGAGTACGCAAGGTGTCTATAGTAGTGCGAAGCGTCCTCGCTTCGCTTACCAGGTTTTGTGTGGACTGCAATAGAAAAGTATATAAAATACAAAACCCTGCAAGTTTGAAAACTTACAGGGTTTGTTAAGGGTGGAGGGTGGGACTCGAACCCACGACATTCAGAACCACAATCTGACGCTCTAACCAACTGAACTACATCCACCATGTTGGTTGCTTGTAGGAAGTAATCCTTTTAAGCGAGTGCAAAGGTACGGAATAAATTTGAACTGACCAAATAAATTCCGTACTTTTTTCTAAAAAACTTATTCGTTCTCTCCTGGAGCGGTTGTTGGGTCGGCTGGAGCAGCATTCTTTTCAGCTGTTGGAGCGGCACTCTTCTCTGTTGCTGGAGCGGCTGTTGTTCCTGTAGCAGGAGCACTCTTCTGGTCGGCAGCCGGAGCTTTCTTAGCAGCGTCGCTGCTGGCACCTGGCATGGCGGGAAGGGCAGTCTGCTCTTGTGTTGCACCCTCCATGACACTGCTGTCACCGGTAGCCTGTGGAGCGACGTATGCGCATGCCACACTGAGTACTACCATGGCAATTGCCAGACCCCATGTCATTTTTTCTACTACGTCGGTGGTCTTGCGTACGCCCATGATAGAGTTGGACGAAGAGAAGTTGGAAGCAAGTCCGCCGCCCTTTGATTCCTGGATGAGCACGATGAATATCATCAGCAGTGCTGCCAGAACGATAAGAATTACAAATAATGTGTAAGCCATTTTTTGAATTTTTGTTATTGTTGTTTTATTGTTTATTGCTAACGTTGGCTGTTGCCTTGTTGTTTATTATCAGTTTTTCGAGGAATCGCATCTGGTCGGTATAGTATGCGCTCTTTTGCGGTTGCCGTTTCTGCAGGCGTTCGATAATGTCGAGTGCGCGGTCGTATTTCTTCTGCTTGATGTAGATGTGTGCGAACGTCTCTGTATAGATGCTGTCGCTGACTGTCTGGTTCTTTTCCGTACCTGCTTCTCTTGATGCGGCATTCTCTGCAGGGGTGACAGATGCTTCTTCCTGGTCTAATTTGGGCAGTTGGAATCCGCCCTCTTCCATGAATCCGTCTATGAGTGCCACTGTACGTGAAGTGTTGTCTTCTTCCGGTTGCTCGGCATCGGCAGTCTGCATGAGGTACGCCACATAGTCGACCGTAGCGTCGGCAGGTGTCGGCTTGCGCTTGCTCTGCTTGTTCTCTTCCTCCTGTTGTTGCTCGGCAGGAATGGAGTCGAGGAAGGAGTCTATGAGGTCGGAGGTTCTGTCTGCGGCTTTACCTGTCGGTTTGCGGTCTGCCTTTTTCTCTACGTCAGGACGCTTGAACTGGTAGTGGGCAGCTTCTATCATGCGAAAGATAACCCTACGGTCCGTGATGTATATGGCGGCCCGTTTGAGCTCCTCGTTGAAAGAGGGGTCGTGCAACAGGTAGAGGTTTTGCAGCATGAGCAGTCTTGCCGTCTGGTAATACGGATACAACGCCAGAAGAGCACGGAGATCGTAGAGGGTCTCCTTGCTCATCTCTTCAGGATGCTGTATCAGTCTTGTCAGTTCCACTTGCTCTTTTTTTTTATTTTTACCTTTTTACTTTTTTGCCCTCTTACCTTTACCAGTTGGCTACCGTAGCATTGAAAATCTGCTCCACCAGGTTTTCCACCATCTTGGTTACGAGTTCTTCTTGTACAGAACTGAGACTCTGTGTCGTCTCGTAGCTCTGCGAGGCAGTAAACTGGCGTTCGAAATCCTCGGCATGGTTCGTGTTGTTGGTGAAGCGTACGTTAACTGTTATAGACAGTTCTGTCTGGGCAGAGTAACCTTCGCTCGACACCGATTTGTTACGTTGGGTGTATTGCGTTATTTCGCCTTCGATTTTGAGGTCGCCATCGCGTTTAACCTGTATGAGTCGTGTATGGCTGGCGAATTCATCCTTCAGCTTGTTGTTGAACATAGGGCCCATAGGTCCCCACACGTAGGAACTGCGGATAGGGAAATCGACTATCTGGATGGTCTTCGTCTTGGTATAGTCGATGCTTGATCCGTTCAGTGCATACTTGACCGAACATCCTGCTGTGACAGCCAAGGCTACAATTACACCTATTATATATATATGTCTGGCGAGATGCTTCATGCTTTTAGTAGAATCCTTTATTCCAGTCCGTACTGTTTGATGCGGCGGTAGAGCGTTCTGTCCGAGATGCCCAATTCTTGTGCCGTTCTTTTGCGGTTGCCGTTGTTGCGCTGCAATGTTTTCTCTATAATTTGTCGGCTCACGTCGTTCAGGTTGAGCGTTTCCATTTCCTTTATCTCCTCAGCTTCCGCCTCTTCGGCTTCGGGCTGTGAGGTTGCCGGGGTGTCCTTGCTGAGCGTCGGGGTGTAAGGCACCGGCGTGTTCGCCTGCATGCTGTGGGGTGCGGTAAAGCCGCTGGCTCCGTTCAACTGGCGTGCCTCGTCGAGCTGTTGTCTTAGCGAGAGCATGTCGCGCCTCAGGTCACTGACGTTGCCTTTCAGTTCGTAGAGAATCTTGTAGAGCAGTTCGCGCTCGTTCTCGTAGCTGTGTGCGTCGTTGCCGGCAGGTGAGATGGTTGCCAACTGCGTAGACTCTTCGTCCTGTGGTATGAACCTCAGCAGGGTGGGGGAGTCTATTTCGCGTTCTTCGCTCAGTACCGACATCTGCTCGGTAATGTTCTTAAGCTGTCTTACGTTGCCCGGCCACTTGTACTTCAGCAAGATGCTCTTGGCATCTTCGGTGAGTGTTATTTTCGGTAGCTTGTACTTTTCTGCCATCTGCATGGCGAAGAGTCGGAAGAGTAGCAGTATGTCGTTGCCCCTTTCGCGAAGCGGCGGCATCTTTACGGGGATGGTGTTAAGTCTGTAGTACAGGTCTTCCCTGAAGCGTCCCTCGCTTACCGCCTTACGCATGTTGACGTTGGTAGCAGCGACGATGCGCACATCCGTCTTTCGTATCTCCTGTCCGCCTACACGTATGTATTCGCCCGTCTCAAGTACGCGCAGCAGTCGCGCTTGTGTAGCAATGGGCAGTTCGCCCACCTCGTCGAGGAAGATGGTACCCTTGTTAGCCGTGCCGAAGTAGCCTTCGCTCTCGCCGATGGCTCCCGTAAAGGAACCTTTCTCATGGCCGAAGAGCTCGCTGTCTATGGTACCTTCGGGGATGCTGCCACAGTTGATGGCGAAATACTTCTCTCTACGTCTGGGCGAATTGTCGTGTATGACGCGTGGAATGATTTCCTTTCCCACACCACTTTCGCCGATGATGAGCACCGAAAGGTCGGTTGGTGCCACCTGCAAGGCGACATCAAGCGCATGGTTCAGACCGTCGCTGTTGCCGACGATGTTGTACCGTTGTTTGATCCTTTGGAGCTCGGACGTGTTCATAGAGTTGGCAAAATTACGTTTTTTTTTTGAATTATAGGCAGAAAGCCCTTCCTTTTACTTGTTTTTTAACGTTTGGCTTCGGGCTGCTCGCTTTTCTTCTTGGGTATGGAGAATCTTACCTTCTCGCTGTCGTCCCTTCTTTCGTGGTAGAGTTTGGGCAGTGGATTGGCCGTAGCCTCATCGTAGGCTGTACGGTTGCGGTATGTATCGATGGCGAGGAATACTGCATGGCGGAACGAAGTCTCGTCGGCGTTACCGGTGCCGGCTATGGCATAACCCGGTGTGATGTCTGCTGCGGTGCGTATGATGGGCAACCCGGCTGTATAGATGACGCCTTCGCCCGAGCAGAGCGTGTTGAAAGGAGTGGTGGCCTGGTCGTGGTACATGGCCAGGATGCCGTCAAACTCGTTGAAGTAACCTTTGCCGAAAAACTCATCGGCGGCGTATGGGCCGAAAGCCTGGATGCCGTTGGCTGCCAGTTCGTCGATAGCCGGAATGATGATGTCTTTCTCTTCGGTGCCGCAACTATTGTCCTCGTTGTCTTTGGGGTTGAGCGAGAGAACGGCTATGCGCGGGTTCGTGATGTAGAAGTCGCGCTTAATGGTCTGGTGGAAGAGGGTAGCCTTCTCTACGATACTCTCCTTGGTAAGATTTTGCACCACCTCTCTGAAGGGAGCTTTCTCCGTAACAGAAGCTATGCGCATCGTGTCGCCCACGAGGATGGTGAGTCCTCTCTTGCCTTCGCCCAGACTGGTTTCGATGTACTGTCTGTGTCCTTTGAAGGTGTAGTTTTCGATGATGGCGTTCTCGTTGTTGACGGGGGCAGTCACCAGTGCGTCGTACTGGTTGTTGCGGAAATCGGTCATAGCTCTGTCAAGTGCCATGACTGCAGCCTTTCCCGATTCGGGTGTAGGGATTCCCATGTCCACCTTTACATCTTCGTCGACAGCGGCCAGCAGGTTGATGCGTCCGTCCTCGGCGTCGGCTGCGTCCTGAATGATAGAGAATTGTGCCGGAAGGTTCATGGCCTTGCGGTAGTAGGCTGCCACTTTGGGCGAACCGTAGATGATGGGAGTGCAAAGCTCCAGCATCTCAGGCTCTGCGAAAGTCTTAAAAATGAGTTCGTATCCGATACCGTTGGTATCTCCGTGGGTGATGGCCACCCTTATTTTCTTATTGTCCATTATGATGTTATTTTGTTGTCGTTAGAACAGCCTCAAGCTGTTTCATTAAATTTCTCTTTCTCTTTTCGGGAGCGTAGACGAAGGCAATAACGGCGATGTCGCCTTTTACCTTCATTACATACGGTCCGCCCATGGCGTCTCCTTTCACCTGCCATAGTCCCCGGTTGGCTATCTGCGGGATAGTCATATACATGGCATCTGTTTCGCCGGGCATGTTTTTACGCAGGATGCTGTCTGTCTGTTGTTGCAGTAAGGCGGGTTTTACGCTCTCCGTCCTTCCCGTTCCGTCCTTCCCGTTCCGTCCTTCCCTCTTTATTCTGAAGACGAGAATGTTCAGCATGCCAGTGTTGGCATTGTTGCTGAGCCAGAGGAAGTCTTTCCCTTTCTTGTCGGCATCCAGCGACAACGGAACCTTCATGTCGAGTCCGAACATCCGTTTTACCTCGTGTTGTTTGTCCGGGTTCTGTTTGATGGCAGATGCGAGATGCTGCAGTTCGCTCTGGTCTATGACGGCACGGATTTTTTCTGCATTCTTGTTGGGCAGTCCGTCCTTGTCGTAAAGCACGTCTCTGAGTTGGGCGGGCGACTTGGCCTTGATGTGGATAACCGTCTGGGGTGATGCGTTTACGTTCTTGTATGTCTTGGCGGAAAAAGTATCGTTTCGCTTGTCGATGTCCACCACGACACGCGTCCTGACCATTGAGAAACTGCCTTTTGCCTTTCCCCGTTTCACGCTGATGACGTCGCAGAGAGGTTCTTGCTGGGGCAGTCCGGGTACATCGCCCGTCAGTATGTCCGCCACGATATGGTCGGTATCGCCTTCCAGCACCACCTCGTAGGGTTGTCCCGTACTGGAGGGCAGACGACTGCTCTTTCCTCCCGTGCATCCTACAGCAAGGAAGAGGAGAAGCAGGCAGGTGCCTACATGTATTGTAGCTTTGGATGCAAGTGAAACCATGAACTATAGATTCTCTTAACCGCCTCTTGTCTTTTTCCAGTCTCTCTTTGTCTTTGTACCCTTTAGGACTTCTGATAGTCTTCTTCGTTGCTGTGCTCCCTTATCTCTCCTATCTTCTTGGAGGTGCTGAGGAGTCCGCATGCGGCATAGATATCCTGTCCACGGCTGGCGCGTATGGTAGTAAAGACACCATGCGAGGTAAGGTAGTCGCGGAATTGCTCCATCTTCTGGTCGTCCACGCCCTTGAGCGGAATGTCGGGTATGGGGTGAAAGCGGATAAGGTTGAACCGGCAGTCGAGTCCTTTTACCAGTTTGATGATGGCTTTGGCGTGCTGCATGCTGTCGTTCACACCCTTGAACACGATGTACTCGAACGAGAGGCGGCGCTGGTGCGAAAAGTCATAGTTGCGCAGCAGGTCTACCACCTGTTCTATTCCCATGCCCCGTTCGGCCGGCATCAGTTCGGTACGCTCTGCAGGTATGGGGTTGTGCATGGATATGGCCACGTGGCACTCGCTCTCCTCCAGAAACCTCTTCAACTTGTTCTTGATGCCCACGCTGCTCACCGTGATGCGTTTGGGGCTCCATGCCCATCCGTAGGGGGCGGTGAGAATCTCCGTAGCACGCAGTACATTGTCGAGGTTGTCCATTGGTTCGCCCTGACCCATGAACACGATGTTGGTGAGTCGGTCGACCTCCGGCAGCGAGTATATCTGGTTAAGGATGTCCCCAGCTGTGAGCGAACCCTCGAATCCCTGCTTGCCGGTTTGGCAGAAGAGGCAGTTCATCTTGCAGCCTACCTGCGAGCTGACACACAGTGTGGCGCGGTCCTTGTCGGGGATGTAGACCGTTTCCACCGACTTGCCGTCGTGTGTAGGGAACAGATACTTCACTGTACCGTCTACAGAGTGCTGCGCATCGGTATGTCCGGCACATCCGATGTCGTAGTGCTCAGCCAGAATGGCGCGGTTGGCCTTGGACAGGTTGGTCATCTCGTCGATGCTCTTTACGCGCTGTCCGTATATCCATTTGGCTATCTGTCCGCCGGTAAAGGCAGGCATGCCCAAGCTTTGTGCTACCTGTTTCAGTTCGGCAAGCGTCAGGCCGAGCAGGTGTTTTTTTTCGTTATTCATAGTGCAAAGATACGTATTTTTGCTCGAAAAGTATTAACTTTGCCACATATTTTGTATTTATCGTCATAATATGAGAGAAAAAATAGACCTTTTCTTGCCCTACGGAGTGTGGGAAACGTCACCCGATGCCCTTTTGAGCCTGCGTGAGGACAAGACAGTACAGCATATCAATTTATTGGTGGACAGCGACGTGGCTTCCCGGCGGCAGGTGCCCGACGGGTGTACATTTGTCGTGATAGACCGTCTGGAGTCATCCAATACCGTGGTGAGCATAGCAGAGAACGCAGAGTCGGACTATGTGCTGATGTGTACACGTGACACATCCATAGCGTGGGGACTTTACTGCCTGGAACGCTTCCTGCGTGTGGCGGCTGATACCGGAGCCGTAATGGTGTACAGCGACCGTTACTCTACTGAGAACGGAGTGCTTGTTAAACATCCTGCGATAGACTACCAGGAAGGCAGTCTGCGCGATGACTTCGACTTCGGAAGCCTGTGGCTTGTCAAGACCCGGACGCTGAAAGACTATGTGGCGGCACAGGACCGTGCCGACTATCAGTATGCCGGACTTTATGACCTACGACTGTTCCTGAGCCGTAGCGGAGCATTGTTCCACCTGGACGAATGCCTCTATACCGAGATGGAGCTGGATACGAGAAAGAGCGGCGAGAAGCAGTTTGACTATGTCAATCCACGTAACCGTGAGGTGCAGGTGGAGATGGAAAAAGCCTGTACGCAGCACCTCGACAAGGTGGGGGCGCTGGTAGACACCCATTTCTACAGGCAGCCCGACTTTACTGAACAAGAATTTGAGTATGAGGCTTCGGTCGTCATACCCGTGTACAACCGTGAGAAAACCATTGCCGACGCTGTGGAAAGTGCCCTCGGGCAGAAGACAAGCTTCAGGTTTAATGTCATCGTGGTGGACAACCACTCTACCGACCGTACGGGCGAGATTCTCGAAACCATCGTGCAGCGGATAGGCGAAAAGAACGCCCCGGCCAAGACACCGCGCCTTTTCCACATCGTACCCGAACGCCGCGACCTGGGCATAGGCGGTTGCTGGAACGTAGCGGTGAACAGTCCGGTATGCGGCAAGTTTGCCGTACAGCTCGACAGCGATGACCTCTACTCCTCGCCTAAGACGCTGCAGAAAATAGTGGATGCCTTCCACAAGCAGAAGGCCGCCATGGTGATAGGCTCCTACCGCATGTGCGACTTCGACCTGAACACGCTGCCGCCGGGTATCATCGACCATCGCGAGTGGACCGAAGACAATGGCTGCAACAACGCACTGCGCATCAACGGACTGGGTGCACCGCGCGCTTTCTTTACTCCGTTGGTAAGACAGATACAGTTTCCCAATACTTCGTATGGCGAAGACTATGCCCTCGGATTGGCTTTCTCGCGCCGTTACCGCATAGGCCGCATCTACGAGGAACTATACCTGTGCCGCCGATGGGGAGGCAACAGCGATGCTGCTTTGAGCATAGAACGTGTCAACGCCAACAACCTCTATAAGGACCGCCTGCGTACCATGGAACTGAAGGCCCGCCAGCAAATGCTGCAGGGTAAGGAAGACATCATGGAGGACAGCAGCATGTCGCGCTACTTCAACCGACAGTTGGAGGTATGGGAGGATGCACGCCGCCGCTTCCGTGACTTGAAACATGTGGAGGTGCGCCAGCTCTCCGACCAACTGAAACTGCAGTTCAATCCGGCACGTATCGTGAGTACCGGGGCACAGATAGACCGCAAGACGGTGGGCGAACGCCCTTGTTTCCTTTGTGACAAGAACCGCCCCAAGGAGCAGATGACCAAAATGCTGAACGACCGTTTCCAGTTGCTGGTTAACCCCTTCCCCATACTGCCAGTACACTTTACCATACCATGCCGCAAGCATACGCCACAGGCCATATACAAGAACTATGGTGAGATGCACCGTTTCTTGTCGCAACATGGCGAGATGATGATATTCTACAATGGTCCCAAGTGTGGGGCTTCTGCCCCCGACCACATGCATTTCCAGGCAGGTACCAACGGAGTACTGCCCTTGCAGACCAACTGGCAGAGACTCGGCCGTAACCTCACGGAAGTGGTGGCGCTCAATGCAGAGGAGAGAATATGTCTGGTCAACGACTTTGTAGTGCCGGCATTCGTCATCGTTTCCAAGACCGAGGAGGGAGACGAGACACTCTTCCGCAAACTCTACAAGTCGATGCCCGTTCGTGGCGACGAGACCGAACCAATGATGAACATCGTGGCTTGGCGCAAGGGCGACGAATACATCAGTGTGGTGATACCCCGCGAGAAGCATCGCCCCGAAGCCTACTTTGCCGAGGATTGCAGCCGTACGCTCGTGTCGCCCGGTGCGCTCGATATGGCGGGACTTGTCATTACCCCGCGTGAGGAAGACTTCCGCAAGTTGACAGCCGACACGGCTGCCGCCCTGCTGCGCGAATGTGGCGTGAGTGTGGAGAAGATACAGAGCATTGCCGCCAAACTGAAGATGACAGACGAGGCAGACGCTTCTTCTGTCCTCACTTCCCTCTACGGTGACGGGAAACAGCCCGATGTAACTGTAGGTATTGTGAGCGGACAGAAAATATCCTTTTCGCTGAACAAGCCTTACACGGCAAAGGGCGAGACGGTGACCGGCGACCAGGTGGTGGAGTTCTGCGAGGGCGGTGTGCTGTGGAACGGCAACCAGTACAGCAAACTGACCTTCCATCCGCAGACGGCAGATGCTTCCTTCTCGCTGAGCGACGTCACGATAGGTGTCAATTTCCACTGGGAGCGCAAGGAGACGCAGACTTTTCTCGGTACACTGCGCTTTGTGGTGGAGGCCGACCATATATGTGCCATTAACGAACTGCCCGTAGAGAAATATCTCGAGAGTGTAATCAGCAGCGAGATGAGTGCTACGTCGAGCATAGAACTGCTCAAGGCGCATGCGGTCATATCGCGCTCGTGGCTGCTGGCACAGATACGCAAACGCCGTGAGGTGGCGGCCAACGGCAGCAGTTTCTTCTCCTTTGTCAAGAAGGACGACATGCTGGTAAGATGGTATGACCGTGAAGACCATACCATCTTCGACGTTTGTGCCGACGACCACTGCCAGCGCTACCAGGGCATAACCAAGGAAACGTCGCCCAGTGTGGCCGAGGCCATACGCCAGACGCGTGGACAGGTATTGCTCAACGGCGAGGAAATATGCGATGCCCGCTTCTCGAAGTGTTGTGGTGGTGTCAGCGAGGAATTCCAGTTCTGCTGGGAGGATACGCCGAAGAGCTACCTCACGGCTGTCAGGGATATGATATTGGGCGTGAAGAATACTATAGCCGAAAAGCAAGATGGCGCTTCGTCCGACAGCCTTCACCCTTCACTCCAGGATGAGGCCGCTGCCGAACAGTGGATACGCTCTAATCCGCCTGCCTTCTGCAATACTACCGACCGGAAGGTGCTCTCCCAGGTGCTGAACGACTACGACCAGGAGACGGCCGACTTCTATCGTTGGACGGTGACTCTCACCCAGCAGAAGGTAAAGCAGCTCATAGCTGACAAACTGAAGTTGGAACTTGGCGATATCCTCGACCTAAAGGCCGTGGAGCGCGGCAAGAGCGGACGTATCAGCCGACTGCAGATAACGGGTACGGAGAAAAACTTTACCATCGGTAAGGAACTGGAGATTCGCCGCACGCTGAGTGACACCCATCTGTACAGTTCTGCTTTCGTGGTAGACAAGTGTGATGTGGATGCCCAGGGCGTGCCGCAACGCTTTGTGCTGACAGGCGCCGGATGGGGACACGGTGTAGGACTCTGCCAGATAGGTGCTGCCATGATGGGCGAGCAGGGATATAGTTATGACGACATCTTGTTACACTACTATCAGGGTGCCGACATCAAGCAACTTTACAAATAAAAAACAAAGGCACCAAGTTATTTTTTGACATAGACTAAATATGATGGTAACAAAGAAAAACAACAGGAGTCCGTGGCTCTGGATACCCACTCTTTATTTCGCAGAGGGACTTCCCAATGCGATAGTGACAGCCCTCTCCGTAGTAATGTACATGCAGATGGGGCTTACCGATGCACAGGTGGGGCTTTACACAGGATGGCTTGCCCTGCCTTGGGTCATCAAGCCGTTGTGGAGTCCTTTCATCGACCTGCTGAAGACCAAACGTTGGTGGGTGCTTACCATGCAGGCACTGATAGGAGCCTCGTTGGCAGGCATCGCTTTCTCCATACCTACGGCGTTCTGGTTTCAGGCCACGATGTGCTTGTTCTTCCTTATCGCCTTCTGCAGTGCCACACACGACATTTCTGCCGACGGCTTCTATATGATAGAACTCGACGAACATACACAGGCAAAGTTTGTGGGCTTGCGCAACACCTTCTACCGGTTGGCGGTCATCTTCGTCAACGGTTTCCTCGTGATGCTGGCGGGTGTGCTCCAGGTCATGTTCCGCAACCAGATACGCTTCTCCTGGGCACTCATCTTCTACGGACTGGCAGGCATCTTCATAGCCCTGTGGCTTTATCATGTCCGTTTTATGCCCCAGCCTGCCGATGACGTGCAGACCGACAGGACCATGAGTGAGGTGGCAAGCGAGCTAAAGATGATGTTCCGCACCTTCTTCCAGAAGTTTGGTGCGAAGGAGACAGTCTGCGTGATTCTCTTCATGTTGCTTTACCGATTCCCCGAGGCGCTTCTCAACACGATGACCAAGACTTTTATCCTGCGCCCCAACTCGCAGGGCGGACTGGGGCTGTCGCCTCAGGAGTACGGACTTGCCAACGGTACAATAGGTCTCATTGGCCTCTTGCTGGGCGGTATCATAGGTGGTATTCTGGTAAGTCGCGACGGTATGAAGAAATGGTTGTGGCCGATGGTGTGCGCCATCACGCTGCCCGATGCCGTCTATATCTATCTCAGCTATTCGCTCAATAGCGACCTCTTCGTGGTTTCCTCTTGTCTCTTTGTCGAGCAGTTTGGCTATGGTCTGGGCTTTACGGTCCTTACCCTTTACATGCTGTACTATAGTCAGGGTAAGTTCAAGACCTCCCATTACTCTATCTGTACGGGTATCTCTTATCTCGGACTGATGCTTCCCGGTATGGTGTCGGGCGCTCTGAAGGACATGGTGGGCTATCGCCACTTCTTCATCATCGTCATGGCGTGCTGCGTCATTACCTTCCTCGTTACGGCGTTCCTCAAAATAGACCCCAACTATGGCAAGAAGCGTGGCGCAGACTGTTAGTTTTGTGCAGTTTGGTTTGTGCGCCATAATTATGCAAGAAGCGTAGCGCCGACTGTAAGTTTGGTGCAGTTTGGGCTGTACGCCCTGAAAGGGCAAAAGCGCATAGCCCAGGGCAAGCGAAGCGGCACCCTGGGATTTGATGTTGACGTGGTTTATGTGCGCCCTGAAAGGGCAAAAGCGTAAACATTTGCAATTCATAAGAAGCTTGTTGGTACGGCGAGGGCGCCGTACCAACTAATCTATAGGAGCTATAAAAACAAGACAGCACAGGCATTGTCCTGTGCTGTCTTGTTTTTGCCTTTTGTGGCGTACATTTTACCAGATATGTGTGCGCTTTTCAGGGTGGAGGTAATACTTGTCTCCCCACTGCACGTTGTACAGTTCGTACCAGCGGTCGCAGTTCATGGTGCTGCCGAGAACGCGGGCGTACTCGTTGGCATGCTCGTCCGTTGTCAGGTCTTGGATGTTTTGTTGCTCAAAACTTTTGCTTCGCCAAATATTGGCGTATGCTTGGAAGAAACGTTTCTGCTGTTTAACAAGCTCGTCGCCATAGTAGCCTTGTTGCTCCAGCTTGGTAGTGTATGCCTGAAGAGCCAGCTCCAGACCTCCCAGGTCGGCAATGTTCTCGCCGAGCGTCTTGGAACCATTGGAGAAACATTTGCCAGGGCAGTTCATGTAGCCCGGCAGATGGTTGAAGCAGTCTACCAGCAGTTGGGTGCGGGTGTCGTAATCCTGCTTGTCAGACACCGTCCACCAGTTGATGTCTTCTCCCTTCGGTCCATAGAGGGCACCATCGTTGTCAAATCCGTGTGTCATCTCATGGCCCAGAACCGTAGCTACGGCGTAGAGTGTGGCGTCGGAATTTTCGCTTGAATAGATGGGTGACATGAGGAATGGGGCAAAGATGTTGACGGTATTGGTAAATTGTATGTAGAAACAGTTGACCGTATATGTGGGATAGCCAGAGGCTATAGCGTAATTAAACATGTCTTCGCGTGGGTTTATAGACAGGTTCGCTTTCTTTAGTGCAGTGTAGGTCTGGCGCAGTATCTGGATGTCCTCGTAGAGCGAGTTGCCTTTCAGCGAGGGAAAACCGGCGTCTAACCACTTGTCCGGACTGCATGCAAAGAACTTCATGGCATACAGCTTGTTCTTGGCAGCCTCCTTGGTGGTGGAAGTCATCCACTCCAAGTTGTCTATACGCTTGGCGAAGGTGGTGCGGATGTCTTCCATGAGGTCGAGTGTCATGTTGCGCATTTCTGCAGTACAGTATTTGTCGCAGTATGCCTTGCTTCTGGGATAGTCGAGCAAGTTGCCGACTATCTTTTCCTGGAAGCCATCCTTTTCGCCTGAATATGTTCTGAAGTATGCGTTTTGGGCTTGTTTGGACACCAAGAGTATGTCTGCAGCCTCGTAGCACATCATCATGTCGACTATGTGGCTTGCGTTCAAGTCGATGAAGGCACCTATGCCCATAGTGGTAGACAGGCTGTCTGTAAAGAGCTGGTCGGCCTTGACGCCCAGTCCCTCGCAGAATGCATCGCAAATGGCAAGGTGCTCTCCGGTATCTACGATGCGGGCTCTTCTCTTTTTGGTGCGTACGGCAGACATGTCCTCGTAACTCCCGTCTGTGTCCTCCTCGTAACTCCCGTCTGTAGTATCCTCGTTGATATTAGTGGTGAATGTAGTGGAAATGCCGTCTTTTACCACCTTCTTGGCTGTTTCTCCGTCCAGTCCCAGTTCTATAAGCCAATTGGTGAAGAGCGTATTGGAGAGCGTAGCCGTGATTTCCAGGTCGTCGGACAAAGTCAGGGATTTTTCGATGGAGAGATAATTCTTCTCGCCCATAGGCATTAAGGAGGTACGGATAAGACTGTTCTTGCCGGAAGCCAAGAACTTGCCGAGCTCTTCGGCTATGTCTTTGTTACTTGCAGTCCGGAGTTCGAGCAGTTCCTGTATGCGTTGGCGAAGCTTCTCTATATTGGCTTCGTCTTCGCCCAGGCGGTTCAAGTCACTGGCAAGTTGGGCGTCCTCCTTGTTGCCCAGGCTGCTGAGTTGTTTGTTTATCTCATTTTGTGCTTCCGTAAAGGTACCGTAGCTTACATGCTCCGTCGCTGCGCCCTGTGCATCGTACCATTTGCCCCAGCAGTAACGTGCAAAGTCGTCGCCCGGCTTTACGCTGGTGTCCATGTTTTCATCCAGGTTCCACTGCTTGGGGTCTATCGTGGAGGGTGCGTTTGCCAAGTCAGCGGTATTGTCGCTGCAGGCGGTAAAAGTAAGAGTCAGTGTGCTTGCTGCCAACAGAATGGTGGCAAGGCGCTGTTTCGAAAAAATGCTCATGTGTCTGATGCTTAATGTTGTTTGTATAGATTCGTCCGTGCAAAGTTACGGTTTTCTTTCGGATTATTTAATGTTTTATGTTCCTTTTAACATTGCGTTGCGTTAAAACGTTTTCCTTGGGTAGAAGCCCGAAGCGGTAGGCATAGGAGGTGTATGTGGGATGTGTACATAGAAGCATCGCTATTGGAATCTAAAGTGATGGGCCCAGTGCGCCCTGAAAGGACAGCTGCATTATATTGTGTTGGTTATTTACGCTCGTTGGGACCTTACCTTTCCGCTTCGCGCCGGTGATCGTTGGTTCAGGGCGTAGAGGTAAAAAGTGCCAAACTGTTTCTTACATTACTTAACCCATAAAATCACGAGGTTCGAACCTTGCG
>CAVCGV010000072.1:0-14976 GCA_963601815.1 bacterium
AAGTATTGAGCTTTTTCATTTCTTTAAGTCCTAAACTGGGGAAATAATAAATATTAAGTAATGTGTAAAAAATAACTATCGCAAAATTGGCTTCATGTGCGACCCCTCTTTTCTCGAGGTTAAGACCTCAAGCCCGCAAGGTTAAGACCTCAAGCCCGCAAGGTTAATACCTCATGATTTTTATGGGTAAAAAACAGCATGCACACTATCGCAAAATTGGCTTCATGTGCGAACCCTTTTTTCTCGAGGTTCGAACCTCAAGCGCGTAAGGTTCGAACCTCGAGCACGTAAGGTTCGAACCTCGTGATTTTATGGGTTAAGTAATGTAACTCTGATTACTTTATAAGAATGGCCGATGCTGAACTGGAAAGAATGTGGAGTCATAGCCCAGGGCAAGCCATAGGAGGTACAGCGCCCCCACTGTACCATCCTCAAATCATAGGAAACATGTGAAGCGCCGTACCTACTAACAAAAGCAACCTACTTAGTAGGTGAAAGCTATACGTATGTCTCGAGGAACTTGAGGGTACCCTCTACCTTGAGCGTCTGGGTGGATGCCGGAACGACGATAGTCTCGCCCCCCTTAAGACTTGTCTCGTTGCCTTCGTTGTCGGTTATGCGTGCCTCACCCTTCAGACCGATGAGTATCACAAAACTGTCCAGCTCAGAATAGTCGAGCGTCATAGGCTCGTCAAGGTCATAGACTGCCGTATTGAAGTAAGGGCAGTGCACGATACCCACGCCCTGGTTGCGCACAGGCATGTACTCCTGGCGGTAGTTGTCCAGCACGGTATAGTCTATGCACTCTGCCGCCTCCTTGGTATGGAGCTGACGGTAGTTGCCGTCCTTGTCCTTGCGTTTGAAGTCATAGATACGGTAAGTAACGTCGCTCGTCTGCTGTATCTCGGCTACGAAGCAACCGGTACCGATGGCATGTATGCGACCGGCAGGGATAAAGAAACAGTCATCCTCCTTGACATCGTACTGCGCCAGGGCATCGGTAATGGTATCGTTCTCCACCATCTCCTTGTACTGCTGTGGAGTAATCTGCATCTTCAGACCATTGTAAAGACGTGCATCCGGTTCGCAAGGCAGTGCGTACCACATCTCGGTTTTGCCACGCTCCTTACCCTGCTTATGAGCTATCTCGTCGTTGGGGTGAACCTGGATAGAAAGGTCGCGGTTGGCATCAATAAACTTGATGAGCAAAGGAAACTCATTGCCGAAACGCTTGTAGTTATCCACACCGAGGAAACTGTCCTTCAGCAGACTTACCACCTCGTTGAGCTTCTTGCCCTTCATCTCGCCGTCTGCCACGACACTCTCGTTGCCCGGCACGCCCGACACCTCCCAGCTCTCGCCTACATTCTCCTGCTGCGAATCGAGGTGCTTGAAACTGACAATCTTGTTACCGCCCCAGATAGTGGACTTCAGTAACGGTTCAAATTTTAATGGTTTCATACTTTTACCTTTATATATATATTAGTTTTCCTTCCAGAAAGCCGGCGTAAATATTACCAGTACGGTAAATATCTCAAGACGGCCGATGAGCATCATCAGCGAGCACAGCCATTTCGCCACTACGGGCAGTTCGCTCCACGACATGGTGGGTCCTATCTCCACACCGAGCGTAGGTCCCACATTGCCCACACAACTCAGCGTTATGGTAATGGCATTCGTATGGTCTATGCCCATGGCTGTCATGGCAAACGAGATGATGAGACAGAGAATGAGATAGCTCACCAAAAATGCCAACAACGCAACCCTCTTCTGCTGGGGCACATTCACGCCGTCAATCTTGAGGGGAAGCACCGCATTGGGGTGCAGTATCTGCTTGAACTCGTTCTTTACCACCCTGAGCAGCATCACTCCCCTTATACACTTGATGCCGCCACTCGTACTGCCCGAACAGGAACCAAAGAACATGCACAGAGCCAGAACTATCCAAGTAACGTGTGGCCAGAGAGCCGCATCATCGTTGAAGAGGCCCGTGGTGGTAATGAAGCTCACCACCTGAAAGACGGCACTGCGGAAAGCATGCTCCAGGCTGTACTCACGCATCACCATCAGTTCCATCATGATGAAGGCAGAGAAAACCACCACCAGGAAGAGATAGAAACGGAACTCGGAGTTCTGCAGCAGTTCCTTTATCCTGAACTTGATGACGGCAGCATAGAGCAGCGTAAAGTTGATGCCGGAGAGGAAAGTAAACACCGTACAGGTATACTCCAGTCCCGGCGAACGGAAGAACTCGGTACTCGTATTGTGGGTAGAGAAACCACCAGTAGCTGTGGTGGACATGGCATAATTGACACTGTCGAACCCACTCATGCCGCCAACATAATAAGCCACGATGCAGGCCAGGGTAAGCACCACATAGATACTCCATATCCACTTGGCATTGGTAGACAAACGCGGATGGAGCTTGGTTCTGATAGGCCCCGTAGCCTCGGCTGCGAACACCTTGGTAGAACCGCCCACAAGCGACGGCAGCAAGGCTATGGTAAAGAACACGATGCCCAGTCCGCCTATCCACTGCGTAAGCGAACGCCAGAAGAGCAGGCCGTGGGGCAAAGCCTCCACATCGTCTATAATCGTGGCACCTGTAGTGGTGAATCCCGACATCGTCTCGAAGTAAGCGTCAGTAAAACTGTGCAGGTATCCGCTCACCAGGAAGGGAAGCGTACCGAAGAGACTGAAAACAATCCAGGAGAGCGTAACCACCAGATAGGCATCGCGCCTCGACATGGAGTTGTCGGCATCATGGCCTTTCCACTTCAGCATCAGTCCGCCGCCCACCGTGGCGACAGTAGACACGAGGAAGGCAAACACGTCGTCCTGCCTGTAATATACGGCAGCCCCTAACGAGAGCAGCATCAATACCGCCTCGATGAAGAGCAACTGCCCCATTACCTTGCAAATAAGTTTCCAGTTTATCATGAGAAATACTTTTCCAGCTTCTTCATGTTCACATGATGGCAGAACACCATCACCGAGTCGCCCGCCTCTATCTGTGTACTTCCCGACACGAGCAGTCCCTCATTGTCGCGTACCAGTCCACCGATGGTAACACCGATGGGCATGCCCAGGTCCTTGACGGGCTTCTGCGTTACCTTGGAACCCTCCTTGGCTATAAATTCAGCCACGTCGGCGTTGGCGTTCATGAGGAATCTCACGTTCATCACGTCGGCATCGAGCATCATCTGGTAAATGTAGCTGGCGGCTATCATCTTCTTGTTGATGATGGTACCGATGTCAAGGCTCTCAGCCATGCTTACATAGTCTACGTTCTCCACGGCTGCCACCGTCTTGCGTACCCCCATGCGCTTCGCCGTGAGGCAGGCAAGGATATTGGTTTCGGCATTGCCCGTAAGCGCCACGAAGGCCTGCGTACTGCGGATACCTTCTTCGACAAGGAGGGGAATGTCGCGGCCGTCACCGTGTATGATGAGCGTCTTGTTCTCGTCGAGCAGTTCGTTGAGATACTCGCAGCGTTCCTCGTCATGCTCGATAATCTTGCACTCCATGTATTCGGGCATCTTCTTTACCGCCCTTACTGCCGTACGTCCTCCGCCCATAATCATCACGTTCTTCACGTCCACATAGTGTTCCTTTCCCACTATCTTGCGCACATAGGGTATGTAGTTGCGCGTGGTCATGAAGTAGGCAAGGTCGTAAAGCTTCAGTTCGTCGTTGCCGCCCGGGATGATGGTCTCTCCGCCGCGCTTGATGGCCACGACATGGTAAGGGTCATTGGAGCCGCTTATCTCCTTGAGCGGACGGTTGAGTATCTCGCACGTCTCGCGCAACTTGATGCCGAGCATTACGAGAGCGCCGTCGTGCACATCCCATCGCTGGCGCACCCAACTCATCTTCAGTCCGTTGTTGATATCCACAGCAGCGAGCATCTCGGGATAAATCAGTTTATCCACACCCAGTCCGGCAAAGAACTCCTGCGACTGTGGAGTCATGTATTCGGGATTGTCCACCTTGGCCACCGTGCGTTTGGCACCCAACTTGCCCGCCAGAATGCAAGCCGTTATGTTGGTACTCTCTTCAGGTGTTACCGCTATAAAGAGGTCGGTATCCCCCACTCCGGCCTGCCGCAGTATGCGCAGACTCGTAGGCTGCCCGTTAATGGTAAGCAGGTCGTAGTCCGAGCCGATACTCGCCAAACGTTCATCGCTTTCGTCGATGAGGGTTATCTCCTCCTTGCTGCGCGAGAGGAGTCGGGCCAGATGGGTTCCGATGGCGTATGCGCCAGCTATGATTATCTTCATATCGTTATTTCCTTGTTTTCTTCAGTTCCTCCTTGATAGCCGGCACGTCAAGCCCCGTAATGGCACGAAGCTCCGGCACGGTGCCGTGCTCCACAAACTCGTCGGGCAGTCCCATGCGTCTTACGGCAACTGGATATCCTCTGTCAGCCATCCATTCGAGCACAGCCGAACCGAATCCGCCCATACGCACACCGTCCTCTATGGTTATGACGGTATCGAACTTGCCGGCCACTTCTGTCAGAAGTTCCTCGTCGAGGGGTTTGACAAAGCGCATGTCGTAGTGGGCTATGCTCATGCCCGTCTCTTCTTCCACCTCGGCAATGGCCGTGGCGGCATCGTTGCCAACAGGACCAAGGGTGAGCACAGCCACGTCGGCGCCGTCCTTCAGTCTGCGTCCCTTACCTACGGGTATTTCCTCCATCTCGTTGTGCCAGTCGGTAAGCACACCGCAACCACGCGGGTAGCGTATTACACAACAGCCGCGGTCTGGCAACTGCGCCGAGTACATCATGTTGCGCAGTTGGTGCTCGTCCATGGGCGAAGCGATGGTGAGATGGGGTATGGGGCGCAGGGCAGCTATGTCGAAAACACCATGGTGCGTACTGCCGTCCTCGCCCACCAGTCCGGCACGGTCCAGACAGAGCACCACGGGCAACTGAAGCAATGCCACATCGTGGATAATATTGTCATAGGCGCGCTGGGAGAAGGAACTGTAAATGTTGCAAAAAGGCACAAGACCGTCCTTTGCCATACCGCCCGAGAAGGTGACGGCATGCCCCTCGGCTATACCCACATCGAAGACACGTGAAGGCATCTCCTTCATCATGATATTCATGGAGCAACCGGTGGGCATGGCAGGCGTAACACCCACGATGCGCGGGTTACGGCGAGCCAGTTCGAGCAACGTGCGTCCGAAGACATCCTGATACTTCGGAGGCTGATTGGCCGTATCGCTCAGCAGCCGTTCGCCCGTCTCGGCATCAAACTTGCCGGGTGCGTGCCAGATGGTAGCACTCTTCTCGGCAGGCTCGTACCCCTTGCCCTTGGTAGTGTGCAGATGCAGCAGTTTGGGACCTTTCATATCCTTCAACTGGCGCAGCACTCTTACCACCTCCTTCACGTCGTGCCCGTCGAAAGGCCCAAAGTAACGAATGTTCATACCCTCAAAGATGTTCTGCTGATGGCTCAAGGCAGACTTCAGGGCATTGTTAAGGCGTATAAGGCCCTTGCGGCGGTCGTCGTTGAGGTATCCGCGCGAATGGAGCCACTGCGAAGCCTTGAAACGCAGTTTGTTATAAGTCTCGTTGGTATCCAGATTGAGCAGATATTTCTCCATACCGCCTACAGCGCGGTCTATACTCATATCGTTGTCGTTGAGCACAATGAGCATATCGTTGGGGGTACTCGACACATTGTTGAGTCCCTCAAAGGCAAGTCCGCCGCTCATGGCACCGTCACCGATAACCGCCACGACATGGCGGTCTGTACACCCTGTCTCGCGCGCAGCCACCGCCATGCCGAGGGCTGCCGATATGGAGTTACTGGCGTGCCCGCAGGCAAATGTGTCGTATTCGCTCTCCAAGGGCGAAGGGAAGGGACGTATGCCGTGCAACTTGCGGTTGGTGCAGAAAGTCTGGCGCCGCCCGGTAAGAATCTTGTGCCCGTATGCCTGATGGCCTACGTCCCACACAATGCGGTCATAGGGTGTATTGAAGACGTAATGCAGGGCTACGGTTATCTCAACCACGCCGAGCGACGAGGCAAAGTGGCCGGGATTTACCGACACTTCGTCTATGATGTCTTCGCGCAGTTCCTTGCATAACTGGGGCAGTTGATTAATGTCCAACTTTCGCAGGTCTTCAGGGTATGTAATCTTGCTCAATAGGCAATATTTATCTTTCTCCATATCTTGGTTGTCAGGATCGCTATGATTTGCAAAGGTACAACTTTTTCCCTACCAATGGGCACTTTTAGGCGGATTATTTGCGTTTTCCCGTTTTTTATTAGTATTTTTGCAGTCCAAGCAAATCAATACATATTTTTACGACATGAGAAAGAACGTACTACTCTTAGGAGCACTACTGCTGGGCACCGCCACTGTCATGGCACAGACCAAGGCCGGCGGTATCTCCAGCCAAATGATGGCGCAGATAGAAAACAGCCAGAAATCGGGCACGACCGACAAGGCTCTCTTCAACGCCATCTCCAACAACAACATCGACGACCTTGTTAAGAATCATGCCAATGCCGGTTCCATCGACACCCACTTCAGCGTGGAGACTCCCTCGCAGAGCATCCATAACCAGAAGAGTTCGGGCCGCTGCTGGATGTTCAGCGGCATGAATGTACTGCGTTCCAACTTTGCCAAGTCCCATGGCGACTCGCTCATCGTGGAGTTCTCGCAAGACTACCTCTTCTTCTACGACCAGCTGGAGAAGGCCAACCTCATGCTGCAGGGCGTACTGGACAATGCCAAGAAGCCACTGGACGACCCGAAAGTTCAGTTCTTCTTCAAGAACCCGCTCAATGACGGCGGTACCTTCTGCGGTGTTGCCGACCTTGCCGAGAAGTACGGACTGGTGCCCATGAGCGTAATGCCGGAGACTTACTCGAGCGAGAACACAAGCAAGATGAGCCGCCTCGTGGCAAGCAAACTGCGCGAATACGGACTGGAACTGCGCCGCATGGCAGCCAACGGCAAGAGTGCCAAGCAGACGGAGGCACGCAAGACGGAGATGCTCTCCACCATATACCATATGCTCTGCCTCACCCTGGGCCAGCCAGTCAAGGAGTTTACCTATGCTTTCCGCAACAAGGACGGCAAACAGATGGGAGAGGCGAAGACATATACCCCGAAGTCGTTCTACGAGGCCACTGTGGGCAAAAACCTCAACGGCACATTCGTAATGGTAATGAACGACCCGCGCCGTCCTTACCACAAGACTTATGAGGTGGAATACGACCGACACACCTACGACGGTCATAACTGGAAATACCTCAACTTGCCGATGGATGAGATAGCCAATCTCGCCATTGCCTCGCTGAAAGACGGCCGCAAGATGTACTCCAGCTACGACGTAGGGAAACAACTGGACCGCAAGCGCGGATACATGGATCTCGACAACTATGACTACGGCAGCCTCTTCGGCACAACATTCCCCATGAACAAGGCTGAGCGCATCAGCACCTTCGACAGCGGATCGACACACGCCATGACCCTTACTGCCGTAGACCTCGACGCCAACGGCAAACCCACCAAGTGGAAGGTGGAGAACAGTTGGGGTGCCGATTACGGACAGAAGGGATGCCTCATCATGACCAACCGCTGGTTTAACGAGTATATGTTCCGCCTGGTAGTAGACAAGCAGTATGTACCGGAGCAGTTGCTCAAGGAGTTCGACCAGAAGCCAACCATGCTTACTCCTGACGATCCTCTCTTCCTGCCGGAAGACTAAAGGCGCGAAAACCGCCTAATCACTTCATACGGAGGACAAGACACAAGACTATAGCTCCAAAAACAAAACACAAAGACTATAGCTCAAGAAATAAGAAACAAAGACTATAGTTCCAGAAACAAGAGACAACGAAAAAGGGGTGTGACTTTCATCACACCCCTTTTCGTTGTTGTATTTTCTCGTCTTGCCGTTATGCTGCAAAGACAAAAGTACGTATAAGCCAGTAGCACACGATACCGGCAATGTATCCTAAAAAGGCTATCCAGGAGATGCGCTTCATGTACCAGCCGAAGGAGATACGTTCCAGACCCATCACGACAACACCGGCGGCACTGCCTATGATGAGCATCGAACCACCCACACCGGCACAATAAGCGAGCAACTGCCAGAAGATGCCGTCCACAGCCATATCGCCTGTAGCAGCCACCGGATACATACCCATACAACCGGCCACCAGAGGCACATTGTCCACGATGCTGGAGAGTACACCTATGATGCCTGTTACGAGGTAGTGGTTGCCGTCAAAGACATCGTTCAGTCCCTTGCCAAGAGCCGTCAGCACGCCCACTTCGGCAAGACAGGATACTGCCATCAGGATACCGAGGAAGAAGAGGATGGTACTCATGTCCACACGCGAGAGCAACTTGGTAACGCGCTTCTGCGTTCCCTCCATGTCCTGACCGCGGTGCAGGCCACGGTAAAACACCTCTGTAGCAGTCCACAGCACACCCAGCACCAACAGGATGCCCACAAACGGAGGCAAGTGGGTTATGCTCTTGAAGATGGGCACAAATATCAATCCGCCTACGCCCAACCAGAACACAGCCTTGCGCTGACCTTCGGTAAAGTCGCTCACCGAAGCATTCTGACCGGCAGAAACCTCGGGCATCACGAGTTCGCCCTTCAACATGGTCTGAAGAACGACAGCAGGGACAACCATGGAAACGATACTTGGAACAAGGATTTCGGCGATGACACCGGCTGCGGTAATCAGGCCCTTGTTCCAGAGCATGATGGTGGTAACGTCACCGATAGGCGAAAAGGCGCCGCCCGAGTTAGCAGCGATAATCACCAACGAGGCATAGATCATGCGATCCTTGTGGTCGGTAACGAGCTTGCGCAGAATCATGATCATCACGATACTGGTCGTCAGGTTGTCGAGAATGGCCGACAGGATGAAGGTCATGAAGGCGATGCGCCACAGCAGCGTACGTTTCGACTTGGTTTTCATAACCTTGCGCACCCAGTTGAAACCGCCGTTCTGGTCTACTATCTCCACGATAGTCATGGCACCCATAAGGAAGAACAGCGTGGTGGCCGTATCACCCAGATGTTCCTGTATGATGCCGGTAACTTTCTCGAGCATACCTTCTGCACCGCCCGTATAGTCGGGATGCATCAAGTGCAGATACTGCATAGGGTCTACCATGTAGAGGGTCCAGCACCCCACAAGCATCAGCAAGGCTATCGCAGCCTTGTTCACCTTCGTCAGGCTTTCGGTGGCAATGAGTGCATAGCCGAGCACGAAAACGACGATAATCGAAATTGTCAGTGTTGTCATTTTTTGATGTTTTATTAGATTTAGTTCTTATTACTGTTTAGGCGTGTCTCTCATCATCCACGCATTGTTTTTCTGACGGATTGTACTTTATGGACATTTTAACTATGCAAAGGTAATAAAAGAATGTCAAAATCATTTTCCGCCCCCTATTATATTTCCATGAAAACGTTTTCGACATACGCTTTTTATTTGTACTTTTGCAATTAGAAAGACTATCTTTACTGCAATAAATACTTATCTTTACTACAATAAATACACGTATGAACGAACTGGACAAGATGAGGAGCGGCCAACTGTACGACTATGGTGCTCCGGAAGTGACCGAGAGTTGGAAACACGCACGCACACTGTGTGCCCGTCTGCAGACAATGACAGTACACGACGAGGCGTACCGTGAGGTAATAGAAGACCTTATTCCCGGCTTCCCCAAGTCATCGGAGCTCATGCCGCCCTTCCACTGCGACCACGGCAGCAGCATCATTGTGGGCGAGCATGTGTTCATCAACTACAACTGTACGATGCTCGACGAAGGTTACATCCGCATAGGCCACCATGTACTCATAGGCCCCAACTGCAGTTTCTACACGCCACAGCACCCCATGGACTACATGCAGCGCAGAAACCCGACCGAGACAGGACACCCCATCACAATAGGCGATGATACCTGGCTCGGAGGCAATGTCACAGTTTGTCCGGGTGTCACCATCGGCTCACGCTGCATCATCGCAGCCGGGAGTGTCGTAACAAAGGACATTCCCGACGACTGCATGGCTGCAGGCACTCCTGCCGTGGTAAAGAAAAGGCTCACAAGCGCAAAGTAAGAAGCCCTGGCGGTTTTCCTTTCTTAGAACCTGAACCCGAAGAACATCCTCACGCGCCACTTATCCCGCTTCAGCTGCAGCTGTTCCTTGCTGCCTGCCACGGAGCAGTTGAACACCATCGTGGCCCCGGCGAACTTGTTGCGCCAGGAGTACAGGGCGGCTCCCCGGCCGGTGATGATGGCGGAGGGGAAATGGTATTTCATGCTGTTCCTGGTGGTTACGGTCTCGCCCCCGTCGTCGGTCTCCTGCGTCTTGGTATAGTCGTGGGAATAGACCGTGAGGGTGGGGAGGGAGGAGAGATGGAAGAGCCAGTGCTTGCCCAGCACCAGGTTGTAGCCGTAGCCGCCGCCGATTGCCAACTCGTTGAGCCGGATGGTGACGGGGCGGATAGAGGGATGCTCCTCGTCTGCGCTCACCTCGGTCTTGGAGCCGTCGAAACTGGCACCTATCAGCCAACTGCCCGCACTGCGCCGCTGGATGTAGCTCTGGCTGAAGGCTGCCGGGAAAGAGAACTTGCGGTGGTTGAAGGCATAATAGAAATTGAGGTTGAGTGCCTTCTGCGAGATGAGCCCCTTGGGGATGTCCATGCGCTCGCCGCCCTGGTCGGTGTGGCCGTGGTAGGTCTTGGAGGAGAGGTACACCACGTCGAAGCCGTAGCGGTTGCTGTAGGAGTTGAGGTTGAACTCATAGTCCTGGCTCTTGCCCGCCAACTTGGCTGGATTCACAGCAAATCCCAGTCCTACACCACGATAGGATACCGCTACGCTGAGCGTTCCCCGCACCTCGCTCATCACCTCCGTCTGGTGCTCCACACCCTCCACCAGGGTTTTGGTATGAATGGCGGCACTCGACACGTTGCCGCGCAGCTTTACCGTCCATCGGGCATCGGGACGGGCGATATAAGCTGTATCGAAAGTCTTCTTGTTGTACTTGGCTGCCAACAGGGAGTCGCCCCTGAAGAGGTGGCGGTCGTAACGTGCAAAATGTTTCCTTATCTTGCCGTAATGTTTCATCACCCTCTGCCGTTTCTTTTCGCTCAACTGGCTGTTTTCGAGTTTCGCCATCAGGATGGAGTCGCCCCACTGTAGCATCTCTCCCTTGTCTGCCGACTGACGGAGCTGAAGCCTCAGACTGTCCACTACATGCAGGATGTCGTGCAGACTCTTACGGGAGTCCTTGGGACGGATACTGTCTGTCTGGGCCATGACACAAGAAGGAATGACCGTGAAACACAGCAACCAAAGAATAGTTTTCATACTTACTTTCTCAGAATCTCAATCCAAAACTTGCGTCACGATTATATATACGTATCAATGGTTGCACACCTTGGTGATGTCGACCGTGAAGTCGTCCACCCCATTGGCAGGCATAAACTTGCCGCGCTCCTCCAGGAAGTCGACCAGTTCTGCTGCCGTCATGCCTTCGGCCGAGCACGTATAGAAACGCTCGTCTGCACCAAAACGGGCAATAATAGCGTCGATAAGCTGCTGCTTGGTAGAATAACTGTTACCCTCCATCATGTGGAGTACTTCGTGTCCGTGAGTCATAATGATGTCGTTTTGCTATATAATATAGATGTTGTAGATACGATTTGCAAAAGTAGTATGAAAAGGCGTAAAAGCATTACTGTATGCAGTTAAATAATCCTAAGTTTATAATTCCCGCGAATTTTCTTATCAAAAACTTTGTAGAGTCAATGACTGTTCGTATCTTTGTAACGTCAGTTTCCACCAAGCCTCTCAAAGACGCTCAAATGTGTGGGCTTTTAACATACGCACCTTTCTATGAGTAATTCTATATCTCTCTGAGCGATGGTCAAACATTTATACATAATAGCAGGCTGCAATGGAGCAGGCAAAACGACGGCTTCCAATATGAGCGAAATTGAGGTTGAAGAGTATCTTCGGAAGATAGACGAAGGTTTGAAGGAATCCAGAAAAAAACTTCTGCATGAGTATGCTTTGCGTGATGATTCTTTAGTTGTCGGCGATACGGAAGGCAATGTCTTGCACGTGCCAGCAAAAGAAATATTAGCCCAGCATCCAGAGTTGACTATATAACTGTTCTACCAACGTTCCAGACTTCACTTCTAAACACTATTACGACAACGCTTTGCCTTTTCTGTTCGCATTGGCAAAGCGTTGCGCAGCATGTGCATTCAAAAAAAACGGCGCAAGTTGTTTTTGAACATTCCCTGCTTCTTCATTTTCTCTTTACTCCCCTTACGGCTTCGGCTTCGAGCGGGTTCTCGGGCCAGTAATGCTTGGGGTAACGGCGCTTCATCTCCTTGCGCACCTCGAAGTAAGTGCCCTGCCAGAAGCTGGCGAGGTCTTGCGTCAGCTGTACGGGTTTGAAGCCGGGGGAGAGCAGTTCCATCAGTACGGGGCGCTTGCCATTGTCTACGCAGGGCGTGGCGGTCATGCCGAAGCACTCCTGCAGGCGCACGCTCAGCACCGGAGCCTCAGCACCCTGGCGGTAGTCGATGCGTATCCGGCTGCCCGTGGGCACCTCGATGTGGGTGGGAGCGATACGGTCCACCTCCTGCTGCTGGTCGTAGGGCAGGATGTTCCAGAGCACTTCCCTGAGGTCTATCTTCTTCAGCTCGGCAATGGTCTGCCGCACATGGCCTCCCTGTTCCAGATAGAAGGGGAGCCATTCCTCTGCCGTTGCCATCAGGTGCTCGGTAGAGAGGTCGGGGAGCGACAGTTCGGGATGCCACGTCGCTACCTGCGCCACCCTGCGCTGCAGCAACTTCACCGAATCGTTCCAGTCGAGCATGCTCAGTCCGTCCTTCTTCATAGCCTCGCAGACGATGGCGACGACCTGGGCGTTGTCGCAGTTGTGGAGGGGTTTGCTGTCTATCAGCAGTTTGCCTATGTTCCACTCCCGCTGCATTACTACCCTGCCCTGTTTGCTGTCCCAGGCGATGCGGTCGCGCTGGCGGACGATGTCCGATGTCCCGTTGGCAGAAGGTTCCATCAACTGCTGAACATCGAGCGGTGCGGCAAGCAACACACGGTCGAAGAGCAAGGCGACGGCTATCCACGAACGAGCGGACATGGGGTCTTCCGCGGGAATAAGCACATCCTTGCCGCTCGCCAAGCGGAAATGACCGATGCTGTCGAGGCTCTTGGCGATGCGCTCGGGGTAGGCATACGCCAAGAGCTTGCCGATGCTCTCGCCGTCGACGATGGCATTGTCCTCATCGGTGTGTGCCATGCGGCGGTATTCCGCAGCCACCTGCCCGATGCGTTTCCATGCGCCCAACTGGCTTTTGCGCCTGCTGTCTCTCAGCATATTGATACGGAAAGTCATGTCGCAGTCAGCATGGTCGCCCGGAACCTTTTCCTCCAGCAGGGCGGCGATGTCGCAGGCGAGGGCTTGCTCCGCCTTGTTCCTTGCCCCGAGTATCATCCTCGAAATGCGCGGATGGCAGGGCATCTGTTCCATTTTCTTGCCCAAGGGTGTAATGGCGTTGCGATCGTCTATGGCTCCCAACGTCCTCAGCAGACTGTACGCTTCCTGCACGTGCGCCCTGAACGGAGGGGTGAGCCACGGCAGGGACTCTACGTCGCTCTCGCCGAAGCTCACGATGTCGAGCACCAGGTTGCTGAGTTCCGCCTCCTCTATTTCGGGCACCCTCTGTTCCTGCATGCTGTGCTCGGAAGTACGGGTCCAGAGGCGATAGCATACGCCAGCAGCCACACGCCCCGCACGCCCCGTGCGTTGGGTGGCCATGTCCTTACTGATGAGGTGTGTGCGCAGATGGCTCAGTCCCGACTGCGCCTCGACCGTCATCTTCTTGTACCTGCCGGAGTCGATGACTATCCTCACGCCCTCGATGGTAAGCGATGTTTCGGCGATGGGCGTGGCAAGCACCACCTTCCGCTCGCCCGGTCGGGAGGGAGCGATTGCCTTGCGCTGGAGGGATGGAGAAAGATTGCCGTACAGGGGATAGACGGCGGTGGGGGCAAGGGAGTCGCCCAAGAGTTCGGCACAGCGCTCTATCTCTCCCTGTCCGGGCAGGAAGGCGAGGATGTCGCCCTCGTGCTCACGGTGTGCCCGCACGATGCTTGCTGCCACGGACTGGGCAATCACCTTACTGTCCAACATCCTGCAGTTGTCGCCTTCTCCTATTTCCTTCTCCGCATAGCGTATTTCCACGGGGAACATCCTGCCCTCCGACTCGATAAGGGGTGCATGGAGAGCCTGACAGATGTGGGAGGCATCGATGGTGGCGGACATGATGACGATTCTGAGGTCGGGGCGCAGCAGTTGCTGGCACTGGCGAGCGAGGGCAAGGGCGAGGTCCGACTGCAGGTTGCGCTCATGGAACTCGTCGAACACCACCACGCCTACGCCGTCCAGTGTGGGGTCTGCCACGAGCATACGGGTGAGTATGCCCTCCGTAACCACCTCCAGCCGCGTATCGGCACTTACCTTCGTGTCGAACCTCACCCTGTAGCCCACGGTTTTCCCGATAGGCTCATCCAGGATGTCTGCCATGCGCTCGGCTATCTGCCGGGCGGCGATGCGCCTCGGTTCCAGCATCATTACCTTGCCCCCCGTGGACGGGTCGCCGCCGAAGGATGCCATGCCTTCGAGGATGGTAAGGGGCAGGAGGGTAGACTTTCCTGCTCCCGGCGGTGCGGTAATGACAAGGGACGAGGTGTCCGCCAACGACTTGTTGACGGCTTCAGCTATGTCTGCAGCGGGCAGATGGCCCGCACGGCGGATAATGTCGTAATGGTTCATGGGTGCAAAGGTACGACAACTTTTTATAATACGCATAACGATGCCCCACGAAACGCAAAAAATAGCCCTCTGCATGAAGCCCCTTCTATAGGCACTCAAAAAAC
>CAVCGV010000073.1:0-14874 GCA_963601815.1 bacterium
CAAGTAAGCAATCATGTTTGTGTACGGCGAGGACGCCGTACCTACTAATAAGTGCAACCGTATGTTCTATTATTTTAACCACGAATCACACGAATCCAACGAATCTTTTTTGCAACACGTAATGCACGAATCCAATGAATGTTCATTACCAACACTCTTTTTCAAGTTTTTATAGAAAAATCATTTGATTGTGGAAAATAATGTTTAACTTTGCACTCCACAATAAATTTATACATAATAAAATAAGAGAATATGTCATATTTGTTTTCTTCTGAGTCCGTTTCTGAGGGCCACCCCGATAAGGTCTCAGATCAAATTTCGGATGCGTTGCTCGACCAGTTCCTTGCTTATGATTCAAAGGCTCACTGTGCCATCGAGACATTCTGTACTACTGGTCAGGTCGTCATAATGGGAGAGGTAAGGTCTTCTGAGTATGTAGACTTGCAGACGATTGCCCGTAAAACCATCAAGAAAATCGGTTATACAAAGTCGGAATATCAGTTTGACGGTGATTCTTGTGGTGTGCTTACTGCGATTCATGAGCAAAGCGATGACATCAACCGTGGCGTGAGTCGCGAGGAGGATGACGAGCAGGGTGCAGGCGACCAGGGTATGATGTTCGGCTATGCTACCAACGAGACAGACAATTATATGCCTGTTTCGCTCGACCTGGCACAGATTATCATGAAAGAACTGGCAGTTATCCGTAAGGAAGGCAAGGAGATGACCTATCTTCGTCCTGATTCGAAGAGTCAGGTGACGATAGAATATTCTGACGACAACATTCCCCAGCGCATAGATACGATCGTTGTCTCCACCCAGCATGACGACTTTGTCAAGAAAGCCAACGGTGAGGACGATGATGAAGCTATGCTCGCCCAGATACGTGAAGATGTCATCAATATCCTTATCCCGCGTGTAAAAGCACAGTTGAGCGATAAGGTGCTTGCCCTTTTCGGTGACGACATCAAGTATTATGTCAATCCTACAGGCAAGTTTGTCATAGGCGGTCCCCATGGTGATACAGGTCTTACCGGCCGTAAGATTATCGTGGATACCTATGGCGGCAAGGGAGCTCATGGCGGTGGTGCCTTCTCCGGCAAGGACAGTAGTAAGGTAGACCGTTCGGCAGCTTATGCCGCACGCTACATAGCCAAGAATATGGTTGCAGCAGGTGTTTCTGACGAGATGCTGGTACAGGTAAGTTATGCCATCGGTGTAGCCGAGCCGGTAAGTATCTATGTCAACACTTATGGTCGTAGCCATGTAGCCATGACTGATGGTGAGATAGCACAGAAAATAGCCCGTATGTTCGACCTGCGTCCTAAGGCGATAGAACGCCAGTTGAAACTGCGTCAGCCTATGTTCCTCGAAACTGCGGCTTATGGCCATATGGGGCGTAAGAACGAGGTAATAAAGAAAACCTTTACCAGCCGTTACCATGAGTCGAAGACCATGGAGGTAGAGTTGTTTACCTGGGAGAAACTGGACAAGGTAGACCTCGTGAGAAAAGAGTTCGGCCTGTGATAATTGGACAATGGTGCAACAGACAGATTCTGTACAAGTAGAGAATATTGGTGAAGGCTTGCAGCAGGAAGTGTCAGCGGTACGTAAGGAACCGCTGACTCCCCGTGTGGTGTTGGGGTGGCTTCGTAAGGATGCGACTCCAGCCCAGCAAGACTCCATGGTCCGTGCGCATATCCAGCCATCCGACATCCACTGGAGCACTTGTCCCGACACGCTCCACCTCCCGGGGCATACGCGTGGCAAGAGCTTTCGGGATGTCAGTCTGCCGCAGTATTACCGTGAGTCTTTCTTCTCCAATAATCCCTTGTTCCATCCCGAGTTACAGGGAGGGCGACAGGGTGTGGCAGGCGACCCCGTACCATACACCGTGGCAGGCGACAATTTCATCACGTCGTTGTTGTTGGTCTGCTTCGTGCTTGCCTGTATAGCCTATTCGCAGTCGTACCAGTTTATTGTCAATCAGATACGCCGGTTCTTCTATGTGCCACGTTCCGGTACGACAGAAGAGTCGGAGACATCCAGTGAACTTAGGTTTCAGCTTTTCCTTGTCCTTCAGACATGCCTGATAGTCGGCATCGGATATTTTCTCTATTCCAGGGCATCGGTAAGCGATACGTTCACGATTGACCAGAATCTCATCATCGGCATCTATGCTGGTACCGTGGCAGGTTACTTCCTGTTGAAGGGATTGCTTTGCATGTTTGTCAACTGGGTGTTCTTTGACAAGAAGAGCGGCAAGCGTTGGCTCAAGTCCTATCTGTTCCTTTTCTCGGCAGAAGGAGTGCTCTTTTTTCCGGTCATTATGCTGATGGCATATTTCGGATTGACGATAGATACAGTTGTAATTTATGCGATACTTGTGGCAGGATTGGTGAAAATACTGTCATTTTACAAGGGGTATCTCATCTTTTTCAAGAGAAAAGGCACTTTTCTGCAAAATATTTTGTACTTTTGTGCCCTCGAAATGGTACCATTCTCCGCCTTGCTGGGTGGGTTGGTAATGATGAGTCATTATTTGAAAATAAACTTTTAGCGCAAAATGATAAAGAAGATCTTGGTTTCCCAACCCAAGCCCGCAAGTGACAAGTCTCCTTATTACGATATTGAGAAGGAATATGGAGTAGAATGTGTGTTCCGTCCTTTCTTCAAGGTAGAGGGGCTTTCAGCCAAGGAGTTTCGCCAGCAGAAGATAAACCTTCTGGACTATACAGCAGTCGTTTTTACCTCCCGCCACGCCGTAGACAATTACTTCAAGTTGGCCAAGGAGATGCGTATAACGATACCAGAGGACATGAAGTACTTCTGTGTAATAGAGACCATCGCCCTCTATATCCAGAAATATGTACAGTACCGCAAGCGCAAGGTGTTCTTTGGCGATACAGGCAAGATAGACGGTTTGATGGGGCAGATGGCACGCCACAAGACAGAGAAATATCTTGTTCCGTTGAGTTGTGTGCACAATGACGACATCAAGAACCTGCTCGACGAGAAGAAGCTCAAGCATACGGAATGTGTGATGTACCGTACCGTAAGCAACGATTTCAGCGAAGAGGAAATCAAGGGCTTCGACTATGACATGATGGTGTTCTTCAGTCCTACAGGCGTAAAGGCGTTGAAGAAGAACTTCCCCGACTTCAAGCAAGGTGACATTGCCCTCGGAGCATTCGGTCCGGCTACAGCCAAGACTGTGGAAGAAGAGGGGCTCCGCCTTGACTTAGAGGCACCTACCAAGGAGTTCCCGTCTATGACAGGGGCACTGAAGAATTACCTTGAGAAGAACAACAAGTAAGGCAACAATCCTTTTAAGCAAATGGAACCGAAAACCTTTGGCAAAGCAGAGAAACTGTGTAGCAAGACGCTTGTAGGCCGCCTTTTTGGCGGCAAGTCTTCCTCTTTGTCTGCTTGGCCGTTGAGGGCGGTGTTCCAGACGGTAGATGCCGCAGAGGTGCCGGGTGAACCGTGTGTGCAAGTGCTGGTAAGTGTATCCAAGCGTTATTTCAAGCGTGCCGTGAAGCGCAACCGTGTAAAGCGGCAGATACGGGAAGCCTACCGCAAGAACAAGACTTTGCTGATGGATGCGATGTCCCGCATGCCGGAGAGGCACTTGTTGGTAGCATTCATCTGGCAGGACGACAAGTTGCACGAGTCGGAGAAGGTAGAACGCAAGATGGTGAATCTCTTGCTGCGGATAGCAGAAAAGGCAGCGTCCAGTCCGTACGGAAGCCATGCTGTCCATGCTGCGGATACAGCAGTAGACGAGCCACCGCATACAGAGACGGCAATATGAAAATGCGGTTGTCCAAGACACTTGTGCGGGGCTGGCAGTTGCTTGCGAAAGCCTTAGGATGGCTGCTGTTGCTGCCCATCGTGTTCTATCAGCGTTTCATTACGCCTTATACGCCACCTTCCTGCCGTTTTACGCCCACGTGCTCGGAATATGCTCGGCAGGCCATTGTGAAGCACGGCCCCTTCAAGGGACTGATGCTTGCAGTTTGGAGAATATTGAGATGCAACCCATGGGGTGGTTCGGGATATGACCCCGTACCGTAAGTTTCCGGCGGAGAGTCGGGCCCCTATACATTATTTTATATATATCTAAATAATCTCATTCGATGACAAAAAACTTTGTTGAAGAATTGAAATGGCGCGGTATGCTGGCGCAGATAATGCCAGGTACAGAGGAATACCTCAACACCCACATGGTGTCAGCCTATCTCGGAACCGACCCTACGGCAGACTCGCTGCACATCGGTCACCTTTGCGGTATCATGATGCTGCGTCATCTGCAGCGTTGCGGCCACAAGCCTTATCTGCTTGTGGGCGGTGCAACAGGTATGATTGGCGACCCTTCAGGCAAGAGCCAGGAGCGTAACCTGCTCGATTCGGATACGCTTTACCATAACCAGGAAGCCATCAAGAAGCAGGTGTCCAAGTTCCTCGACTTCGACGGTTCTGAACCCAACAAGGCTGAGCTGGTAAACAATTACGACTGGATGAAGGACTTCACCTTCCTCGATTTCGCACGTGAGGTAGGCAAGCACATTACCGTCAACTACATGATGGCTAAGGACAGTGTGCAGAAGCGACTCAACGGTGAAGCACGCGACGGATTGTCGTTCACGGAGTTCACCTACCAGTTGCTGCAGGGGTACGACTTCCTTTATCAGTACCAGAAGTACGGCGTACGCCTTCAGTTGGGCGGTAACGACCAGTGGGGCAACATGACCACGGGTACCGAACTGATACACCGCACGCTCGGCAACGACGCAGAATGTTTCTGCCTTACCTGCCCGCTGATAACCAAGGCCGACGGTAAGAAGTTTGGCAAGACCGAAAGCGGCAACATCTGGCTTGACCGCAACCGTACCACGCCTTATGCCTTCTATCAGTTCTGGCTCAATGTGAGCGATGAGGACGCAGAGAAGTACATCAAGATATTCACAGACCTCGACAAGGAAACCATCGATGCCCTCGTAGAGGAGCACAAGCAGGATCCGGGTCGCCGTGTGCTGCAGAAGCGCTTGGCAGAGGAAGTGACCACGATGGTCCACTCCAAGGAAGACCTCGATATGGCCATTGCTGCCAGCAACATCCTCTTTGGCAAAGCCACCAAGGAGAATCTTGCCCAGCTCGACGAGGCCACGCTCAACGACGTGTTTGCCAACGTGCCCCACTACGAACTCGACAAGAGCCTGCTCGGCGGAACGGCAGTCGACCTCTTCTGTCAGGAAGGCATGCAGATCTTCCCCAGCAAGAACGAGATGCGCAAGCTTGTGAAAGGTGGCGGAGTATCGCTCAACAAGGAGAAGCTCACAGCTTTCGATCAGGTAGTTTCCGACAGCGACCTCATCGACGGTAAGTACCTCTTGGTGCAGAAAGGCAAGAAGAACTATTATCTGATAACGGTTAAATAACTTTCCTATAGGGAAGTTTGCCGTTGCAAATGCAAAAAGTGACTAAATAATTTGGTAGTAGAGAAAAAATCCACTACCTTTGCAAATAGTTTGATTGTCCTATGGTGTAATGGTAGCACTACAGTTTTTGGTTCTGTCAGTGGTGGTTCGAATCCGCCTGGGACAACAGACGTAAAAAGTGTGTCATCAAGAATGGCACACTTTTTTTGTTTCCCGACTTTTTTTGTTTTCCTTGTAGTGTGTTCTGAAAATAATTTTGTAACTTTGCCATCAAACTAATCAAAGAGAAATAAATGAAGACCAACTATGAGTTGAGATATGCGTCCCATCCTGCCGACGCAAAGATGTACGATACGGCAAGGTTGCGCAAGGAGTTTCTGGTAGAGAAGATTTTTGAGGCCGAAGAGGTCAATATGGTCTACTCCCTCTACGACCGCATGATTGTGGGAGGAGCGATGCCCGTCAAGGAGAAATTGCTGCTGGAAGCCATCCCCCCTCTGAAAGCCCCCCATTTCACGACTCGTCGCGAGATCGGCATTTTCAATGTCGGTGAGGGTGAAGGTTTTGTTATTGTAGGCGACGAAACATTCCGTTTGGGCTACAAGGAGGCGCTCTACATTGGCAGTGGCGACCGCGATGTCTATTTCGGCAGTGAGAATCCGGCTTGTCCCGCCAAGTTCTATTTTAACAGCACCACGGCGCATACGTCATATCCCTGTCGCAAGGTGACAAAGGAAGACGCTATCCGTGCCCACATGGGAGCGTTGGAGACCAGTAACGAGCGTACCATCAACAAGATGCTGGTAAGGGAAGTACTCCCCACCTGCCAGTTGCAGATGGGCATGACCGAGCTTGAGCCGGGTTCTGTATGGAACACGATGCCGGCACATGTCCATAGCCGTCGTATGGAAGCCTACTTCTATTTCGATGTGCCCGAGTCGCAGGCCGTGTGCCATATGATGGGAGAACCTCACGAGACACGCCACATCTGGATGAAGGGCAATCAGGCTGTGCTTTCGCCCGAATGGAGCATACACAGTGGTGCCGCTACGCACAACTACACCTTTATCTGGGGTATGGGCGGAGAGAATCTCGACTATGGTGACCAGGATTTCTATGAGATTACTGATCTGAAATAATACGAGGTTACCGACCTGAATAATATGAGATTGCCGGTCGGGAATAAAGAAGTTTAACTATGCGTGGAATTTTCAGAACACGCCTAATATACTAAAACAACAAACAATATGGACTTTTCTAAACTATTCTCACTTGAGGGCAAGGTAGCCCTCGTTACAGGAGCCGCTTACGGAATCGGTTTCGCTATCGCCGAGGCTTATGCCAAGGCAGGTGCCAAGATTGCATTCAACTGCCGCAGCCAGCACCACATGGACCAAGCCCTTGCTGACTATAAGGCAAAAGGTATCGACGCCAAGGGTTACATCTGTGATGTTACCGACGAGGAGCAGGTAAAAGCCATGGTAGCTGATATCGAGAAAGAACTCGGTGTTATCGACATCCTGGTAAACAATGCGGGAATCATCAAACGCATCCCCATGACCGAGATGTCTGTAGACGAATTCAAGCAGGTCATCGACATCGACCTCACTGCCCCGTTCATCGTGTCCAAGGCAGTCATTCCCGGCATGATAAAGAAGGGGCACGGCAAGATTATCAACGTCTGCTCCATGATGAGCGAGCTGGGACGCGAAACCGTTTCGGCATATGCTGCAGCCAAGGGCGGCTTGAAGATGCTTACCCGCAACATCTGCTCAGAGTATGGCGAGTATAACATCCAGTGCAACGGTCTTGGTCCGGGCTACATCGCCACACCGCAGACCGCTCCTCTCCGTGAGCGTCAGGCAGACGGCAGCCGTCATCCTTTCGACAGCTTCATCTGCGCCAAGACTCCGGCAGGCCGTTGGCTCGACCCCGAGGAACTGGAAGGTCCTGCTGTGTTCCTGGCTTCCGATGCCTCCAATGCGGTTAACGGTCATATCCTGTATGTGGACGGAGGTATCCTTGCCTACATCGGCAAGCAGCCTAAGTAAGCAACGACTTTTTATGGAAAAAAATAATGGGCAGCCCATGATGGGCAGCCCAATATTTTTTGCAAGAATCCTTACAATTATTTGTTCAGAGCGTCGGCAAGTTCAGCGCCAGCCTTGAACTTGGCAACCTTCTTTGCTGCAATCTGGATCTTCTCCTTTGTTGCAGGGTTGATACCCTCGCGTGCAGGACGCTCGCTAACGCTGAAAGTACCGAAGCCTACCAACTGAATCTTGTCACCGGCGACGAGAGCTTCTTTCAGTGCGTTGACTGTTGCGTCGAGAGCCTTCTTGGAGTCTGCCTTGCTGATGCCAGCACCTGCTGCGATCTTGTCAATCAATTCTGTCTTGTTCATAATTTTGCTTTATTAAATGATTAATACTAATTGTTTCTAAGCGATTTGGATACAAAAATAGAACTAATCTTTTAGAAATCAAACAAAAAATGAAGAAAAATGAAGAAATTATTGAAAATTAAGTCTATTATGCCTTTTTTATGGCACTTTCACGGATATTTTTCGTAATTTTGCCGCCAAATCATCATGTAAGAAGGCACTGTTATGCGCAATATACCGATAGTAACAAAGAACTTGTTGATTATTAATGTCGCGGTATTCCTCATAAGTTATCTTGTGGGGAAGACAGTTGGTGTGGACAATCCCCTTGCCGATACCTTCGGTCTCCACTTTTTCATGGCTTCCGATTTCATGCCGTGGCAACTTGTCACCTACATGTTCATGCATGGCGGGTGGGAGCATATCATTTTCAATATGTTTGCCCTGTGGATGTTCGGCTGTGTGGTAGAGCGTGTGTGGGGAGCTAAGAAATTTCTTTTTTATTACATAGCGTGCGGTGTGGGTGCCGGTCTCTTTCAGGAGGCAGCCCAGTTTGTACAGTTCTGGATGCTTGCCTCCGACCAGGTGGAGGGCTTCAACATCTCGATGATGTCGCTCGTGGCGCACAACAGCGAGGCGCTGCTCAACCAGTGGACCACCGTCGGAGCCTCCGGTGCCATTTATGGCATCCTTTTGGCTTTCGGCATGATTTTCCCCGAAGACCGCATCTTTATCTTCCCCTTGCCCGTTCCCATCAAGGCAAAGTATTTCGTGATAGGCTATGCCGTCATCGAACTCTTCTCTGCCATGGCCACCACCAATGACGGCGTGGCCCATGTAGCCCACTTGGGCGGTATGGTGTTCGGATTCTTCCTCATACGCTATTGGCGCAAGCAGATAGACGGCGGATATTCGGGCAATGCTGCCAAGGAAGCCTTCGACAAGATGCGCGGCATGTTTGGCGGCAGGCGCGGCAGCAGCCGTTTTACCTATACCCGCCACGAGCAGGCTGCACCTACCGACCGTCAGGACGACTGGCAGTACAATGCACGCAAAAAGGCTACGCAGGAAGAGATAGACCGCATACTCGACAAGATACGCCGTAACGGTTATGACAGTCTGACGAAGGAAGAGAAGCAGTGCCTTTTCGACCAAAGCAACCGATAAAGTGCATGTTTAGAGAACTCAAGACGATTACCGTCCGGATGATAGCCGGCGCTAATGTTGCCACCATTCTCCTGATGTTGTTTGTGGGATACTCCGACCGATTGTCGCCGGAGAGTTTCCCCTTGCTCTCCACCCTGGGACTGCTCTTTCCCGTTTTTCTTCTTATCAACATTTGTTTCCTCTTTTTCTGGTTGGTATTCAAGGTGAGATACGCTCTTATTCCCTTTGCGGGTTTCGTTTTGTGCTATTTCCCTATAACGACCTATTTCCCGCTCAATCTGACGGGCGAAGAAACACCCGAAGGCAGCATCAAAGTGCTGTCTTACAATACGCTCAGTTTTGCAGAGGGCGAAAAGGATGCCGATGGGATCAATCGTGTGCTGGCATATATACACCGGCAGGATGCCGACATCGTATGCCTGCAGGAAGCCATGCCCAACGGACAGGTTAAGGAGCAGATGGATTCGCTGATGCACCAACAGTATCCTTATGTTCGTTGTGTGACGCATCCTTCGGGGGGCAATGCCGTGATGGTACTCAGCAAGTTTCCTATACTCCACAGCGAATTGGTGCCTTATGAGTCGAAGGGCAACATGACAGCAGCCTTTACGCTGTCTGTAGACGGCAAGAAGGTACTCCTGCTGAACAACCATCTTGAGACGACAGGACTCTCTCTGGAAGAACGCCATGAGTTCAAGAGTCTTGTAAAGGGGCACATGGATACCAGCGAGGCAGAACGGACCTCCAAACTGCTGTTTGTAAAACTGGGCGAATCTGCCAAGCGGCGTGCGCCGGAGGCAGAGGCGGTGGCACGTTATGTGCGCCAGCACCGGGGCGAGAGCATTATCCTGTGCGGCGACTTCAATGACGGCCCCATATCCTATGCCCACCGCACCATTGCCAAGGAACTGACCGACTGCTTTGTGACATCGGGCAACGGCCTTGGCATCAGCTACAACCGAGGCGGGTTCTACGTGCGCATCGACAACATCATGTGCTCCGACGACTGGGAGCCTTGCTGGTGCCGTGTAGACAACGAAATAGCTGCTTCAGACCATTATCCCATCATCTGCCGTCTAAAAAAGCGGGATAATAGCTAAAAAAACAAGAATATCGGGCGAATTATTTCTTAAAAAGGAAAAAAATGACTATTTTTGCACGGCATTATGTGCAAACAGAATGAAACAATAACAAATAATAACAAAAATAGAAATGCAAAACAAAGGAATTGTAATTTGTGTTGCCGTCCTTCTGACGCTCGCAAGCATCTTCTATCTGTCGTTTTCTGTAGCTACCAGCTACTACGACAGTGAGGCTGCCAAGATTAAAGACCCTATTGCTCAGCAGGACTACAAGGATTCTGTCAAGTACCTGGGTGTTTATTCTTACCAGAACTGCTTGGAGACCCAGATCGGTCTTGGACTTGACCTCAAGGGCGGTATGAATGTAATTCTTGAGATTTCCGTTCCTGATGTCATCGAAAACCTGGCAGACCACAAGACTGATGCCGGTTTTACCAATGCCATGAAGGAAGCCAGGGCTCAGGAGGAAGCTAACGGTGGCGATTTCGTATCGCTTTTCATCAATGCTTATCACAAGTGTGCACCGGGTCACAAACTCGCTGAAGTGTTCGCCACACAGCAGTTGCAGGGCAAGGTTTCTCCCCAGAGTAGCGATTCTGAGGTGGAGAAGGCCATCCGCGAGACCGTGCAGGATGCCATCGACAACTCTTTCAACGTTGTCCGCACCCGTATCGACAAGTTCGGTGTCGTTCAGCCCAACATCCAGAAACTGGAAGGCCAGCAGGGCCGTATCATGGTGGAGATGCCTGGTATCAGCCAGCCTGAGCGTATGCGTAAGATGCTGCAGGGTAGTGCCAACCTCGAGTTCTGGGAGACATACAACTCTGAGGAGATTGCTCCTTATCTGCAGCAGCTCGATACCCGTCTTGCCAATGGCGATGAGGGTACAGAGGTGAAGGATACCGCTGCCGTAGACTCTGCCAAGGCTGAGGTGGCAAAGGCCGAGCCTGCCAAGGCTGCCGCTCCCAAGCTCAACCTGAAGAAGGGTGCCGACGACAAGGCTAAGATGAGTGCCGAGGCACAGACTGCCGAGGCTCTTAAGGCCCATCCGCTGTTGGCGCGTCTGCAGCTTGCAGGTGCCCAGAGCATGAGCACTGTCGGTTATGCCAGCGTGCGTGATACTGCCGCCATCAACAAGCTCATCTACTCTGCCGTTGCCAAGCAGATTTTGCCTTCCGACGTAAAACTGCTCTGGAGTGCCAAGCCCGAGGAGTTGCTCAATGCCAAGAATATCTTCTCTCTCCATGCACTGAAGGTTACTACCACTACCGGCCGTGCTCCGCTCGAGGGTGATGTCATCACTGATGCCAAGGACGAGTTTGACCCAACTTCGGGTGCTCCTTGCGTCAGCATGAAGATGAATACAGAGGGTGCCCGCAAGTGGGCGCAGATGACCAAGTCGAACGTGGGCAAGGCGATCGCTATCGTACTGGACGGTGTCGTTTACTCCGCTCCTCGTGTCAATGGCGAGATTGCCGGCGGTAGTTCTCAGATTACCGGCCACTTCACCATCGAGGATACCAAGGACCTTGCCAACACCCTGAAGTCTGGACGTATGCCTGCTCCTGCCCGTATCGTACAGGAAGAGGTGGTTGGTCCTACGCTCGGTGCACAGTCCATCCAGATGGGTATCATCTCCTTCGTTGTGGCTTTCGTGCTCCTGATGGTTTACATGGTTATCATGTACAACTTCACAGCTGGTATGATGGCTAACGCTGCCTTGATTGTCAACGTGTTCTTCACGCTCGGTATCCTGACGTCGTTCCAGGCGGCACTCACGCTTCCCGGTCTCGCCGGTATCGTGCTGTCTCTCGGTACTGCCGTCGATGCCAACGTGCTTATCTTCGAGCGTATCAAGGAGGAGCTTCGCTCCGGCAAGGGTATGAAGCAGGCTGTGGCTGCCGGTTACGGCAATGCCTTCTCTGCCATCTTCGACTCTAACCTTACTTCTTTGATTACGGGTGTTATCCTCTTGGTTACCGGTACTGGTCCTATCCGCGGCTTTGCCACTACCTGGATTATCGGTATCATCGTATCGTTCTTCACAGCCGTGTTCTTGACCCGTCTGGTGTTCGACCACCAGTTGAAGAAGGACAAGTGGCAGAACGTGAAGTTCGTAACAGGCTTCTCTCGCAACCTGATGCAGGGCAAGAAGTACAAGTTCATGGCGATGTACAAGAAGACATTCACCGTGACGATTGCCGCTGCCATCATCTTCATCGGCTGCTTCTTCGTTCGTGGCTTGAGCAAGAGCATCGACTTTACGGGTGGTCGCAACTATGTAGTGACATTCGAGAACCCTGTAGAGCCTGAGCAGATTCGTTCTGTATTGGGTGACGCCTTTGTCAATGCCGACGGCACCAAGGCCACCACTACAGCCCTCGCCATCGGTACTGACGGCAAGACCATCCGTGTGTCTACCAACTACATGATAGAGAGCAATAACCCTCAGGTAGATGATGATGCAGAGACTATTCTCTATACTTCACTGAAGAAGGCTGGACTCGTATCCCAGAAGAATGTCGAGGCATTCAAGAACCCGGACATCCGTCAGGGCGGTTCCATCATCAGCAGTACCAAGGTAGGTCCGTCTGTAGCCAAGGACATCACGATGGGTGCCATCTACAGCGTTATCTTCGCCTTGATAGCCATCTTCCTCTATATCCTCATCCGTTTCCGCAATGTGGCGTTCTCTTTGGGTTCTACCATTGCCCTGGCATTCGATGCCTTGACGGTTATCGGCTTCTACTCGCTGCTCTGGGGTATCGTTCCCTTCTCGCTCGAGATAGACCAGACCTTCATCGGTGCTATCCTTACCGTGGTGGGTTACTCTATCAATGATAAGGTGGTGGTGTTCGACCGTATCCGTGAGAACATGCACCTGCATCCTAAGGGAGACATTCAGCAGATATTCAATGCCTCTATCAACGAGACCTTGACGCGTACCATCAATACATCATCTACTACATTGCTCGTGTTGCTCTGCATCTTCATCCTCGGTGGTGACAGCATTCGCAGCTTCTCGTTCGCAATGATCCTCGGTGTTGTGTTCGGTACCCTGTCTTCTATCTTCATCGCTTCTCCTATCGCTTACCTCGTCTTGGGTCGCAAGATCAAGGAGGACGGTGTGGATGTTGCCGTGAAAGTAGCAGAATAAAGATTTTATTTAAGACGCTATAGACTAAGAGAGCCGCTTCCTGTTCTTCGGGAAGCGGCTCTTTAGGTAATGGCCATTTTATACGCTTATTCGGTATGATATTCTCTCTCCTCCTTTCCGGCTTGCTCACATTTGTGGAACTCAACTGTGAGAACCTTTTCGACACCGTACACGACTCGCTCAAAAACGACATGGAGTTTACGCCCGAGGGCAGTTACCGCTGGACACGCACGCGTTACTGGCGCAAGCTGAACGGTCTGGCAAAGGAAATCATTGCCCTTGGCGAGCCGCAGGACACTGCTGCAGCCTCTCGCCCGGAGAACGTACACGCATGGCAGTTGCCCGACCTTGTGGCGCTCTGTGAGGTGGAAAACGATTCGGTAATGATAGCCCTTACCCGCCGATCTCTCTTGCGCAGTGCGGGCTACGAGTATGTCATGACCGATTCGCCCGATGCACGTGGCATAGATGTGGCACTGATGTACCAGCCCTCCTCCTTCCGCCTCCTGCGGTCGTATCCGCTGCGTATAGTGCCGATGGAGGGCATGCGAGCAACGCGCGACATACTGTATGCCTGCGGACAGACGGCAGACGGCGACAGTCTGCACGTCTTTGTCGTCCATGCTCCCAGTCGCCGTGGCGGCGAGCAGACTTCACGGCCCTACCGCTTGCATGTGGCACAGCGCTTGGGTGAGTCTGTCGACTCCGTGCGGGCTCTTTGCCGTGACGCCAACATCATTGTGGCGGGCGATTTCAACGATTATTCCGATTCCCCTGCCTTGTTGCTTCTGTCCTCCCGGTATCTTCTCTCCGAGGTGTCGGGCGGTGCCAAGGGACGTAACGGAGCGCATGCTACGTATCGCTGGCATGGCGACTGGCGTAGTCTCGACCATATCTTCTGTTCGCATGCGCTGGCGAGGCGTGTGGAGGATTGCTGCATCGGCGACCTGCCTTTTCTCTTGGAGGATGACAGCAAATATGGGGGCAAGAAACCGTTTCGCACTTATTTGGGGCCTCGCTACCTGGGTGGCTTCAGCGACCATTTGCCGTTGGTGCTCAGGCTTAGGCAATAAACCCAAAAGGCCGCTTCCCCAATTGTTGGGAAACGGCCTTTTAGATGCTTCAGTAACGGCAAAAGAAAACCTTCTGCTGTGATTCCACCGAGAATCGAACTCGGATCAAAGGTTTAGGAAACCTCCGTTCTATCCATTAAACTATGGAACCATTCTGATTTGCGTCTGCAAAGATACATCAAATACTTTACAATACAAAATTCTTTGCCTGATATTTTTCGTATCTCCCACTATGGTAGTGTACTTTAAGATGCGGCATATTGTGGTTTGTCCAAAATAAAAATAACCACCGCCGTTGTTGGCTGTGGTTATTTTTATTATCCTATGAATAATTATATATAAATGTATAAGTAAAAGATGATAATAAGCGTTTCACAACGCCGTTGTTCTAAGTCTGTTGCAAAGTTAACCATTTGTACATTTTGTTAGGGGGAATAACTGGTTTTTCAGGGGGAATATCCGGTATGTCATACCTTTTTGGGTGTATTTTACCACTTGATGAACTTAATTTATAGCTTTTTACCTGTTTTTTCTTTTGTTTTGTAAGAGGATAGAGGTGGACTCCGCTACT
>CAVCGV010000074.1:0-14814 GCA_963601815.1 bacterium
TTAATTGCACAAGTATTTCCTTTCTATTTTTACACATTGCCTCGCTACAAAATACTAACAAAAAGATTTTGTACATTCACGGATTCTTCCTATTTTTGCAAATCGTATTCAGGGAGGATGCAGACAAAGATAAATCAATGTATACTATAAATATAAAAACGGAAAATGAAGTACAATGGCAAAAGGTTATGGGGGGCGACATTGGCTGCAGCCACCCTGATGCTGGCTTCCTGCGCCAGCGACAATGAAGTACCCACCGACGGTCCGACAGACGGCAACACCGTGGTGACAGAAATCTCAGACAGCATCTGCGACGTGTTGGCCAAGTCAGCCATCGATCAGTTCCTTATCTTTGCCCAGAATCCACGCTCCAGCTTCCGCATGGAGAATTGCAGCGCCTATCTTACCGACTGGGCAAAGCAGCATAAGCTGAAATATGGCATTGACGATTCTCTCAACGTATGGATAGACGTACCGGCCAACACCAAGGAAATGGAATCCATGCCAAAGGTCATCTTGCAGGGACACCAGGACATGGTGTGCGCATGGAAGAGTGACGAGAGCTACGACCCTACCACAGAGGTAGGTGAACCATATTATGATGGCGATTGGTTGAAGGGCAAGGGCATCAACCTTGGTGCAGATGACGGCATCGGTGTGGGCATGGCACTGGCCATCGCCAAGTCGAATGTGGCACACGGTCCTCTGCGCCTGCTCTTCACCACCAACGAAGACTGCGGTATGTATGGTGCGATGGTCCTTGACCCAAAAGTGTTGGATGCCGACTACCTCATCAGTTTCGACGACGAGGCCTACCCGAAGTTGACCACTGGATGTCTGGGAGCTTACGTATGGACTTCAAGCAAGAAATATGAATTGAGCAACCCGTCTGTTTCCGGTAAACTCATAACCCTCGATGTGAAAGGACTGCTCGGCGGACACAGCGGCATGGCCATCGGAGAGAAAAGACTCAGTGCCGCCACGATATTGGCAAAGATGGTAAAGGATGTCATCACGCCCAATGGTGGAAAACTGATAACCATCGACTGCGGAACGGCAATAAATGCCATCGCCAATATATTGAACCTACAGTTCGTGGTAGATGCAGACAGGGCATCCGGTTGCAAGAGTGAGATGGAAAGCATCCTTGCTGATTTCCAAAAGGAATACACCAATGAAGATATCCAAGGCAACTGTAGTGTAGCAGATGTCCCTGCCACTAATGTGGCATCTGTCAGCGCAGAAGAATTGCTGGCCGACCTCAATAAATATTTTGAGGATGTTGTCCAGGGCGTAGTAGAGCGCGAAGGAACCGACGGACTCGTACTCAAGTCAAACAACATAGGCGTGGTGAAACTTTCCAATGGGGAACTGGCCATTAACAGTTCCCTCCGTTCTTACAATGATGAATGGATTAAAAGCGAGAAGGTTAGACTTACAGCTTTAGCTTCTACACTCAGCATGAAGTTGAGCAACGAACTGCTGATGCCTGCATGGGATACCGATGCGAATGACCCGTTTATTGGATTGATATTCAGCAACTACCAAGCTATGGATGCCAATGCTCGCAAGGCAAAGGCTCCAGGTGGTCTGGAGTGCGGATACTTTGCCCAAAAGAAGCCCGGCATCAACGCCGCGGCCATGGGGCCGACGATTAAGGGTGCCCACACCATTGACGAGGCATTGGACACTACCACTGTGAAACCATTGATGAAAGTAGTGATGAATACCTTGCATCAAATCCATACGATCAAGTAATAGAGCATTTCAGCAAGAGGATGTCTTTTCAAGTCAACCTCTTGCTTTTTTCTTAGCTTCTGCTTCTGAAACTTCTCCTGACAATGCTTCTTGTAGCATCCGAGGGCTATGCACATTAGGCGGCTCTTGCAATTTTGTATTTATCCAGATAAGGCCAAGGACAAAACCTTCTCTATATAGCAAGGAGGTTGGTTGCTTTTGGGTTGCTTGTTAGAGCCATTGTAACCAATTGTCGGGAGTGACGACGACTTGCTCTTTCACATCATAGGTATTCGTGAATGGTGCAGGTATCTTAGTGTTGGCCCTTTTCGGATTCCACTTCAACTCGAAGACAGAGAAACTGCCGTCACATTCCTCTATGTAGTCTATTTCCTGCTGTTGGCTGGTGCGCCAGAAATAGCTGTTCGCATATCTTCCTGCATATAGGTTGGCTTTGATGCGTTCGCTGATGAAGAAATTCTCCCATAGGGCTCCTGCGTCTTGGCGCAGAGCCAGTGGGGCGAAGTTTTGCAGGATGGCATTCCGGATGCCATTGTCGTAAAAGTAGAATTTCTTGGCTTTCTTCAACTCTGTGCGCAGGTTGCGGCTGAACCCGTTTAGCTTGAAGATGATGAAGCATTTTTCCAACAGGTCAACATACTTTTCTACGGTCTTGCTGTCAGTGCCGATGGTTTGCGCCAGTTCGTTGTACGATACTTCACTGGCTACTTGTAAGGCCAAAGCCGTCAGCAGCTTGCCAAGCAAGGCAGGGCGCCGGATGCTCTCCAGCGACAACAAGTCTTTGTAGAGATAGCTGTTGGAGAGATTGTACAACAGCTCCTTGGCATCATCAGTATGGTTGATGATGTCGGGGTAGGAGCCATAGATAAGGCGATTTTCCAAGGTCTGCTTTACCATAAGCAACCCTTGTTCTTGCAGCAGCTCACCCGTAGAAAGAGGAAACAGGTGATACTCGAATTTCCTACCGGTCAGCGGCTCGTTTAGTTTGTCCTGCAACTCAAAAGACGAAGAACCCGTAACCAAGAGTTGTACATCGGGGAAGTTGTCGATGATTCGCTTAAGTGTCATTCCGATGTTATCGACCCTTTGCGCCTCGTCTATCATTACTATCCGGTTGTTGCCGATGAGTAGTTTTAGTTCTTGCGTATTCATCTGCGTTAGCATTTCCTTAACCTCGGGCTCATCACAGTTGAGTGACAATGTCGGTTCGCTGCGCTTTTCAAGTATCATCTTGAAGAGCGTGCTCTTGCCCACTTGTCTTGCCCCTATCACGATGATTGCCTTTCCGCTAAACAGCCGGGCTTCGATGGTATCTTGCAATAATCTTTTTATCATAAGCCTATGCTATTGTATGAAACATGGCGCAAAGATAACAAAAATAACGCTAATCCAAGAAACAATACTGATTTTTTGGATTGTAATCCAAGAAATAGTACTTAATTTTTGGATTAGAGGACTTAGGGGGTACTAGGGAAATACTATCACCCGGTTAGTGAATCTGCTTAGGGACGATACGTCGTCACCTGATCCGTTTTCCCCTTTAATAAAGTGCAAAATAACTTGATACATTTGGGCCTGCACGCCCTTTACCTTTCCGCTATGCGCCGGTGACCGTTGGTTCAGGGCGTATTGCTAAAACATAGTACAATATTCGTATTCAAAAACTGCGCAAGTTGTTTTTATATGTTGCTTCTGCTTCTGAAACATCTCCAGCAAGTGCTTCCTGTAACTATAGCCGAACCATTTCTTGGCTACAAAATACCAGCAAAAGATTTTGTACATTCACGGATTCTTCCTATTTTTGCAAATCGTATCCAGGGAGGATGCAGACAAAGCTAACGGAAAATGGCAGAGACATTAAAGGAGAAAACGGCAAAGGGCCTCTTTTGGGGGGCTATGAACAATGGAGCTATGCAATTCATCGGCCTGGTATTCGGCATCGTGCTCGGACGCCTGCTGAGTCCCAGCGATTATGGCATGATAGCTATGATTACCGTCTTTTCGCTGATAGCCAACGCCTTGCAAAATTCCGGTTTTATTACTGCCATTACCAACCTGAAGGAACCTACCGACAATGATTACAACTCGGTATTCTGGTTTAACATCTCTGTGGGGTGTTTCCTTTATGCAGTCTTATTCTTTTGCGCTCCTCTTATCGCAGATTATTACCATACTCCGGCATTGATTCCTCTCTGCAGGTACGCATTTCTCTCGGTAGTACTCTCAAGTTTGTGTACCGCCCAGTCGGCATACCTGTTCAAAAACATGATGGTGAAGCAGAGGGCGCAGGCAAGCATCATCGCCACCTTGACGTCGAGTATCGTGGGAGTAATCATGGCTTTCTGCGGTTTTGCTTATTGGGCATTGGCTACCCAGACGCTCGTATATAATATGGTGAATACGGTTTTCTTTTGGTATTATTCGCCTTGGCGTCCTAACCTCCATTTCGATTTCGGACCGGTGCGCCGCATGTTCAGGTTCAGCTGCAAGCTTCTTGCCACGACCATTACCACACACATCAACAACAATGTGCTGAACATTCTCTTGGGGCATTACTTTACGGCTCACGATACGGGCAACTATAACCAGGCTTCCCAGTGGAATTTCAAGGCTTACTATGTGATACAGGGGATGATAGACTCTGTGGCCCAACCCGTCTTGGTAGACTTGCGGGAGAATCCCGACCGGCAGTTGGAGGCCTTGCGTAAGCTCATTCGCTTTACGGCTTTCATCTCTTTCCCTTTGATGTTTGGCTTTGGCATGGTGGCACGGGAATTTATCGTGCTTGCCATCACCGAGAAATGGCTGGATAGCGCCAACTTGTTGCAGATTCTTTGCATCAGTGGCGCAGTTATTCCGATGTGCCAGCTGATGTCCAGTTTGATAGTAAGCAATGGCAAGTCGGGCACCTTCTTCGGCGTAACATTTACACTGGGTGTAGTACAAATCATCACGATGATATTCATATGGCATTGGGGCATCCGCAATATGGTCATTGCCTATGTACTGCTCAACCTGATATGGCTTTTCGTATGGCATCATTTCACCCGCCGCCTCATAGGCTATCGGGTCAGGATGTTCTTGAAAGACATTTTGCCTTTCGCCCTGTCGGCATTGGGAGTGATGGCTGTCACTTATATTGCGACGATGGGTATCCACAACTTGTGGCTGTTGTTTCTGACCAGGATAGCTATGGCGGTGGTGCTTTACTACCTGGTAATGCGCCTGGCTGGTGCTGCCATCTTGAAGGAATGCATGGCTTTTGTTAAACGTAAAATGGGAAAATGATGAATACCGACAAGACGGTCTCTATAGTCATGGGCACTTACAATGGTGCCAAGTATATTCGCGAACAGTTAGACTCGATACTCGCACAGACCTATCCTCTGAAGGAGATAATCATACAGGATGATGGTTCTACAGACGATACGGTGAGCATCTGCAGGGAGTATGCCGATCGTTATCCCACCGTGCATTTCTCGCAGAACATCCAAAACCTGGGCTTTAACAAGAACTTCCAATTGGCAGCGATGAAGGCTACGGGCGACTTTGTGGCTTTCAGCGACCAGGATGATGTCTGGTTTCCGGAGAAAATAGAGAAGCAAGTGACTGCTATAGGCAACCACGACATCTGTTTTTCCACCCATTTAAGGGGAGCAGACATGGAACATACCCACCTCGTGAGCCCGCAGTATTCGCTGGAGGCATTGCTCTTCTGCGGCTTTGCGGGACACACCATGCTGTTGCGGCGCGAGTTTATACAAACAGCCGAATACTGGCTTTCACATATCATGTACGACTGGAGCCTTGCTATCTGTGCGCAGTTGCATGGAGGCATTGTGATGGTGGACGAACCGCTCAATTGGCACCGTACCAACTTGGCATCGGCTTGCCATGAAGAGATGAGAAAGGCTGGCAAGCGCACAAACGCCCATCCTACCTACCAACCTTATCTCTATGGTCTAACCAACTATCGGCGCTTGCAGCGACAACCCAACTGGAAGATGCTCTATACCTATATATACAAGAACACGAATGACGATAAGTTTGCCTTGGCGCATCGGATGACCCGCTATATGCTGAGCCGTAATCCGCTCTTTCTCTTCTCCCTCTGCTGGCTGTGCCTAAAGCATGGCGACAAGATATATTACAGCAAGAAGCAACAAGGGCTGATGGGCAAGGTAAGGCAGTTTTTCTATCCGTTCATCTTCTCATACAACAACATGCAATACAATAGGAAATCATAAATACCAACCATTATGAACATAGCTTTATTGACAGCTGGAGGCGTAGGCAACCGCATGGGGCAGGACATACCCAAGCAGTTTATGACCATCGACAATGTGCCCGTCATCATCTACACAATGCAGGCATTCCAAAATCATCCCTTGATAGATTATATCTGCGTGGTATGTCTCAAGGGATGGGAGGTTGTGCTGCAGGCATACGCCAACCAGTTTAACATCACCAAGTTGAAATGGATATTCGAGGGAGGTGATAGCAACCAGCATTCTATCCGTAACGGTTTGTGGGGATTGCGCGATGCAGGATGCAATGAAACCGACATCATCTTGGTGCATGACGGTGTGCGCCCTTTGGTGTCAGAGCGAATCATTACCGAGAATATAGAGAAGTGCAAGAAGTACGGCTATGCCATCACGGGTATGATATGTAAGGAAGCTATCATGCAGAAGGTAGACGACTGTGTGAAGAACATCGCCATTCCACGTGAGCGACTGGTACGCACGCAGACTCCGCATACTTATCCGTTGGGTACCTTGCTCAAGGCACACGAGGAGGCCGATGCCAAAGGCATTGACGGTACTGTGGCATCCTGTACATTGATGGCGGAACTGGGCATAGAAGACCAACACTTGGTGATGGGGTCGGAGAAGAATGGCCTGAAGCTCACCCAGACAGAGGATGTGGAGCTCTTCAAGGCTTTGAAGCATACCACCAAGGATGAATGGTTGAAATAACAACACGACATCAAGGATGAATGGTTAATAATGACAATACGACGATGAAGCAAATCAATCCATATGTTACTGATGTAAAGACGGCTTTGGCAGCCTTCCACTTGCCTTGGCAGCAGCTTTCGGGCAAGAACATCCTGGTCTTGGGAGCAACAGGGCTGATAGGTGGATGCCTTGTAGACATACTGATGCGGCAAGAAGACATCTGCTGTGATGTCTATGCGGCCGGGCGTAATGTGGAGCGTGCCAACAAGCGTTTTGCTGCCTATGCCGCCTCGCCCCGTTATCATTTCATACACTTTGATGTGACAGCCCCCCTGCAGACCGATACCTGTTTCGACTATATCGTGGATGCGGCGGGTGGAGCTTGCCCTCAACTTTATCAGCAAGACCCTGTGGGGGTGATGAAATCTAACATCTATGGCGTGGACAACCTGTTGAGGTTTGGCCTGGCACACGGACTTAAGAAGATGGTGTATGTATCTTCGGGCGAAGTGTATGGCGAGGGCGATGGCAGAGAGTTTACTGAGGATTACAGTGGGTATGTGAATCCGACTACAGTGCGGGCTTGCTATCCTTCTGCCAAGCGAGCTGCCGAAACGCTGTGTGTATGCTACGCCCATCAATATGGTGTGGATGTGTCGATAGCCCGTCCGTCTCATATTTACGGACCTTTTTTCACCGAAAGCGACAACCGTGTGTATGCTCAGTTTGTACGCAACGTGCTCCGTGGCGAGGACATCGTGCTGAAGAGCAAAGGCGAGGCATTCCGTTCGTGGACGTATGTGGTGGACTGTGCTGTGGCATTGCTTTTCATCCTGTTGAAGGGGGAGAATGGCGAGGCTTATAACATAGCCAACGAAGAGTCTAACGTCAATATCCGTACTTTGGCGGAGACTGTAGCCCAACTGGCTGGCAGAAAAGTGGCATTTGATATTCCTGAGGATGCAAGCCAGGGCAATACGACACCTATCACCAAGGCGGTGTTTGCCACCCGGAAGTTGGAACTGTTGGGGTGGGAACCTTTAACCTCGTTGAAAGACGGATTGTTGCACACCATTCAGAGCTTGCAATGAGTAAAATGGCAAAAATAACTTACGCAGGTTTGGGAATGCACGCCCAGAAAGGGCAAAAGCACATAGTTATTTTTTTAGAACACGTCTGCACAAAGGTTCTTACTCTTTGTTTAACTCTGGTAGGATAAAGACAGAGTGGAACTCACGCTTCTCCACTGGCGGTATCTGCATATAGTTGCCATAGAGGTCAGAGAGGTAAGAGTCGGGGCTGCAAGGTGTAGGGAATTCCTTGCCCTCAAACAGAATGGTGCCCAAAGGCTTGATGGCCTTCTTGTCGAACGAGATGCCTCTTCCGTTCAGTATAGGCACGTCAGAACATCTGGTCTTCTTGCCGCAGAGGCAAGCTATACTCCACAATCCTCGATACAGATAATACTTGACACCGAAATAGAAGAACTCCGCGAACGAGCGAAGCGAGTATTCGTGCTGATGGTGCAGGATAGAGTAACTCTTGGAGATGCCTTTGGTCAGCGTCTTGATCCACTTGCGGGAGATGTCGGGATAATCCACGAAAGGGAAGATGTCCACGAAGATGCCCTTTACGTATGGGCGGCCGAAGGTGTCGCCTCCCTCGATGTAGAGCGAGTTGACGTCGCGTATCTTGGTAATAGGTTCCTTCGAGCCAGGGTCTGTCTTGGGTGTCTGCAAGAAAAGCCACTCGGGTAGTTCCTTGGGGGCTATTTCCTCAAAACGTTTCTCGTCTTCGAGCGTCATGGCGATATCGATGTCATCGTCCCATGGTATAAAACCGCCATGGCGCACTGCACCTAACAATGTTCCGCCGTCGAGCCAATATTCTATGTTGTGGCGACGGCATATCTTGTCTATTTCCTCGAGTATGGCCAACTGCTTGAGTTGGCACGCCCGCAGGTTCTGTTGGCTATATTCCTTGATGTTGCTGTAGAAGTCCATTTTTTATGATTGTGATGTGAGGTGGTTAGAGTCCTCTATATGAGTATTCCCTATTTTACAAGAAGTGTCCTACGATGAGTGTGCCATTGTATGCCCAGAAGTAGATGGCGAGAAAGAGGGTCGCGACTCGTAGGATGTGAGACATCTTGCGGGGTGCTTCCGTCAGAGCTACAGCCATGCAGAACGGGATGACAAACATCCAGTGGGCCGCCATGATGTATACCTCGTTGAGTCCGAATCCCAGTATCAAGTGCAGGAACATGTCGAATACCACGCAGCTCAGCACCATCCATATCAGGCGTGAGTGACGGCTGTAATAGATGCCTGCGGCAAAGAGCAGGAGTACCAGTGCCTCGAAGACATAACTTATCGCCCAGTCGTATCTGATGAAAGTAGGGCGAGAGACACTGAGGTCTTTCAACAAGTCTTTCTGGTGCAACTGGATGCCTTCGCCGAAAAGGTTCTCTACGATCGATTCACAGCGAGGAGTGGATATGTCTGTCCATTTCAGGAAAGGCATATCCGATACCGACTTGCCGCGGTGTGCATCCATCCAGGCATCGTGTATCTTGTTCTTTTGGGCGATGTCAGGTCGCTTAGGCAACTGTTTCATCGCTATCTGCTTGCCCCTTTCCTGCTGAGGTTTCACGATATACTCGTTCTGGTAATAGAAGAGTCCGCCCATGATAATCATCGGTATGATGAAAGCGATACCGAAGAACTTGGGCGAGAACACCTTCTTGCCGTTGTTCCAGAGAGCCATGATGCCCGTCTTTACGCCATTGCTCAACGTAATGCCTGCCGTACAGATGAAGAGAAGACTGGCTTGCCACGCCTTCAGCTGCTTGCCTTGTACCATATTGGTGCCCACGATATATATGGTAACCAAGAGGCAGAGCATGGAGAAACAGAAATGGTCGGGCACCATCGTAGAGAGCATAATGGAGGCGAAGGAGAAGAAGAATGCCGTCAGGATATGGGCATCCAACTTACTTGCCGACAACAGCTCCCTGCAGATGCGGAAGAAGAAGACAGCCGAATAAACGGCACTTGCCACCAGCATCACCGCCATCACGTAGACGGCACAGTTATGGTGGGTCCAGTCTCTGAGCCAGTCGTTGAGGCATGCTCCCGGATAGAGAAGCACACTGAACAGCGGATGGCGCGACAGCTCGTAGTATATTTTCTCGTTGGACAGGAATATGTAGGAGTAGGCATCGAAGCCCGATACCGTAAAATGCTTGTAGAAAATGCTCCAGAAACCGAGTCTGCCAGGCCTGAAGAAACTGGCAGGATAGGAGTGTATCAGCAGGGCATTGAGCAATGAGAACACCAGTGCCGAAACAAGGGCCAGCATGCTCTCTTCTTTCTTAATCTTGAATATATTCTTCATCATGTAAGTTTATTTGCGTGCAAAATTACTAAAACAATCTGTATAAGTAGAGGTTAAAGGGAGGAAAATGTGCAAATTGCATGGCATTTAGAAAAAGTTTGGGTAACTTTGCACAAAAAGAAGATTATGACCCAAGACAATAAGACCGTTTCGGTTGTGATGTGCACTTACAATGGCGGAAAGTATATCCGCGAACAGCTCAACTCCATTGTGGCACAGACTTGCCCTCCCTCTGAAATCATTATCCAGGATGATGGTTCTACCGATGATACGATGACTATCGTGGATGAGTATGCCCGGCGATACTCCTTCATTCGGGTAACGCAGAATGAGCGAGGCAAGGGTATCAACAACAATTTCTTCAGTGCCATAGAGAAGGCGAAGGGAGAGTTTGTCGCCATCAGCGACCAGGACGACGTCTGGAAGCTCGACAAGATAGAGGTGATGCTGGCGGCCATAGGCGACAAGATGATGTGCGTGGGGCGCTCGGTACCTTTCTACGACGAGGGAGACAAGCGGATAAACGTGCATTACGACCAGCGCAAGCCCAACTGTAACATCGTGCGCATGATGTATGCCTCGATGCCGGGACATTGCACACTCTTCCGCAAGGCGCTTCTGCAGCACCTGCCTTCCCATTTGGAGACACGCCCCATCTATACCCATACCTGGTATGATGTCATCTTGGGACAGACGGCAGCGGCACTCGACAGCATCGTCTTGATAGACAGGGTGACAGTAATGCAGCGCAGACATCTGGATGCCGCCTCGTATAAGGATGTTGATACCAAGCGCCTGCGTGGCATGGGCAACGGAGCCTATATCGTATGGTGGGGCATCAGGAATTATTGCAAGGTGAAACCTTTGATGGCTAAACACTTTGCCGTGAGAGGCGGCTTTATAGAGAGCATACAGTCGGATGCGCCTATCTGCAAGGATGCCGTCAAACTGATGAGGTGTGAGAGCCGTACGGGCATCGGGGCTTTCCTGGGGTTGATAAGATGGTATGTAAAATATCGCCACGTGCTCTTCTATACTTACGAGAAAGACCCTGTTGCATGGGTTAGAGCCATCCTCAACCCCTTTATGCAGGTATACAATTATCGTTATCTGTTAAACAAGAAATAAACGAAATGAAACAGCCAGCCAAGATAGATGTCGCCGTGTTGATGCTTTTCTTCAACCGGCCCGACCATTTTCAGAAAGTGTTCGACGAGGTGAAGAAGGCACGCCCAGCCAAGTTGTTCCTCTACCAGGACGGTGCCCGTGGCCCCAAGGACATGCCGGGCATTGCGGCTTGCCGCCAGATTGCCTCCGACGAGAACATAGACTGGGAGTGTGAGGTGCATCGCAACTATCTGACGAAGAACCAGGGCTGCGACCCCTCGGAGTATCTATCCCAGAAGTGGGCATTCTCCATCGTAGACAAGTGCATCGTGCTGGAGGACGACGACGTGCCGTCACAGTCGTTCTTCCCGTTCTGCAAGGAGATGCTCGACCGTTACGAGCATGACGAGCGCATCTGGATGGTGGCAGGATTCAATGAGGACGAGGTGTCTGCCGATTGTAAGGACAGCTATTTCTTTACCTCTGTATTCTCCATCTGGGGATGGGCTTCGTGGCGCAGGGTGATAGACCGTTGGGAGGACGACTATGCCTTTCTGCGGGATGAGGCTGCCATGCATACCCTGCGTTCCTTGTTGCGCCAGCGCAATTATCGCCACGACTTCGAACAGATGTGCAGGGAGCACCAGCAGAGTGGCAAGGAATATTACGAGAGTATCTTCTGGGCTTCCATGCTGCTCAATTCCGGACTCGCCATCATGCCTGCCCAGAACCAGATTAACAACCTCGGACTCTCCGAAGACTCCACTCATTTCTCCGGCAGTATGAAGACTACGCCCCGTGGTTATCGGCGCATCTTCACGATGGCTCGCCACGAGTTGGATTTTCCGCTCCACCATCCCCGCTATGTAATAGAGAATGTCGACTACAAGGAGCGAGTCTATAAGAATCATGCATGGGGATATCCGATGATTAAGGTCACCCGCTCTTTCGAAGAGTTGGTGCTCAACCTGCGTTATGGCAACTTTGGCATCATCACCAAGGCTGTCCGCCGCCGCATCAACAAGTGGCTGGGTAGAGACCGACACGTATAGAGACAAAGACATCGGGGCACCAACCTTTATGATTCGCCCCGATGTCTTTGGTTATGCCAGGTATTGAAAGATGAGGCTGCCGTTGTATACTAACAGGTAGAGGGCGACAGCGCCGATGCCGCCTACCAGGTATTTGCGCCGCTCAGGCTTGAGTGCCTTGACGGCAAAGGCAATGGCTATAGGAACGGCGTATATCCAGTGGGCGGTCATGATGTAGACCTCGGTAATGCCGAAACCCAGTCCGATGTGCAGCAGCATGTCGAGGGCGAAGTAAGACATCACCAGCCATAGGTACTTGCTCTTTCTACCCATCACGATGCCCACAAGGAAGAGAAGACAGATGATGCCCTCGACGGCATAATTCCACCAATGGCGATAGCTTACTATCATAGGGCGATGGAGCAGCTCGTCTTCCAGCAAGTGGTCTTGGTGCAACTGGATACCTTCACCGAAGAGGTTCTCCACGATGGTAGGTATGCGACTGGTGCTGGCATCGCTCCATCCCATGAATTCTCCGGGCATAAAAGGATGCCCTACCTTGCGAGCGGCTTTCTTCTTGCGCGTGCTTGCAGCTTTCTTTGCTGCGGCAGAATCGTTAGGCTTTAGCGAACGAGCAGCGGCAAGCGCCATCTCGGGAAGTGTAATGAGTCCTTGTTTGACGGAATCCGACCTGAGTGAGTCTTGGGTGTGTCTGAATATCGCCAGTTCTTGTTGTCTTTTCTTCTGCTCTGCTTTCTTCTTTGCTTTCAGTTCTTTCTTCTGCATTTCCTTCGGCCAAACGAACATCTTATATTCCCAACGGCAGAAGCCCCATAGCAGAGCAGCAGGCAGAATGACGGCAAGCAGCAGATGCTTGGGACGGAAGAAAGCCTTGCCGTTGACGAAGAGGGCGGAGAAGAATATCTTCACACCGTTGTTGAGCGATGTGCCTGCAGTGAGCAGGAAATAGAGTACGCTCTGCCATATCTTGAAGGGGTGACGGTTCGTCATGCGGCGGCCTGAGATGTAGAGTGCCAGGATGAGCAGCATCATGGAGATGACGAAATGGTCGGGCACGATGCTTGTTACCAGCACATACCCTATGGACAGAAAAAAAAGGGTGAGCGTATGGGCTGCCCACTTGTCCAACTGGATGACCTCACGGAAGATGCGGCAGATGAAGATGCACGAATAGAAGGCGCAGAACATCTGTATAGCCACGGCGATGAAAAGGGCGCAGTTGCAACCCGTTACCGCCATCAGCCCTTGGTTGATGAGGTATGGAATGTACATATAGAATGCCAGCAACGGGTGGCGGTACACATTGTAGGAGGTCTCCCAGTTGCTCAGCACGTAATAGGTAAGTGGGTCGAACCCCGAAATGTGGAAATTCTTGATGAATGTACCGTAGTAATGTTCGCTGACAGGAGTAAACAGTTGGCAATAGCGGGATACGACCAACCCATTGAACATCGCCAAGATGGCGAGAATGACGAGGGCTATCCATCTCTCCTCCCGCTTTATCTTGAATATGTGGAAAATCTTGTTCATGTATCTATTTCTTTTTCTTTGGAGGTTTGTCTACTTCTTGAGGAAGAATCTCACCAACACAAAATTGGTGGGCACGCAGATACAGAGCGTGGGTATCATCGCCCACTGCTTGACGAGTCCCAGTCCCACGAAGAGGTTGAGCAGGAGGGTCTGCAGGGCGTAATTGATGATATGCGAGAAGGTGAACCCTGCCCCTCGCTTGGCGTTCGCCTTTACCTTGAAGGTGTAGCGGGTGCTGGCGATGAAGTTGAAGATAAAGCTCACGATGTAGGCGACAGTGTTCGACGTGGTGGCGAGCGTGTGGTCGCCCAACTGCGGTATGAGCCGCGCCAAGAGGGGTATCATGGCGAGGTAGGTTCCGTATTGCAGCACTACCGCGATGCAACCCACGATGGCGAACCTCACCAGTTCGCCAAACTTCTCCTGCTGGGCAGGAGTCATGTTGTTATTTATATTCATCTGTGTAAAAAACGTTTGAGCAGGAAGGTGAGGAAATAGGGGAAGGTATAGAATGCGACTTAGTGGCATTGTCTGTTGCCTTGACCTCTATGGGTATCAGCGTAGACAAGTCTCTGACGAAGAAATCCATCGTCGAAGATAGCCTTGTATTTCTGTTGCAACACGAAGTTGACAGCAACCACATACATGTAGTTGGCATGGGCGAATTGCATGATAGAAGCAGTCTTTCCCACTTGTCTGGCACCCTTTACGACGAGTGGCAGATGGTCAGTCCGTTCTTTCCAATCTTTTAGGAAGGAGTCGATTTTTCTTCTTAACAGCTTCATGTCCAGTTCTTTTTGCGTGCAAAGATAATGCTTTCTCACAAAATTCCAAGCTTTTTTGCTCTATTTCTCACAAAATTCCAAAGCTTTCCACTAAGAAAAATCACAAAATTCCCATTAGCTTTAAGATGCTTAGTAATGTGTAGAAAACTTGCAGCATCTTCCCGAACGCATCCCGAACGCATCCCGAAGAACCAACACCCACCAGGCGATGCCAAAATTGGCAGC
>CAVCGV010000075.1:0-14797 GCA_963601815.1 bacterium
GTCAGAACTCGATAATCCTCGAGCCGTCTTCCTGCATGGCGATGCTGACCTTTACCGCATCCTCCGGCAAAAGATCTTCTATCAGTTCGGGCCACTCCAAAAAACACAACCTTCCACTGTAGAAATAATCTTCGTACCCCATATCGTACACCTCGTCTATCTTTTTGATGCGGTAGAAGTCAAAGTGATAGACTGGGGAGTTGTCGGCTGTAGTATACTCGTTGACGATGGCGAACGTGGGTGAGGTGATGACATCTGTCACTCCGAGCGCTTCGCATACAGCCTTGATAAAGGTTGTTTTTCCTGCCCCCATTTTGCCATAAAAGGCAAACACTTTTCCATTTCCCATGTGAGCCAGGAACTCCTTGGCGGCAGTATGGATATTGTCCAGTGATTCAATCTTGATTTGCATATTCTCCTGTTTTTTCTTTTGTTCATTTATGTAGTGTCTGTCCTGTCATTGTACTCTGCCATGACAGGAGACACCTTATATTAAATATATGTTCCAATTGGTGCCCTTACAGCCTCTTTCGCGGCGAGAGTGTTATGAGCGGAACAAGCATTTCTTCCATAGAGATGCCTCCATGCTGGAAAGTGTCTTTATAATAAGACACATAATAGTTATAGTTGTTGGGGTAGGCAAAGAAGGCATCCCCATAGGCAAAGACGTAGGATGTGCTCAGATTAGGGGCAGGCAGTTGTGCCTTGTGAGGGTCTTTGATGACGAAAACCTCCTTGGCGTTGTATGCCAGGTTCTTGCCCAATTTATAGCGCAGGTTGGTATTGGTATTGCGGTCGCCCACAATCTTCAGCGGCTTGGAAGCGCGTATGCTGCCGTGGTCGGTGGTAATGACAACCTTGTAGTCGCTCTGTGCCAATAGACGGAAAAGTTCTGACAAGACGGAGTGGCGCAACCAACTCTGGGTAATACTGCGGTAAGCCGATTCGTTGTTGGCAAGTTCGCGTACCATCTTCGACTCGGTACGTGCATGGGAAAGCATGTCGATAAAGTTGATGACCAGCACATTCAGGTCGTTTCCACGCAGTTCGTTATACTTGTCGAGGAAACGGTCAGCTCCCACAGAGTCGTTTATCTTGTGATAACTGAAGGAGTTGTTGCGGCGGAAGCGCTCCAGCTGCGTGCGGATAAGCGGTTCCTCGTTGAGGTTCTTGCCTTCCTCCTCGTCCTCGTCCACCCACAGATCCGGGAACATCTCGGCTATCTTGCTGGGCATCAGTCCGCTGAATATGGCATTGCGCGCATACTGTGTGGCAGTGGGCAAGATGGTCATATACATGTCTTCCTCCATGTCGAACATGTCGCCGATGTCTTGTGCCAGCATCTTCCACTGGTCGTAACGGAAGTTGTCTATGACGACAAGGAATACCTTCTCGCCCTTGTCGAGCAGAGGAAACACCTTGGTCTTGAATATGTCCGTACTCATACACGGCCGCCCCGGGACAGGAGACGTCTGTGGCTTTACCCAGTCGAGATAGTTCTTTGCCACATATTTGGCAAAGCCCAGGTTGGCTTCTTCCTTCTGCATCTGCAGCATCTCCACCATCTGACTGTCCGCGCTGCTCAGGTCCAGTTCCCACTTTACAATGCGGCGATACACATCCATCCAGTCTTGCCACGAGCGGCAGTCCATTATCTGCATGGCTATCTGTCCGTATTCCTGTCTGTAACTGCTCTGCGTCACTTCCGACACGATTTCGCGGCGGTGTATGTTCTTCTTCAGGGACAAGAGAATCTGGTTGGGGTTGACAGGTTTGATGAGATAATCGGCAATCTTAGAGCCTATCGCCTGGTTCATGATGTCCTCCTCCTCGCTCTTGGTGCACATCACGATGGGCGTGGCAGGCTGAATGTCCTTTATCTGCTGCAAAGTCTCCAGGCCGCTGAGTCCGGGCATCATCTCGTCGAGCAGGATAAGGTCGAAGGTCTGTCGCTTGCATTCCTCTATCGCGTCGGGACCATTGCTGATGGTCACCACCTCGTAGCCTTTTTTCTCCAAGAAGATGATGTGTGCTTTCAGCAACTCTATTTCGTCATCCACCCACAGTAATAATCCGTTGCTCATATTCTTAGTCTTTTTGTATCCTTATTTCCTTTTGTATTTGCACCATTATCAGAAACCGTCCAGCTCGAAGTACTCGTCGTCCAGATCGTAAGATTCCTGTTTCTTTTCTTCTTTCGTCTTTTCTTTAACTTCGGGTTCTTCAGTCTTGTTTTCCTTTAGTTTGGGTTCTACCGCCTTGGGTTCTTCCTTGATTTCGAGTTTTTCCTTTACCTTTGGTTCAGCTAACTTGTTTCCTACCACAGCCTTTGGTTCTTCCACAACTTGAGGCTCTTCTATCTGAGTCTTTGTCGTCAGGGGAGCAACCTTCTCTTTCGGTTCTTCAGTTTTTACCACCGTCATGCTGTTTTCCTTTTCGGAAGCAGGTACCTCAGTTGGCTGTTGTGGCTCTTCAGGGATTTCCGTCACGATGTTGCGCGAAGGAAGTTTCTCCTGTGGCTGGTCCTCGGGTATCACAGTGGTCGTCCCGGTCTGTATCGGGTCAGGCTGTGGCGTTTCCGGCACTACCATGTTCTGTTCAGAGGCAGTGTTGCCTTCTTGCTGCGACTTCGGAAGTTCATTCTCCTGCACGACAATGGTGGGCTGTTGCTCTTTCGGAACAACAGGTGCCGTCTCCTCGGGCACAACGATGGTTCCCGTCTTGGGCAAGCCGCCGTCGTCCTCCATACTGCCTATATCCTCCAGGTCTTCGCTGTCAGCATCTTCTTCGCCCACAGTCTTGGGCTCTTCTTGTGGAACAACGATTTCGGTAGGTTCGGCAAGCAGTTGTCTGTCGAACGACTTGAGTGGCAGGAAATGCTTGTTGTAATACTGCGCATACTCGTCATAAGTAAACTGCGTACCGAGCAAGGCAAGGTTCTGCTCACTGATAACTATCGCCCTACTCTTGCCGAGCAACCGCGTTATCTGCGTCTGGCTCAACACGTCATGGGCGTAGATTACAGCTTCGTCGTACGAGCGGAATCCCTTTACCGCCATCCGGCACACGCCGTCAGCCTCCTCGACGCTTATGTCAAAGTTGCGCACAAGGTAGGTGGTGAAGTTGAACTTTGCCATCTCGAAAAGCAGTTGGTTGCCGTTGACGGAGTCGGGTTGGTAAGCCAACAGGAACACGTAAGGAGAGTTCCGCTCATCGCTAAAAGTCTTGGCCTGCGTTTGTTCCGTCTCGTTGAGCACGGCACTACGATGAGCCCATACGTTCTCCAGGTCGAACCTGCCGCCCCGTAGGCGTCTTCCCTTGTCCACACCGTTTACTATCATGCCTGCCATCTCGCTGATACGTCCCTCTGGAAATTTCTCCACGATGGTTTTCATGTCAGTCACGCATCCCTGCACATCACCCGCATTGAGTTTGCTCAATCCACCTACAAAAAGGAACTTGTCTCGATTGGCACCCATGGGGAACCGTGTGGCAGAAATCTGTTCATTCGCTTTTACCACATCATATTTGCCAGCCTTGAAACTTTCATAGGCAGCAGCATAAAGAGAGTCTTCTATGTGTACACCAAACCGGCTGTTTTCCACATAATATGGGTCAGAGAGCAATGTGGTCCACTGACTTTGCGGATAGTCGGACTTAAGGCGGGCAATATATGCGTTGGCTGCAGATGGCAGTCCCTTGCGGGCATACAGCAGATAGAGATGGTAAAGCACATCGTCCATGTGCTCATAATCCTTGTACTGGTCTTCTATACGTCGCAACGCTTTCTCGCTCAGCGGAAGATTGTCGAGCTTGTCCTTGAAGATGACACCCGAATGGTAGAGTCCGTCTGTCAGTATCTTGTTGCTTTCTGCAACCTGCTCCTCGGAGAATGGTATCTGAGCCAGATAATATTCGCGTTTGTGGGGATCGTTCTGTGCGCTGTCGGTAAGGTGTTTGATGGAATCTTCACGCTCTGCGGCCTGCACCAGCGAGTCGCGCACCTCGTCTGTCATCTCCTCTGCATCTGTGCGCATAGCCACAACCGTTTTGTTGACACGCTGCCAGTTGTCCACATTCTCGCGTTTGCCCCATAGCTTTTGGAAAGACGCCTTACCTTGGCTTACTGCCATGGGGTTATAGAAATACCACGTTGTGCTGTTGCTGCCGGTAGAGGCATTGGTCGCCGGCGTTTTGCCAGTGCCGGCATTGTTGTTTCCTGCTGCACTGTTCTGCGCCTGCTGCTGTTGGGCCTCAGCTTCAGCCTGTCTGTTGCGTTCCTCCTTTTCCTTTTTCTTCAGTTGGGCAATAACACGGTCTATCGCCGCATTACGTTCTTTCTCGCTCATCTTGGCAAGAGCCTGGAGCGAATCCTGCAGGTGGACAGCGTCCGTGTAAGGCACCAGTTCGTCGAGAACCTTGGAACGTTCTGCCAACTGCTTGTAGTCTTTGCGGTCCTTGTCCAGCAGTCCGATGGCCTCACCGTAACAACGGCGCGCATCGCCGTACAGTTCTTTCTGCCAGTACAGGTCGCCCAAGTGCAAGAGCAGTACACCTTTCTCTATGCCGCTGCGTGTGGCCTTGACATTTCCCTGCTCGTAGGCGTTGATGGCCTGCATGGTGTCACGCTGTGCCAGATAGATGTTGCCGATGGCATAATAAACTTGGTCGAGATACTCTTTGTTCTTGTCGGAAGCGGCCATGCGCTTCAACTTGCCGATGACTTGCTTGCTGTTGTTTGCAGCCATCACCTCACTCATCGAGATGCGTGCATTGAACTCCAGCTCGTATGGCGGGTTGAGCCTCACCACATGCTTAAAAGCGTCGTAAGCCTCAGCCTTGTTGCCCATAGCAGCAAGAATCTGTCCTAAAAGATACCATTCGCGCGCTTTCTGCTTGCGGCGCATCTCGTGCTTTATCACCTTGCGCAGATACGGTACGGCGAGTTCGTAGCGCCCGGTGTGTATGTAATAGTCGGCATAGGTATAATCCCATTCCTTACGGGCGCGCCAATGTATGGAGTCGCGCTCCATATTGCGTATCACGTCTTCGGCGTCATACGTCCATCCCTCCTCTATATAACACTTGGCAAGCCATGCTCTGGCACGTCCGTAGATGGCCGGTTGGGTCTCGAAGAGTCGCCCCATGTAGGCAAAGGTAGAGGCTGCCGCTTCGAAATCGCCTTGGTAAAACTGCGAACGCCCCATCAGGAGCCATGCTTTCCAGATAAAGGGGTTGTATTCTCTCCTGTTGAGCCACTCTATGTCTGCAGCAGTCTTGCGCCGGCTCTTGTTCCATTCAGGGCGTCGCTTCATGCTGTGGCGCTGTATGGCCTTCTTGCACTTCTCGATGGCACGGTCAAAGTTGGCCTTGCCCAATTCCTTGCTGTTTTTGTTGCCTACGGTGTAGAGCGGAATCAGTTCGGTATAGTTGTCCTTGTTGCCCTGCTCCTTTTCCAATGACCCGTCTATATAGGCAAGCGTACCGTTGTAATAAGTGTTGTAGCGTGCGTGGAAAGCATGCCACCAACGGTTGCGCGCAGTGTTTTTCTGCGTGGAACATCCGGTAAAGCCTGCCAAGAGCATGGCAAGCAACAAGGGCAGGATATGATAATGTGGCCGTTTCACAGTCTTTAGGCAAGTTCTCTTTTAACTAAAAACTTACAAACACCTGTTTTTATTGCCTTGCATGCGAGAAAAACGAGGATGCTGACAAAAATAATGGTAGCTCCGGAAGGGACGTTGAGCGCATAGCTGGCGTACAGTCCCAAGAGACAGTCTACCCAGCCTATAAAAATGCTGAGCATAATCATGCGCCGGTAGTTGTAGGTGAACAGGTTGGCTGTCATCTGCGGGATGGTAAGCAGGCTGATGGCAAGCACGATGCCCACCATCTTGAGCGTGGCGACAATGGTCATGGCGACAAGCCCCATCATGAGATACTCTATCAAGGCGACGGGCAGATGCTGGGAACGGGCAAACGTACTGTCGAAGGATACGCTCTGTATGGGGCGCAGCATAACGGTAAAGAGAACGGCCGCCACAACGGCAAGGATGCCGAGCAGCCACAGGTCGATGGACGTAATGGCAAGGATGCTGCCAAACAGAAAGGAGGGAAGGTCGGGCATGAACCCCGGAGTGAGGAAACAACAGATGATGCCCACGCTCATGCCCAACGTCCAAAACAGGGCGATGGCAGAATCTTTGCGTATCTCTTTCTTGCCGGATATCCATTGTACCCCGAAGGCGCTGAGCACGGCAAAGACCATGGCAGAGAGAACCGGGTTGACCCCAGCAAATACGCCTATCCCGATGCCGCCAAACGAGGCATGGGTTATCCCGCCACTGATGAAAACCAGCCGACGGGTTACTATATAGGTTCCGACAAAGCCACAGAGTATACTGGCGAGGAACGCTCCCAGCAGGGCGTTCTGGAAAAATGTATATTCTAAGATATTCATGCGTTGGTGTTCGTTTCGTCTATGAAAGCTATAACCTCGTCCTTGAGCGCATCGGGCAGATTGATGCCCCGCAATACCAGACTCCTGTTCCATGCAGCCACATCCTCGGGGCGCATGGTGTAGAGAACATCGGCAAACTCCTCCACTTCGTCGGGAGTATAACTGTCCGATGTCTTGCCGCGGTATCTGTCCAGGTCTTCATCATCGAAATATTCGGGTTCCTTGGTTGCAGCCTCCATCATGCACTCTTGTTCGCAGCGACTGTCGCTGCCGTTGCAGGTGTTGCACGACAAGCCTTCCTGCAAGGGAGGCTCCTCTTCCCGGCTCCGGTTGCCAAGAAGCCCCAACAAGGCACTCAAGATTCCCAATACACAGAGGGCAATGACAAGATACAACATACTGGTACGGCTTTCGGTTACTCATCCGTTTCTTCTATTACCACTCCTGCCTTGCGCAGGTCATCCCAGAAATGGGGGTATGACTTGGACACCACTTCCGGGTTCCTGATGCTAATGCCTGGGAACTTGAACATTAACGGCGCAAAAGCCATAGCCATACGGTGGTCTTCATAGGTGTCGATAGGCTCGAAAGACGGTTGGCAGGTCTCGCCATCCCAGAAAAGCGTGTGTCCTCCCTCGTCATGCACTACAAACCCTACTTTTTTCAGTTCACACTTCAGCGCTTCTATGCGGTCGGTTTCCTTGATTTTCAAACTGGCAAGTCCTGTAAACTTGAACTTTACCCCCATGGCACAACAGCAAACGACAAAAGTCTGCGCAAGGTCTGGCGAACCGGAGAAGTCGTAATCGATTCTCGGCAACAGGCAACGGTGTGCTTTCAGCATTACGGTGGTGGGGTGGGTATCGTCGGTAGAGGCGAATACGGTCTTCACCCCCAAGAGACTGAAGATGTACTTTACTACAGAGTCGCCCTGTTTGGAAGCATCCATCAGTCCCTCCAGTTTCACTTCCGACTCCTCGGATTTATGAAGAGCCATCATCTCGTACCAGTAAGATGCCGCGCTCCAGTCGTTCTCTATCAGATAGGGCCGCTCCCTGTAAGGCTGCGGCTTGACCAGAACGGTATCGATGTCGGTCCACTCAGCATCTGCCCCATATTCCTGCATCATCCACAATGTAAGGTCGACATAGGGGCGTGAGGCTATCTCGCCAGTCAACTTCAGTTCCAATCCTTTTTTCAGCATGGGACCTATCATCAGCAATGCCGAGATGTACTGGGAACTGATGCTGCCGTCTACCTCCAGGTAACCACCGTCGAGCGGTTTGCCCTTTATCTTAAGAGGCGGAAAGCCCTCCTTCTCCACGTAACTTATCTCTGCCCCTAAGTAACGCAGCGCATCCACGAGGATACCTATAGGCCGGTTCTTCATGCGCTCCGTGCCGGTAAGGACATGTTCGCCACTGCAGATGGACAGATAAGCCGTCATAAAGCGCATCGCTGTACCTGCCGCCTTGATGTCGATGACGGCAGGCATGTGGGCAAGCGCAGCTATAATGACATTGGTGTCGTCGCAGTCGCTCAGATTGGCGGGCAGGGTGTTGCCGCCGGTCATGGCCTGGATGACAAGTGCCCGGTTACTGATACTCTTGGACGAAGGCAAGTCGATGGTGACATTGAGACGGGTGGGGGGCTGTAGTTTATATATCATTTTTATGCAGTTTTTTAGAAGGTTGGTTTATTCTACAATAACGACAGGAAGGTCTATCGGGCTGTCATCTTCCGGTTGGGCGGAACGGGTGGCGGGCCGTTCCTTCTTGGGGCCAGGTATCAACGGACTATAGTACAGTACTTCCCTGACACGCTTGCGCTGCTGCTCGGTAAACTGGAAATTCATGCAGACCTCGTAGTCCATCAGGTTTACTGCCGACCAAGTGGCGCCGCTGTCATTGCTGCGTTTCACCATGTCCGAAAGATAGAGTGTACCTTCAGAATCGCTCTTGTCTTTGATGTATTGCGCAAGCCATGTATTGTAGGCAGGGCGATTGTAGCTATAGGTGTCATCGCAGTAGTCTGTGTCGTCGCATGTTTCTACCGTCTTGTTGTCTTTCTCGGCAAAGACGTGGTGCAGTCCCAGATAGTGTCCCATCTCGTGGGCAAAGGTGGCGTTGGCGTCCGTGATGAAGTAGAGGAACACCTCGCTGCCATTGGTGGGGTCTGTATAGCGGTTGCTCTCGTTGTAGATGTAAGTGCTGTTGAGGCTCAGGCAATAGGCGAACTTCAGATTGGACTTGGAAAGAGTCGCGCGGTCGCTTTCAGACAGTCCTTCTATCTGCGGATACCCGGCACCCTTGAAAGGCATTACGCTGATGCCCAGCGTGACGGACGAACTGTTTTCTTTGGCGGCAAATGGGTAGAGCATGACGTTGACATACTCGTTGGGGTCCCAAATGTATCCTGTATACTTGCGGTTCTGGTCGCTCATAAACTCATTGTGGTCTATGGGGTAAGTTCCGTTCCACTTGACATACTCCACTCCCGGCTGGGCAAGTTTCCGGTTTTGTTCATCCTCTTCGGCAAGCTCAAAGACAACGTGCATGTCCAGACTGCTTCCATAGGTTTCGTAATTGTACACATTGCCCCTGTACAACTCGTTGAGATGGGCTACCAGTTCTTTAATCCTTCTGTAGGATATGTACTGGCACGAGTCGGAGGCATCCTGATAGAAGACATGGAATATTACGGGTATGTGATAGTCGTAGTTGTCGCCAGTTATCTTGTCGTCGTCGCGGTCCTGCTCCGTATGTGCGTAAAACTCTTCTACATTGCTCTTGCTACAGGCGCAAAAGTTAGCCAGACAAGCAAGCACAACAGCCACAATACTTATATAATGTTTCATAAGCAAACATGTTATTTGACAATAATGATGCAAAGTTACAAAATAATTTGCAGAAAAAGGGCATTGCCCACTTCTATAAAAAAGATTTTGGTTACCTTTGTATCAGTTAACAACATCTTTGCCCGTACATGAACATGCCCACATACAAGCCTTTGCTTCACCCTTTCACCATACCCGACGGCACCACATTGCCGCCATACATGAACAATCCGCTCGACTATGAGCCACATCCCCTCTGCATGGAGGCATGCAAGGAACTGCAAGCCTGGCTGCAGACGAACGAAGCGTGGCGAGAGGAGATAGACAAGGGAAAGATGTTCGGTGTGCTCATCGTGGAGAAGGAAGGCCAACTGGCTTATCTCGCCGCCTACAGCGGGCAGATAGGCGGAAAGAGCGATTGGCCCGGGTTTGTCCCCGCCGTATACGATTATCTACAGCCCCAAGGATACTTCAAGAAACATGAAGCCGAGATTACGGACATCAACCTGGCGGTGGACCGTATGGAGAAAGACCAGCGGATGGTCGTAGCGCAAGAGCAGATCAGGCAGCTGCAGGAAAGCAGGCAAGAAACGATAGACCGTTTCCGGGAACAGATGAAAACAGCCAAGGCCCAACGTGATGCCCGGCGCAAAGAAGGAAAACTGACTGACGAGGAAGAACAGAAACTCATCAAGGAAAGCCAGTACATGAAGGCCGAACTGAGAAGGCTCAAGAAGGTCCTTGCAGCAAAGACGTCGCTTGAGGAAGAATACGAAGCGTACCAGGAAGACCTCTTGCGTCTCAGGCAACTGCGCAGACAACTTTCCGATGCTTTGCAGCAATGGCTGTTCCTGCAGTTCAGGATGCTAAACCCACAAGGAGAAGTAAGGACGCTTATTGACATCTTTGCCGACACTTCCGCCAAGGTTCCGCCGGCAGGGAGCGGGGAGTGCTGCGAACCCAAACTCCTGCAGTATGCTTACCAGCATAACCTGCGTCCCGTACAGATGGCCATGTTCTGGTGGGGCGAAAGCCCAAAGGACGAAATTCGGCACCACCTGTGCTATTATCCGGCATGTAACGGCAAGTGCAAACCCATTTTGGAATGGATGTTGCCCGAAATCTGCTGTCGCACTGCGGCACATTCGCACGACAACACCATAGCCTCCACATGCATGGAAACCCTTTACGAGGACGGGGAAATAGCGGTAATCTGCAAGCCTGCCGGTATGCTCTCTGTGCCAGGCAAAGAACCGGCACCGTCGGTATATTCTATAATGAGGCGCAAATACCCACAGGCTACCGGACCGATGATAGTACACCGTCTCGACATGGCGACAAGCGGACTGATGGTTATAGCCAAGACAGACTTTGCGTACCATCGGCTGCAAGACCAGTTTGCCAGCCATCTGGTAAAAAAGAAATATGTTGCCATCGTGTGTGGAACAGTCGTGCCTTCCAAAGGCATCATCTCTCTGCCGCTAAGTCCCGACATTATGGATCGTCCCCGGCAGACCGTAAACAGCGAGAACGGAAAGGAAGCCGTTACCGAATACGAAGTACAGAAGGAGGTGGACAGTCTGCAAGGAGAGTCCCTCCTTGGGCAAATCACCCATCTACGTCTGAATCTCTATCCCCGTACAGGACGTACCCACCAGTTGCGCGTGCACTGTGCACACCGTAAGGGACTGAATGCCCCCATACTTGGCGACCCGCTCTACGGCAACGAAAAAGCCAGCCGACTCTACCTCCATGCAGAAGCCATCCGTTTCCACCATCCTCTTACCGGTGAAGAAATGTTTTTCGAAAGGCGGGCTGACTTCTGAGATTTCGTAAGGTGTACGGGCGGGATTCGTTCGGGATCCGTTCGGGATCCGTTCGGGATGTGCCAAGTTGTTTATGTTGGTTTGTGAAGAAATAGGATAGTTGTAAAAGTGACATGCAAATAATAGAGCAAAATATCGTTGGCAAGAAAGACGATGCTACCTGCGAGGATGGTCTTGTCGTAACCGGCGACTTCATCGCCGTGATAGACGGGAGTACCAGCAAAACGCCTTCGCACCTTTCTCCCTACATGAAAAACGGGAAATATGCCATGCAGCTTATTTCGCAGTTTGTAAGGCAAGAACTGTCTCCGGAAGCCAATATAGATGACTTCTGCCAAGGCGTCACAGCCCATATATATAATGTATATAAAGACGCAGGTGTAACGACGCGCATGGCGGAACATCCGGAAGAGAGGCTTACCGCATCTGCCGTCGTCTACAGCAGGGCAAGGCGCGAGGTGTGGATGGTGGGCGACTGCCAAGCTGTCGTTGGCGGCAAGACCTACGAAAACGGCAAGCCTTACGAAGAAGAAATAGCGAGGAAGCGTGCGGAGCTAATCCAGTCGGGAATGTCCCCGTCGGCTGCCCGCAAAGCCATAGAGCCTCTGCTCATAGACAGTATGCTCGCCGGGCAGAACAAGAGTTACGCCGTAATAGACGGATTCCCGATCTACAAGGCAGGAACAAAGACAATAGTCTGCCCGGAATGCGTAGAAGACAGGCAGGGTGTTGTCTTGGCAAGCGACGGCTATCCCTTTCTTCGTCCAACTCTAAGGGAGAGTGAAGAGGCTTTGGCTTTGCAGCTTGCCCGTGACCCGCAAAACATCGACACGTTCATAGCCACCAAAGGTGTAGTGGAAGGCAATCGGAGTTTTGACGACAGAACCTATATCCGTTTCCTGCCGTAAAAATGCCCGTGGCACAGACTTGTTCTACTTCAGGTATTCGCCGAAATCGGTTAGGCGCATGTCTCCCTTTTTCAGGAATGTGTCGTGCATGGCAAGGGCGGCACGCATACTTTGTGGCTCGTGTCCTTTTTCTGCCAATTTCAGATACTCACGCAGCATGGGGCGATAGTCGGGATGTGCACAGTTTTCGATTATTTCCTTGGCACGGCGCAATGGTCCCTTGCCGCGAAGGTCTGCCACGCCCTGTTCCGTAACGATGACGTCCACGTCGTGCTCCGTACTGTCCACATGGCTGCACATGGGTACAATGGCGGAAATACACCCGTTCTTGGTTGTACTCTGCGTGGTAAAGATGGAAATGTAGCCGTTACGCTCGTAGTCGCAAGAACCGCCGATTCCGTTCATCAGTTTGCTGCCGCAGATGTGGCTGGAATTCTCGTTTCCGTAAATGTCGCACTCTATGGCAGTATTCATGGCTATTACTCCCAGGCGGCGTATTACCTCAGGCGAGTTGGATATTTCGCTTGGACGGATTGTGAGATGCTTTCTGAAATACTCGATGTCGCCATACACCTCTTTCAGGGTATCGTTGGTGACGGTCAGCGAAGAGCAGGATGCATCCTTGATGCGTCCTTCACGCATATATTTGACAACCGCATCCTGAACCACCTCTGTATAGACGCTGAACACCGGTACTAACGGGTTCTGCCCCAAAGCTTCAAGAACGGCGTTGGACGTAACCCCTACGCCACTCTGTAAAGGGAGGAACTGGGGAGGAATATGTCCCTTCTTCAGGTCGGACACAAGGAAATCTGCCACATTGTGTCCCATCTGCTCCGTTATGGGGTCGAGGGGCTTGAAGGCACGGGCTTCCTCGGGAATGTCACATTCCACGACACCTATTATCTTCCTTGCGTCAATCTCGACATACTCCTTGCCGATATGGTCGCCTACGCTACTGATGGGTATGGGCGTACGGAAAGGACATTCGCTAATCTCGTACACATCGTGCAGATAGCGCGAGGAAGGACTGTGAAACTTGTTTCTCTCTATAAGCACCCTCTTTGCCAACCGTGCGATGGTAGGTACGATGCCCCCGGCAGAAGTAAGGAAAGCCTTACACGTAACATCGCCCTCCTCCAGGTCTGACACCTCGATAATGGCAAGGTCTATTTCTCCATAAAAACCACGGCGCAGGCGTTCGGCCATGTGCCCCAGGTGCATGTCCTCGTAGTCTATCTCCCCAAGATTGGTATAGGTGCGGAAATCCTTGTTGGTGGAAAATGGTGCGCGAAACTTGATGGCATGGGCGGCAGCCATATCACCTTCTATACTCTGCGAAGTAGACGCGCCGGTCAAAATACCGACCTGGAACGGCCTTCCTGCCTCATGCTCTGCTACAGCCCTTTTGGACAGTTCACGAAAGGTAGCCTTGGGAACGCCATTAGGGGTAAAACCGCTCAAACCGATATTGTCCTGGTCGTTTATCATTGCAGCCGCTTCTGCAGCAGTCAGTCTTATATATGCCATTTTATAGTATTGTCTTTTTGCGGCTGCAAAGTTACACAAATCTTTTTATTTTCATCACGTTTCCTCTAAGTTTATGCAAGTTTTAGCCGTTATTTATAGATTATTTGTATATATATGCAATATTTCGTACGTTGTGTATAATGTACGCTCCGGCAAGGCATGGGAAAATGAATAAAAACTTTGGAAGTTCGGTAGGAAAAGCGTAACTTTGCACCCTAAATTGCAATTTGATAAAGATTTAATGAAGATTTTAGTGACGGGTGCGTCTGGATTTATCGGGAGCTTCATCGTGGAAGAAGCTCTCAGGCAAGGTATGGAAACATGGGCGGCGGTGCGTCCGTCCAGTTCCAGGAAATACTTGCAGGACGACCGCATCCATTTCATCAACCTCAACCTCGGTTCTAAAGAAGAACTGATAACCCAGTTGGAAGGGCAAGCGTTCGACTATGTGGTTCACGCTGCCGGTGCCACCAAGTGCCTGCATGCAGAAGACTTCTATAAGGTGAACACCGAAGGCACCCGAAATCTTGTGGACGCCCTCATCGCCCTGAAGATGCCGCTTAAGCGTTTTGTTTTTGTAAGTTCGCTGAGCATCTTCGGCGCCATACACGAAGAACAGCCCTACCAGGAAATATCTGAGCAGGATACTCCCAAACCCAACACGGCGTACGGCAAGAGCAAGTGGGAGGCGGAAAAATACCTTGACAGTATAGGGATACAGTTCCCTTACATTATCCTCCGCCCTACCGGAGTGTACGGTCCAAGGGAGAAGGACTACTTCCTCATGGCGAAGAGTATCAGTCAGCACATAGACTTCTCTGTCGGGTACAAACGGCAGGACATTACCTTTGTCTATGTACAGGACGTGGTGCAGGCAGTCTTCCTCGCTCTGGAAAGAGGGCGGAACGGCAGGAAGTATTTCCTTAGTGACGGAGAAGTGTACCAATCTGCGACGTTCAGCAACCTGCTCCACCACGAACTGGGAGAGAAGTGGCTCATCCGCATCAAGGCACCCATATGGATACTTCGGGTGATTACTTTCCTCGGAGAATACATAGGGAAAGCCACAGGCAAAATGTCGGCGCTGAACAACGACAAATACAACATACTGAAGCAGCGTAACTGGCGATGCGACATAGAACCCGCCGTAGACGAACTGGGCTTTCATCCGCAATACCCCCTGGAGCGTGGCGTGAAACTCGCCGTGAAATGGTACAAGGAAAACAAATGGTTATAA
>CAVCGV010000076.1:0-14712 GCA_963601815.1 bacterium
TCGAGGTTAAGACCTCAAGCCCGCAAGGTTAATACCTCATGATTTTTATGGGTAAAAAACAGCATGCACACTATCGCAAAATTGGCTTCATGTGCGAACCCTTTTTTCTCGAGGTTCGAACCTCAAGCCCGCAAGGTTCGAACCTCAAGCACGTAAGGTTCGAACCTCGTGATTTTATGGGTTAAAAAACGACTTGCTCAGTTAGCGTAAAAAATGGCGCATTTCCCATAAGGCAAGCCATAGTAGGTGCAGCGTCCTCGCTGCACCTACTATGGCTTTTCGTATCCCGATATCACACAAATATGGTACACCGCTACCACAAAGGGGGGAGCACAAATACACCCTTTGTGCGATTACACATGTGCCGGAATAGCCGTACCTTTGCACCCGTAAACAAGAATAACCAACCCCAAAAACGGTAAGCGTATGAAACGAATGTGTAAGAAGGCCGCCAGGCGAATGTGTTGTTGCGCACAGATGTGCATGACACGGATAGAGAGAGTAGGCAACGAATGTAATCAACGATTAACACGATTAAGGTATGGAAATACACAATATAGCCTTGTGGGCTATCGCACTCAGCACGGCTGGCTCGGTAACGGCATCGGCTGACAACACAAGAGTAAAGGATAACAACAACACAACAGTAAGCGCACCCGACGGCAACGCCACAGCCACAACATCTGCCGGCAGCAATACCTATCTCGCCGGTATCGACTCGCTCAGTCTGAACGAGATAGTGGTAGTGGGCTACGGCACACAGCGCAGAACCCAACTGACAGGCGCCGTCACCACAGTAGGGGCGGAACGCTTTGCCGACGTAGCGGCACCTACACTCGACGGTGCACTCGACGGCGCTGTAGCCGGACTTCACGTCACAGCCTCCTCAGGACAGCCCGGTGCAGCTTCCAATATACGCATTCGTGGTGGCAACTCCGTCAATGCCAGCAACGAACCGCTCTATGTAGTAGACGGGTTTATTTACTACAAGAGCAGCAGCGACTCCAAGACAGGACTCGGCGCCATAGAGAGCAGCCTTAGTCCGCTCTCCACCATCAATCCCTCCGACATACAGTCGATAGAGGTGCTCAAGGATGTAAGTGCCACGGCGATATACGGTTCGAGAGGAGCCAACGGCGTCATACTCATCACCACCAAGAAAGGCACACGCGGCAAGACCACCGTCAACTACCGCTATACGGCAGGATGGGATGCCGTAAGCAAGAAGCTCGACCTTATGACGGCTTCGGAGTGGGCGGCCTTTCAGAAGAAATACTATTACAACAAAGGCGGATACACCGACCAGCAGATAGCCGCCCTCGGCGAAGGCACCGACTGGCAGGATGCCATGCTGCGAAACGCCTTCAGGCAGCAGCACGAGTTCTCCGTAAACGGCGGAAACGGGAAGGGACGCTACGCCTTCTCTGCCAATTATACCGACCAGGACGGTATCATCATCAATTCGGGATTCGAACGCTACAACTTCCATCTCAATGCCGACTGGAACCTCCTGGAGGGACTTACCTTCGGACTCTCTGCCACCTACGGCAAGAGCACACAGCACGGACTCACCACCACCGAGGAGGTAAAGTACAACTCGTCGCCCTACTCGGCAGGCATTACCAACAGTTTTGTCTACGGACTCCTCACACCGAGGGTGGTGCCCATCTATGCGGCAGACGGAACGTACAACTATGCCAACCCCTACGAGTATGCCTACTTCGCCATAGGCAGCAAGTCGTCCAATGCGGTTTCCGACCTCAACGACTCCGAGGCAGAAAGCATCAACAACTATCTCCTCTCTAACGTATGGGCACAGTATGCCTTCGGCGACTTCCGTGCCAAGGTAACCGTCGGACTGAACAAGGAGCAGATAACCCAAAACTATTTCTCGCCCTCATATACCTCGCTCGGACTTGCCAACGAGGGACTGGGAGGCATCGGGAACAAGGCCAACGAGGTGTGGCAGCAGGAATACACCCTGGCATGGAACAGACAGTTGGGGCAGGCACATTACCTCGATGCCCTCGTAGGATACACACGACAGACGAGCAAGACCAACTATAACTCGGTGCTCGTGTCGCATTTTACCAACGAGACGCTGAAGTACAACAACCTCGCTGACGGATCATCCGTCTATCCGCCTACATCGGGCGAGACACAGGCTACGCTCAACTCGCTCATAGCACGTGTAAACTACACCCTGCTCGACAGGTACAATGCCACCGCCACTTTCCGCGCCGACAACTCTTCGCGCTTTGCCAAGAACCACCGCTGGGGCTATTTCCCCTCTATCGGACTCTCGTGGAATCTGGACCGCGAGGCTTTCCTGCGCGACAGCAAGACCGTGACGGGACTGAAACTCAGGGCTTCCTATGGTATAGTGGGCAACCAGGAGATAGGCGACTACGAGTATGCGCTCAACTATACGGCAAGCCAGTATGACGGATCGTCCAGTTACTCGAAGTCGAACGTGTCCAACAAAGACCTGAAGTGGGAGACGACGGCATCCTATAACATCGGTGCAGACCTCTCGCTGTGGCAGGGCCGACTCAACATCGTGGCAGATGCTTACTACAAGAAGACGAGCGACCTGCTGCTGGAGGTGCCCATCGGGTTCCAGCAGGGCGTGAGCACACAGTTGCGTAACGTCGGCAACGTGGTGAACAAAGGTGTGGAACTCTCAGTAGATGCGCTCCTGGCAGCCAAGCACAACCTTACCTGGCGCGTCTCTGCCAACATCGCCCATAACCGCAACCGCATTACCGGTATGGGTACGGCAAACAATATCATCATGGGCTCTGCCAACGAGACCATACTCCGTAAGGACGAGGCTCTCGGCTCTTTCTACGGACTTCAGTTTGACGGTATCGTACAGCAGGGCGAAGACGTGAGCCAGTTGCCCACACTCAATGGCAAGACCCTCGAACCGGGCGACGTGAAGTATGTAGACCAGGACGGCAACGGGCGCATAGACGGCAACGACCGTGTGGTGCTCGGCAGCATACAGCCCGACTTTACCTATGGTTTCTCCTCCCAGCTGAAGTGGAAACACCTGGATGCAAGTGTTGCCTTTGCCGGTAGCTACGGCAACCAGGTGTACAATGCGCTGGGCAGAAGACTGGAGCAGACAGGCGACAGCTACAACCTCCTGCGCACGGTGCTGGACAGTTGGACAGAGGACAACCCCTCCAACCGCTATCCACTGGCAAGCAAGGAGCGCGCCACATCCTACATCGACAGCCGCTATGTAGAGAACGCCTCTTACCTGAAGTTGCGCAACCTCACCGTAGGCTACACACTCCCCCTCAAGGAGAGCTTCCCCCTCAAGGTAAGGGTTTTTGCCACGGCTTCCAATCTCTTTACCATTACTCCCTATACGGGCTACGACCCCGAAGTGGCATCGGGCACAGACACGGGTGCCTATCCCTCGGCACGTTCCTTCGTCTTCGGAGTAGACCTCACGCTGTAAAAGAGAGCAGCCCAATAGAGTCTCCTGCCTCATTCCCTGAGGAGGATAATCATCCTGAGGAGGATAATACATGATAATTAACATCCCCATCTGCCAAGAACCACCTCTCCTTCACGGGGAGTCGGCGGGTGGACTAACAATATAGAAATTATGAAACACAATATACTCAAGAGCTCATTTTTTGCACTGTCACTGGCAACACTGGCAGTAAGTTGCAACAGCAGTGAAGACACGGAGAGTGGCAACGTCATTGCCAACCCCGTAACCAACGACGCCACGGCACTCTCCACGGTCAATGGCGTATACTCCAACTGGCAACCGCTCAGTTCGTCCTTTACCTTCGTCATCGAACTGAACTCCAACAAGATGATTTCCTTCGAGGGAGAAGAGTCGGAGGCCGGACCGCTCAACAGCCGGTTCGAACAGGCAGAAGACACATGGTACCAGCGCAAGATATTCAACAACCTCTTCCTGGGCATCAGCGCCGACAACGACAACATAAGTCTTGTCACTGCGGCATACAACGAGGGGAAGGTGACACGGCAGGGATACAATGCGGCAGTGGGAAAGGCAAAGCTGCTCAGAGGACTGGCCTATCTCTACCTCGTACAGTTGTGGGGCGAGGTGCCCGTCTTTACCGAGAACGGGGGAAATGCTACGGAACGCAAGGACATCGATGAGGTGTACAACCAGATAGTGGACGACCTGACGGCAGCGGAAAGTCTGCTGAACGACTATAGCGGCGACCCCGTGACACCTTCCAAACAGGCAGCACAGGCACTCTTGGCACGTACCTACCTCGCCTGGGGCGACAATCCCCTCTCGTATGCCGAGGTGCAGAAGATAGCCGATACGCAGACCGACCCGCAGTTCAGCAAGACCGACTCCCGACTGGAGAAGGCAGTGGAGTATGCCGACAAGGTGATAAACAGCGGACTCTTGGCTCTCGACCCCGACTTCAGCAAACTCTTCGGGCGCGACTATGAGAGTAACAAGCGCGGTACCAACGAGCACCTATTCACCATCAAGCACGACGGCGACAACAACGATGCACAGGGCAACCACCAGACACACTGCGCCTGGACCTTCCCCTTCCAGAACGGTGAGAACGGACGTGCCTTTAACGAGATACACACAGAGGTGGCTGACGTAGACCTCTATGACGACTGGAAGGCAGAACAGCCCGATGACAAACGTCTGGCAAAGACATACTTCACCAGTCTGAAGAATCCCGAAGACGGATTTACATACACCTATTATTCGCCCGTCTATACCCCCATCAACGGCAAGGGCGTGGATCAGTCGTACGAGGATGCGGAAAACCTGGAGATAAAGCAGAACTCGGTAGACCGCATAGAGATAAGGTATGCTGAAGTGCTGCTTACCAAGGCTGAGGCTCTGGTGCAGTTGGGACGTAACAATGAGGCTGCCGAACCCTTCAACGAGTTGCGCAAGCGTGCAGGTATCGCAGAGGTGGCTGCCCCTACCTTCGACCAGATTAAGCGCGAATGGGATTATGAGTTCACCTACGAACAGAAGTCGCTCCTCAACAATCTGCGATGGAAAGACCTCGTCGCTTCGGTAAAGAAGGTGAACGGCTATGAGCACTTCGATGACAGCTATGCTACGGAGGGGGCTACCGGAAAGGATGGCAACAAGGTGACTTCCTTCTTTGCCAAGATACACAAACATCTGGTGGCAAAGTACAACAACGTGAAGGGACGACACTACCGTCAGCCCATACCTCAGGGACTCAAAGGCGAAAACCTCGGCATCTATCCGCAGAACCCGGGATATTAGAAAGGCGTTCTTAAAGGTAAAAAGGGTGAATAGTAAAAAGGAAGACTGGCGCCACGAAGGCTATTGTCTTAACTCCTTTAACATCTTTAACACCCTTAACTCCTTAACTTCTAAACGAACAAATGGAAAAGTCAATAGAGAAAAACGAAGAACATCACAGTGGACAGGTGCAGCAACTGGTATTATGGATAGGTGCACTGGTTGTGGGAGGCGTGCTTGGCATGCTCGGCATAGGCTTGCTCAATGGTCTGATGAACTTCATCGCCACGGTCTATACACGCCTCTTCCAGTTGGTGGCCATTCCCACCATAGCCCTCGCCGTGGCAACGACCCTTGCCTCGTTGGGAGGTAAGAAGGATACTGCGCGCATCTTCCGCCATGCCGTCGTCTATACGCTGCTTACCACAGTGGCAGCTGCGGCGGTAGGGTTGCTGCTCTACGTCGTGATGCAGCCTGGCAATCTGCCGCAGGAAACGATTCAGGCAGGAGGAAATACCGCCCTTCCCGATACGCTGGGTCACACGTCTTACTACAACCATATCCTCAGTGTCATACCCAACAATGTGGTAAAAGCATTCTCCGAAGGCAACGTACTGTCGGTACTGCTCTTGTCGGCAGCGGCAGGTATCGCCCTCGCCAAGATGCCATCCTCAGGGAAAAAAGACGTGCTGATGAATGCCCTCCTGGGACTGCAAGACCTGCTCTCGCTCCTCATACGCGGACTGATATGGGCTTTGCCGCTTGGTATCGTAGCCTTTGCCGCACAGCTTACGGCACAGTTCTCGGCAGGCATCGTCATGGAGTCGCTCGGCAAGTATGTGGCAGTGATAATCGGAGGCAATGTCGTACAGACCTTCATCGTTCTGCCGCTCTTCCTGCTGGTACGCGGTCTCAACCCCGTACGTACATTTGGCAAGATGATGCCGGCAGTGCTCATGGCCCTCTTTACCAAGAGTTCGGCAGCCACACTGCCCGTCACCTTGCAGACGGCAACAGACCGACTGGGCGTTTCGCCCAAGGTGGCACAGTTTGTTCTGCCCATTTGCACCACTATCAATATGAACGGCTGTGCCGCCTTCATACTGGTGACCTCGCTCTTTGCACTGCAGAACGGAGGCGTACAGATTACGCCGTCCGTTATGGTGCTGTGGCTTTTCATCTCCGTAGTCTCGGCAGTGGGCAATGCCGGTGTGCCTATGGGCTGTTATTTCCTTACCCTGTCGCTGGTTTCGGGAGCAGGTGTCCCTGTCGGTATCTTGGGCATCATACTGCCCATATACACCATCATAGACATGCTGGAGACGGCGGAGAACGTTTGGTCAGACTCCTGCGTCTGCGCCATGGTAGAAAAAGACCTGGCGTAGACACAGGTCTTGTCTCGTTATCTCGGCAGGTTGAAGGCGCGTGTCATTTCCGCCATTTCCTCCTGGCTCATGCCGTCGGGCTCGAAGCCCATACACTTGGCATCGATGTAAATCTTGGCACTCTTTGAGAGAACGTCTATCTGGTCAAAGGCATCCATTACGTCGAGTCCCTTGGCGAAGACTCCGTGTTTCTCCCACATTACTACGTCATAGTCTTCCAGTTCGCGCAGCGTACCCTCTGCCAGTTCCATACTGCCGGGAAGAGTGTAGGGCACGATGCCCAGGCCGAGCGGGCAGAAAGCCTTGGTCTCTGGTATCATGCTCCAGAGCAGGTTGCTCAGTACGTCCTTGCCCATGAACTTCTTGTTGTGGCTCATGGCTATCAGTTCGATGGGGTGGGTGTGTACGGTGGCCTTGTAGTTGGAACCCTTCTCTATGAGGCGTGCGTGCACACTCAGGTGACTGGGCAACTCGGACGTAGGCATGACGGCATTGTCGGCAATGATGACATAGCTGGCGCAGTCGTCGAGGATACGTATGATGGAACCGTTGTCCATGGGGTGGCGGGCCAGGTCGCGCATACGCTTGCCCGTACCTTTGCAGAAGAAATAGCATCCCTTGAGGGCGGGTAGGGCAGTGCCTATCTGTTTTACCTCGCTGATGGCAGGCAGTTCCTTTATTTCATCGTCTACCAGGTCGGTAATGTTTACCGTGATGTTGCCGCCGTTACGCTCTGCCCATCCGTTCTGCCACAAATAACCTGCCACTTCGGCAATCTTGTCCACCTCATTCTTCAGGGCTGTACGGCCTTCTAATACACTTTTCATATTTGTTTTTGAATTGTTTAGGGGCATTGTGTGTTTGACTTTCTCGTTGTGCAGCACCAATGCCTGTTGTTAGTTTTGTTTTTAGATGCTGCAAAGTTAGCGAAAAATAGCGATAGACCACCTAAAGATTTTGATATTTTAGCCAAGACATTTGGCTGCAGATGGTCTTTGGAACATGGAAAGGGCACCATAACGACGGCACGTCTTGTAACCCGCCTTAAAAAAGTATTTCCCCGAATGTTTGACATTGTTAATTAGTTTTTGTACCTTTGCGCCATTATATTACTGACAACACAAAAACTTAGGAAAATTGTGAAGAACGGTTTGTTGATATTCAGTGCTCCTTCCGGCAGTGGAAAGAGCACTATCGTAAACTGGCTGATGAAGGAGCACCCCGAACTGAGGTTGGCCTTCTCCGTCAGTTGTACATCGCGTGCCCCGCGAGGCACAGAACAGAACGGAGTAGAGTATTTCTTCCTTACCCCCGAAGAGTTTAAGGCCAAGATTGCTGCCGATGAATTTCTGGAATACGAGGAGGTTTACAAGGATAGGTTCTACGGAACGCTGAAGTCGCAAGTGGAGAACCAGCTTGCCAACGGCGAGTCGGTCATCTTTGATGTAGATGTAAAGGGCGGTGTCAACATCAAGAAGTTTTATGGCGACCGTGCCTTGAGCATTTTTGTACAGCCTCCATCAGTCGAGGAACTGCGCCGCAGGCTCGTGGGGCGCAATACCGATGCGCCTGAGGTGATAGAGCAGCGTCTGGCAAAAGCTGACTACGAGTTGACTTTCGCCCCTCAGTTCGACCATGTAGTGGTGAACGACAATCTGGAGAAGGCTGAGCAGGAGGTGTACAGGCTTGTGTATGATTTCTTGAGTGAAGAGTGAAGAATGAAGAGTGAAGAAAAGAATGAAGAGTGAAGAATGAAGAACTCTCAGTCTTATACACCGCAAATAACATTATATAATATATGAAGTCGGTAGGACTATTCGGCGGCAGTTTCAATCCCGTCCATACTGGGCATATAGCACTTGCCAAGAGTCTGTGCGAGAAAGCCGGACTGGACGAGGTGTGGCTTATGGTGTCGCCACAAAATCCTTTCAAGAAAGCATCAGCCGACTTGCTCGATGACCGTTTGCGTCTGGAAATGGTACAGATGGCGGTAAAGGACGAGCCACGGCTCAAGGCCAGCGACTATGAGTTCAGGCTGCCGAAGCCTTCCTATACCTGGAACACCCTACAGGCTCTCTCCACTGATTATCCTGAGACGGCATTCACCCTGCTTATAGGCGGAGACAACTGGGCAGCCTTCGATAAGTGGTACCGCCATGACGACATCCTGGCACGTTACCCCATCGTGGTGTATCCGCGCCAGGGTTGCCATACGGGCGATGTACCAGAGGGAGTTACCGTCGTGGAGACTCCCTTACTCAATATCAGCAGCACGGAGATACGCCAGCGCATCAGAGAAGGAAAGCCCGTCAGCGGTATGGTACCCCAGGCCATAGAGACCCTTGTTACGGCATACTACACTAAAAGTGACACAAATGAACGGTAAAGACAAAATAAAGAAGGTACTGAAGTTGGCCTTTGCACCGATACGGGGCAATGCCAATTTCTTCATATTCATGTATCTGCTCGGCATTGTCTGTGCCGTGGCGACAACACCTGCCCGTGGTAAGTTGTACGACAATATCTGGCTCGAACTGTTTGTCGACATCTATGTGGCGTGCTGCGTACTCATGATCTTCCCCAAGAAGCACAAGATAAGATTCTGGGTGAGGAGTGTGTTGTACATTATATTATATGCTGTGGCACTTGCCGACACTTACTGCTTTGTCAACTTCGGTTCCACGCTCAATCCGTCCATGCTGATGCTGGTGGGCGAGACCAATGCCGACGAGGCAGGCAACTTTATCTCGGCGTGCCTCTCGCCAACGGTCATCTTCAGCAATGTGGGCTGGGTATTGCTGGTCATGCTGCTGCAGGTGGTAGTGGCATTGTTCCGAAAGTCTTTCATCAAGGCCATAGGGTTCTGCATAGTCTATATAGAACTGGCAGGCCAGCGACGGAAGTTGGCTTTTGTGCCCAAGGTGACACGTGCCTTGCCTTACGCCCTCACCATTGCGGGCATTGTGCTGTTCTGTATAGGTGTTTATTACTCGTGGCCCAACAAGGTGGCTACGCATAAGCTGATGACACGCCACAATATAGGCGAGGTGGAACATACACTGACGGAGAAAGGACATGCCCAACTTTACCTGCCCATCTACCGGCTCCACTTCAGCCTCTATGCCAACAAGTTGGCTGCCCACCAGATTACGCAGCTTATCCATGCCGCCAAGCACGTGCAGGTGGACAGTTGCAGTTTCCGTTCGCGCAACATCGTGCTCATCATAGGCGAGAGCTACGGCAGACACCACTCCCAGCAGTATGGTTACTTTATGGACACTACCCCCCGGCAGTCGGCGTTGGAACGGTCGCGCAAACTCACCAAGTTTACAGATGTGGTAACGTGCTGGAACCTTACAAGCTTCGTGTTCAAGAATGTGCTCTCCACGCATGTGGTGGGCGAGAAGGGCGAATGGTGTGACTATCCGCTTTTCCCCGAACTCTTCCGCAAGGCTGGCTATCATGTAACCTTTATCACCAACGAGTTCCTGTCGCAGGCCAAGGAGGCCGTGTTCGACTTCAGTGGAGGTTTCTTCCTCAACAATCCCGAACTGAGCAAGCTCCAGTTTGACAGCCGCAATACAGAGCTCCATCCGCTGGATGACGGATTGCTCGCCGACTATGACAACAAGTTGAAGGCAGAACAGGGCAAGAACAACCTCATTATCTTCCACCTTATGGGGCAGCACGTAGACTACAAGACCCGATACCCCAAAGAGCAGACCCACTTCTGGGCAAGCGACTATGAGAAAACACGTCCCGAGCTGACCAACAAGCAGCGCAAGATATTGAGCTACTACGACAACGCCACCCTTTACAACGACTCCATCGTGGCACAAATCGTAAACCGCTTTGCCAAGGAAGATGCCATTGTCATCTACATGCCCGACCACGGCGAGGAGTGCTATGAAGAAGACCGTGGCTTTATCTGTCGCAACCACTCCGCTGCCATCGACTGGCCCCTGGCACACTATGAGTTTGAGATTCCGTTCTGGATATACTGCTCGAAGAAATATATACGCAAGCACAAGGATATCTACCGCCAGATACGCAAGGCGCGCAAAAAACGCTACATGACGGATGCCTTGCCCCACCTGCTGCTCTATTTGGCTGGTATAGAAACGCCCACCTACAAGGCGGAGTACAATATCCTCAGTCCGAAGTACGACGAGATGCGCCCACGCATCCTCAAGAACTCTGTGGACTACGACAAGCTGCGCGACGAACATAACAAAATCGAAGAACAAAAGAAGAAAGGAGACAAGCAATGAACCACCCGTCGATATTGTCCAGACAGGCATGTAATGCTCTGCGGGGACTTGCCATCATCGGCATTTTCCTGCACAACTACTGCCACTGGCTCGGTCCGATAGTCAAGGAGAACGAGTACCAGTACATCCAGCACAATGTGGACTGGCTCGCACAGGTGTTGGCCCATGCCGACATCTATCTTCCCGTTCACTTGCTATCCTTCTTCGGTCACTATGGTGTGCCCGTATTCCTCTTCCTTAGTGCCTACGGATTGGTAATGAAATACGAGGCGAAACCACATTTGGCCTCCAGTACACAGATGTACAACATCTCCGGCAAGGCGATGCCCAACTGGCGGGAACCCCTGCGCTTCATCCGCTACCATTATCTGAAACTCTTCAAGATGATGATAGTGGGATTCGTGGCATTCACCCTGCTCGATGCCATCACTCCCGGTGCACACAAGTATCATCTGCTCGACATAGTGGCGATGCTCGCCATGTTCAACAACCTGCTGCCCAATCCCGACCATATTATCTGGCCAGGTCCCTATTGGTTCTTCGGACTGATGCTGCAACTCTACATCGTCTATCGCCTCCTGCTCTATCGCCGCCACTGGGGATGGACCGTAGCGCTGACGGTCGTCTGCATCGGCATCCAACTTGCACTGGGGTTCGACAATCCAGAGAGCGAGACCATGAACCGTTACCGCTACAACTTCATGGGCGGCATGCTGCCCTTCGGTCTCGGTATCCTCTATGCCCGCTATGGCGAGAAGATACTGATGACGTTCCATTCGCCCGTTACCAACCTCTTCGGTTGCATCTTCTGCCTCTCGCTTATCTACAGTCTCAGCGGCAGTATGGTGGGCTGGACCTTCGTTCCCTTCTTTATCTGCCTGCTGAGCGTGCTCGTGGCAGAACTGCTGGCGAATGTGCATTGGCTCTCCGGCCTCTACAAGGTGTTGGAGTGGATGGGTAGCATCTCTGCAGCCCTCTTTGTCTGTCATCCCATCACGAGGAAAATCTGCATTCCTCTCAGTCGTGGCGGCGATATCTATGCCGGTTTGTTGCTCTATATCGTGTCGAGCATCTGTATTGCCTGGCTCTTTTCCCTGTTGATGAAGAAGATACCGAATCCAAAGCACTAAACCATGAAGATAAAAGACATAGAACTGGCAGACTTAAGCCGCTTTCGTGGTGAGTTGATGGGGGCAGCGATGATATTCGTCATCCTCTTCCATGTGGCATTGCCACGCAACCATGCGTTCTACGGACTGTGCAGAATGGGCAATGTGGGAGTGGACATATTCCTGTTCCTCAGTGGAATAGGGCTGTGGTTTTCCTGGATGAAGACTCCTTCTGTGAAACATTTCTTCATCCGTCGCTACCTGCGCATCTATCCCGCATGGTTTATTGTCGCATGCCTGTTCTATATCCCCCAATTCCATGGCGACAATGTCTGGGACTGGACGTACCTGATAGGCGAGATAACCTTCAACTGCGGGTTCTGGCTCCATGACGAACTGCACTTCTGGTACATCCCCGCTACGATGATGCTCTACCTCTTTGCCCCCGCCTATATGGAACTCATCAGGCGACACCCCGTCTACCGATGGCTTCCCGTAGTGATGGTGGCTTGGTGCGTCATCGTACAGTATGTTACGCCGATACACGAGACAGTGGGGCACATAGAGATATTCTGGAGTAGGGTACCCATCTTCTTCCTCGGTGTAAACATGGGCGAGATGGTGAGGCAGAGACAGAAGGTGGACGGCAGTGCCATCTGGCTGGTGTGGCTGTTGTTCCTTGTCCCCCTCTTGGCGTGCATCTGGCTGGAGCAGACCAAGCATGGGCGCTTTCCTTTGTTTCTGGAGCGCATGCTGTACATTCCCCTTACCGTTACGGGGGTTATACTGTTAAGTAAGTTGTTCGCCATTCTGCCCAAGTGGTCGAACAGAGCTTTTTGCTTCGTAGGAGCATTGAGCCTGGAGATTTATCTCGTACATATCCACTTTGTGCTCCATTACATAGGAAAGTACCATTGGGGCTATTGGCTCACTTTTGTCGGCTGTATGGCTATCGCCCTACCCATGGCGTGGCTATTGGGCAAGGTGGCGGGAGGAATATCAAATGGCATGAGGAAGTTTAGTAAAGCGTGTAATCTGTAGAACACGCCGAATAATATAATGTGTGTAAAAGATAGACTATGAGAGAAGCAAACTACAATAAGAAGAATGTCCATTACGTATCTGCCGTGTTGAGGCTTATCCGCCCCAAGCAGTGGATCAAGAATGCCTTTGTCTTTGTCCCCCTGTTCTTCGGAGGCGAACTGTTCCAGACGGATGCGCTCTTGTCGGGTCTTATCGCTTTCGTGGCATACTGTTTTGCAGCATCGAGCATCTACTGCTTTAATGACATTCACGATGTGGAAGCCGACCGCAACCATCCTGTAAAACGCCTGCGCCCCATTGCCTCTGGCGATATCAGTATAAAGACGGCGTATATGCTGATGGCAACGTCCTTTCTGCTTTCCATCGTGACGGTTGCTGCGCTCGATTCCTGGGAGACGATGGGTGTCATCCTGTTTTACTGGTGTCTGAACCTGTGCTACTGTATAAAACTTAAGCATTATGCCATCATAGATGTCTGCGTTGTAGCTTTCGGCTTTGTGTTGCGGCTTATGGCAGGAGGCATGGCTACGGACGTGGTACTGAGTAAGTGGATAGTGCTGATGACCTTCCTCATCACCCTTTTCATGAGCTTTGCCAAGCGGCGTGACGATGTGTTGCGTATGGAGCGGACGGGCGAACCGCCCCGCAAGAACACCATCCGCTACAATCTTACCTTTATAAACCAGGCCATCACCATTACCGCCTCTGTCACGCTTGTATGCTACATCATGTACACTGTGAGTCCGGATGTCTGCCAGCGTTTCCATACAGACAACCTTTATCTTACCACGGTGTTTGTTTTGCTGGGATTGCTGCGCTATATACAGATAGCGGTGGTAGACCAGAAGAGTGGCGACCCGACGAAGATAATCCTGCGCGACCGTATCACACAGCTTATCGTGTTTGCCTGGCTTCTTGCTTTCCTGTTTATCATCTATATTGTGAAATGAAGAAAACTGTATATTGCTTCGATTTCGACGGTACGCTTACCACGGCCGATACGCTGCTTGAATTTATCAAGTTTGCCAAGGGCAGAAACCGCCTCTTCATGGTGTTCCTCATGTACAGTCCCTTGCTGGTACTGATGAAACTTCACCTTTATCCCAACTGGAAGGCCAAGCAGAAGGTCTTTGCCCATCTCTTCGAAGGGATGCGCATCGAGAAGTTTGACAAGCTCTGCCAAGCCTTTGCCGAGGAGCACCAGCACCTGTTGCGCCCGCAGGGCGTGCAGCAGGTACACGGGGCATTGGCTGCAGACTACCAAGTGCTTGTCGTGAGTGCCAGCATAGACAACTGGGTGCGGCCTTTCTTTCAGCAACGAGGCTTGGATGCCGTTAAAGTGCTGGGCACGCAAATAGAGGTAGTGGACGGCAAGCTTACTGGTCGCTTCCTTTCCCGTAATTGTTATGGCGCAGAGAAGGTGCAACGCATCACGGAAGTATTGACGGCAGACCGTTCTTCCTATTACATCGAGGCTTTCGGCGACAGTCGTGGCGACAGGGAGATGCTTGCCTTTGCAGACCGTGGGCATTACAAACCGTTCAGAGAATAACTAAAATGCCGTCACAAGGTATGGAAAGTTTTCTGCCTGCACGGTTTACACACCCGAAAATGGGGCCTCAACATGAAGTCCATTGTATAGACCCCAAAAA
>CAVCGV010000077.1:0-14691 GCA_963601815.1 bacterium
ATGTCTCTGCACTTTCTTTTTGCCTGTATGCCCGGCTTTCATCGGTCGTGTAGCCCGCTACACTCCCTCTTCAACCCGAACATACAGACAAAAATAAAGCGCATATCCATATCAAATAATTCTGAACACCTACTTATTAGGCAGTGCCGTTATATATAAAAATAGGTATAGGCCGATTGGTCTAAACCGGCCTGTCTTGTATACGGCTATCCTTTCCTTGTGGCAAGTTCTAGCAGGTATTTGCCGTAGTTGTTCTTCAGCATGGGCTGTGCCAGCTGCAGCAGTTGGTCGGCATTGATCCATCCCTGTTTGTAGGCTATCTCTTCCAGACATGCTACTTTCAGACCCTGTCTCTTCTCTATACATTCTATGAAGGTGCTTGCTTCAGACAGACTATCGTGTGTGCCGGTGTCGAGCCATGCAAAACCGCGTTGCAGTGTGCGTACTTTCAGGTGGTTGCCTGCCAGATAGTGCTGATTGACAGTGGTAATCTCCAGTTCGCCGCGTGCGCTTGGCTTGATGCTCTTTGCCACCTTCACCACATCGTTCGGGTAGAAGTAGAGACCCACCACGGCATAGTTGCTTTTGGGGTGCTCGGGCTTTTCCTCTATGCTGAGACAGTTGCCATCCTTGTCAAATTCTGCCACTCCGTAACGTTCCGGGTCGTTGACGTAGTAACCGAAAACGCTTGCCTTTCCCTCTTCTGTGGCATGCACGCTCTCGCGCAGCAGTCCCGTAAATCCTGCACCGTAGAAGATGTTGTCACCCAGTACGAGGCACACGTTGTCGTCGCCGATAAACTCCTCGCCTATGATGAAAGCCTGTGCCAGTCCGTCGGGTGAAGGCTGCTCGGCATACGAGAAGTGTACGCCTAACTCACTGCCGTCGCCCAGAAGGCGCTTGAAGCCCGGCAGGTCGTAAGGGGTAGAGATGATAAGTATATCTCTGATGCCGGCCAGCATGAGTGCTGATACCGGGTAGTAAATCATCGGTTTGTCGAAAATGGGGATAAGCTGCTTGCTTATTCCTTTGGTGATGGGGTAGAGGCGTGTGCCCGAACCTCCGGCTAATACGATACCTTTCATGTTATGCGGTGTTATGTTGTTGTTCTACAACTTGTTATCTTTCTATATTGCGGTGAAATGCTGTAGATTAGCTGTATTGCGGTGATTAGCCTAATCTACTACGCATTTGTCTTAACTCCTTAACTCCTTTAACTCCTTGTAATATCAGTATGCCTTCTTGTCTGGGAAGATGATACTCTTGGCTGTAAGGAAGATGATGTGGAGGTCGAGCCAGAACGACCAGTTCTCGATGTACCAGATGTCTCTGCGTATGCGTTCCTCCATCTGCCACAGTTCGCGTGTCTCGCCCCGGTAGCCGGTAACCTGTGCCCATCCTGTGATGCCCGGTTTGGAGAAGTGGCGTATCATGTACTTGTCTATCAGTTTGCCGTACATCTCGGTGTGATAGAGCATGTGCGGGCGAGGTCCTACGATGCTCATGTCACCCTTCAGTACGTTGATAAACTGTGGAAACTCGTCTATGTTGGTCTTGCGCATAAAGTTACCGAAGGCAAACTTACGCGGGTCGTCCTTGGTGGCCTGCGCCTTGTCCGCATCCTTGTTTACGTGCATGGAGCGGAACTTCAGACACTTGAAGGTCTTGCCGTTCAGACCCGTGCGGTCCTGCTTGAAGAACAACGGTCCGGGGCTCTGCATCTTGATGATGAGTGCTATGATGGGTATGAACGGCAACATGCAGAGGCAGACGGTGCCGCTCACGGCTATGTCGAAAGCACGTTTCAGCATCTTGTTACCTGTATTGTTCAGCGGTTCGCTGTGACTGGAGTAGACATTCGTGCCCATCAGCATCTTCGGTCTCAGGTTCAGCTGGTATTTACCGAAAGCACGTGGTACGTAGTAGAAGTGTATCACGTTCTTGTTGCAGAACTGCACTATCTTGAAAATCTCGTCCGAGTCGTTGTGCGACAAACTGCAGTATACCTCATGCGTTTCTACCGGTGTGCCGTGTATTGTAGTGTCTATAGTAGCATCTATGTGCTTGTTCAGGTCGTCTATTGTGCCGAGATGAAGTAACTCTGTAGGGCAATGGTTGATAGGGTCGTCTGCATAGTAGCCCTTGATGCGGTAACCCCTGCTCGGGTCTTCCATGAGGTTATGGTACATGTCGAGCAGTGCCTGGTCGTTACCTATTAAGAGTGCCGTCCTGACGTTGTGTCCCTTGGTGCGGACATACTTCAGTAGCGCCCTTTCGCAGTATCGCGATATGATGAGGAACGTATAGAATGTTGCCAGGAATATGAAGCAGAAGTTGAACAGTCCCCCTCCATTGCAGGTAAGGTGTATCAAGATAAACAGTATGGCTGTAGTAAAAACTGCCAGATTGAACGTACGCTTGACGATGTCAAGCAGGCTGATCGTACGGATATGGAGAACCGTGGAATAGCACAGCTCGGCAATTAACAAAGCCATGTTGGCAAGCAGAAGGGTTAGCTTGGTGGCAACATCAAAGAATTTCGGCAAGATGTCGGGCATGAGAGCGGTGAAGGCTAATATGGTTATGTTCAGGATGATAAAGTCCGTCATAATAACCAGCCATTTTACGAGCTTGTTACCTTTGTAGTTTGTGTTCATATGCGATCTGTATGTAGCTTATTTGGTTGTTTTTCTTATCGGCCAATTACTAAAAGCGTGGCAAAGTTACATCTTTTTTATTAAATGCATATATATAGGAGGGAGAAAAATGCTCCTTGACTTCAAAAAAATATCTTTTAGCGTAAAAAACACCATTGTGATTTGGGTATTTTGCTTTTTTGTTGTATTTTTGCAAAATAATTTTAACGAAACGCATAAACTAACTAAATAAATGGGAATATTCTCTAAGCTATTCGGCAAGAAAGCCGAAGAGACCAAAGTAGGAGGCATGGAAGACTACATGACGCTTGTGCGCGTGTATTTCCAGGCAGCATTGGCAGCGCAGTTGAACATTACCAATCTGGCCATGTTGCCCGATTTGCGCATGTTCAAGGCGACGCTCCATGTTCCTACAGCCAACAATAAACTGGGTGTAGGCGAGAAGGCTCACGTCAGAAAGATGATGAAGAATATCTATTCTACAGACGAGGAGTTCTTCAAGGAGGTAGACCAGAGCATACGCAAGAACTGCCGCAAGATGCAGGATGTGAATGTATATCTGGTACAGTTCCAGACCTTTACGCAGGACTTGATGATGCTCATGGGTAACCTCATGAAATTCAAGCTCCGTCTGCCGGGATTCATGAAGAAGGCACTTTACGGTATGACCGAGAAGACAGTAGCCGATATCTTCAACAAGAACGACTTCAGTGATGCCAGCGTCGTTAAGACTGTCATGCAGTTGCGCCAGTTGGACAAGCGTCTCGGTTTCAGCCAGAAGTGGGTTACCGACTTCTCCTATCAGGTGCTGATGCTTGCCAAGAAAGAGCCGCGTCCTTCCGATGAGGATGTGGAGAAGGCCAAGTCCAAGATGGGCAAATAAGTGGCGGGCACATAAAACAAAATTGCGGCTGGCAATTAAAACAAGTGGAAAATGAGCATTAACGAGAAAACTATCAATACGTTTGCTACACGCGTGAGGCAGATGATTCTCAAGTTTGACGAGGTCAAGAAGGAGAATGAGGAGCTTTATGCCATGGTGGACGAGCGCGATGCCCAGATAAAGGAATTGCAGGATAAGCTGACTCAGGCTCAACACGATTATGACAGTCTCAAGATGGCGAAGATGATGACCATCTCGGATGCTGACATGGAGGGCGCACAGAAACGTATCGCCAAACTCATCCGCGATGTCAACAAGTGTATCACGCTATTGAGCGATTAGGAAAAGCTATGGCAGCAGAACAGGAACAAGATAAACTAACCATCAGGTTGCACATATACGATACGGACCTTACCGTCAATATCCCCCGTGAAGACGAGGAGTGCTATCGTAAGGCCGGCAAACTGATAAACGAGATTATCAATACGTACGCCAAGATTTTCAAAGGCAGGAAGAGCGACAAGGAAATTCTCTACATGTCGCTCATCGATGTAGCCTTGAGGTATGAGAAAGAGGCCGACCGTAATGATACTGTCCCCTTCCTCGATGTCCTCACCCGGTTGACTACCGAGATAGAGGATGTACTGAAGTGAAAAGGTGGCGGCAAATGTCCTCTTGTGTCCGCTCCGTCCATGGCGTGATGTGGCTTTTCGTGTCGACGACATGGTTTTACATGTCGGCGATATGACATTTCTTCGCTCTGCCAGACTGTCGCGAAACGGGTTTTTTAGTAACATTTTTATATAATAATAGATGATAGCAACAATCATAATTGCCCTTGTAGCTCTCATTTTGGGAGGTGCAGCGGGATTCTTGATCTTCCGGTATGTACTTACAGGAAAATATAAGGAGATGATCGACGCTGCCAATAAAGAGGCAGACGTAGTAATGGAAAAGAAACTCCTCGAGGTAAAGGAGAAATTCCTGAACAAGAAGGCTGAACTTGAAAAGGAGGTGCAGCAGCGCAACTCCCGCATTCAGCAGAGTGAGAACAAGCTGAAACAGCGCGAAATCTCCCTGAACCAGCGTCAGGAGAATCTGGGTCGCCGTCAGCAGGAACTCGACCAGAACCAGCAGCGCATCGAAAACGAGAAGAAACTTCTCGCTGTCAAGCAGCAGGAACTGGAGAAGATGCAGAAGCAGGAGCAGGAAAAGCTCGAAGAACTCTCAGGTCTGAGCGCTGAGGAGGCCAAGCAGCGTCTTGTGGAAAGTCTAAAAGACCAGGCCAAGCTCGATGCCGCCAGCTATATCAACGAGATAGTGGACGACGCCAAGCTCAATGCCAACCAGCAGGCCAAGAAGATAGTGATACAGACCATACAGCGTGTGGCTACCGAGACGGCTATAGAGAACTCAGTCAGTGTGTTCCATATCGACAATGACGAGGTGAAGGGACGCATCATCGGTCGTGAAGGCCGTAACATACGTGCCCTGGAGGCTGCCACAGGTGTGGAAATCGTAGTGGACGATACCCCCGAGGCTATCGTTATCTCAGCCTTCGACCCTGTACGCCGTGAGATTTGCCGTTTGGCCCTGCACCAGTTGGTGGCCGACGGCCGTATCCATCCTGCACGTATTGAGGAAGTAGTGGCAAAGGTGAAGAAGCAGTTGGACAATGAAATCATCGAGACAGGTAAGCGTACCGCTATCGACCTCGGTATCCATGGTCTCCACCCTGAGTTGATTCGCATCATCGGTAAGATGAAGTATCGTTCTTCATATGGTCAGAACCTCTTGCAGCACGCCCGCGAGACAGCCAACCTCTGTGCCGTTATGGCTTCAGAGTTGGGCTTGAACCCCAAGAAGGCAAAGCGTGCCGGTCTGTTGCACGATATCGGTAAGGTGCCAGACGAGGAGAGCGAACTGCCCCACGCACTCTATGGTGCCAAGATAGCAGAGAAGTATAAGGAGAAACCGGATATCTGCAATGCTATCGGTGCCCACCACGACGAGATGGAGATGAACACATTGTTGGCTCCTATCGTCCAGGTTTGTGACGCTATCTCTGGTGCACGTCCCGGTGCTCGCCGTGAGATTGTGGAAGCTTACATCAAGCGCTTGAACGACCTTGAAGCGATTGCCATGAGTTATCCTGGTGTTACCAAGACCTACGCTATCCAGGCTGGTCGTGAGCTTCGCGTCATCGTCGGTGCCGATAAGATGAATGACGAGGAGAGTACAAAGCTCTCTGACGAGATCGCAACCAAGATTCAGAACGAGATGACTTATCCCGGACAGGTTAAGATTACCGTCATTCGTGAGACTCGCAGTGTAGCTTATGCTAAGTAAGAGCAAAAAACAAGGATATTAAGTGAAGAGGGTGTGTCAAAACAGACACACCCTCTTTCTGTTTACGGGCTGTAAGCTACATATAGTCCAGGGGGAGATTATCGATTGCCTTTATTAGGAGGTACAGTGCCCTCGCCGTACCTCCTTGGCTGAAAGTCCAAAACGTATCGAGTTGTTTTTACTTTTTTCTTATGCGTACGAGTGCATACCCGTAAGGAAGTAGTTTACCCCGAAGTATGTCATGATAATGCTCAGGAAGGCGAGCGTAACGTAGATGTGATAGGCGAGGGGCTTGCGGAAGAGCGGCAAGCTCTGCGTATGTACTACCACCGCATATATCATAAAAGTAATCAGCGCCCATGTCTCCTTGCTGTCCCAACTCCAGTAGTTGCCCCAACTGACGTTTGCCCAAATGGCACCGATGAAGATGCCTATCCCCAGTGTGGTAAGGGCTGGGTAAAGGAAGAGACGGCTCAATACCTGCATCTCTTCTCCGTGAGAACGCATGCAGATGCCCATGATGCCGCAAAGGAACGTGAGCGACAACAGCGCGTAGCTCATCATGATGATGCTGACGTGTATGCTGAGCAACGGACTGTTTAGTACTGGCATCATCTGGCCGATGGCGGGGTCCATCTGGTTGATGTGGCTTACAAGGAGGAAGAAGCCCGACAGCAGGAAACCGAACACCATCACGATGCGGATACGCAACTGCATGAGGAGGGCTATCAGCATCACCGTCCATGCCACGCTCAGCATCGTTTCGTAGCCGTTGGAGAGCGGAACGTTGCCACTGATAATCCATCTCACTGCCAGTCCGAAGGTCAATGTCAAGAACGACAAAGTCAAAAGCGTGGGAAGGGCGATGTCTAAACTCTTCAGTGTCCTCTTCTTAGTCATGCGGTAGATGGTATAGAAGAGAGCGATGAAACCCAACGAAAGGTTTACCATAAAGAGGATGGTGGCAAAGGGGAAGGTGTTGTTGATACGTTCTGCTTTGTACTGTGTAGAGGAGGGTAGTGAGTTGCCGCCACTTACCTCCTGGTATTTCTTCATTTTGACGAAGAACTCGTTCACGCGGTCCATGTTGCCCGCCTTCACATCTTCATACAATAGACCGAACACATTGCCAATATAGAGTGCATGCTCCTTTTCAACGCCAAGAGGTAGTTTGTCGGTAGGCGAAAACCAGGTGGTGGTACCTGCCTTGATGAAAGTATGCTCCTTGGTGTTCTTCACGTTCGTGGTGAAGGTGTAGGGCAAAACTTTGAGTGACACACCGTGGCGCAGGTCCATGATAAGCTGCAGCTTGCTGTCAATGTCAGCTGCTTGCTGGTGAAATTTGTCCTGAGCTCCCTGATAGTATTCCTGTACGTACCGTCCTATGGTGTATCCTCCCATATCGCGGTTGAAAAACTGGTTCATGCTGCAATAGTCGGGCAGCGCCATGGCGTCTTTCAGTGCACCGCCCTTTATCTTGATGAAAGGTTCGCTGGCCCATACCTCGCCGTAGAATATCCAGCCGGTAAGCACCTGTTCGGCGGTAAGTCCCTTGTAGCTGCGTGCCCCGTATATCTTCTTGCAGAAGTCGAGGGCGTATGTCTGTACCGGACAGATGCGGTCGTTGTAGAGAATGTTCAGTTCGCCAAACTTCTCTGCGGTTTCTTTGGGAAGGACGGCATTCTGTATGTTATCCGTCGTACTTTCCGCCTTTATGCTTTGCGGACACCCCATGCTCCATGCCAGGAGTATCATTAGGGCACCCTTCTTCAGCAACGGACTCTTCAGGATTTTGCGGTAACTGCCCTTAGGGTCTATGAGCATCCACACCAGGGCGATAAAGAGCAGGGCATACCCCGTGTATGTAACAGGGATGCCGTAGGGGTCGGCATTGATGGCAAGTACACTGCCCCTGCCGTCCTCGTCGTAGGACGACTGGTAGAACCGGTAGTTTCGGTGAGAGTAAATGTTGTTCATCGATACCTCGCCTTCGCTTTTCACATTGTCGTCTGTGACGGTAAACATCGACGTGTAGTCGGCTGCAGCCTCCGTGCCGTCGTGCATCTTTGCCTCGAATTTCTGCAGGCAGAGTGTGAACGGCAGTTTCTCTTCCGCCATGCCATGTTCTCCGTTCTGTGTGATGTAGGTATCGGTAGGTTGTCCGATGCGCAGGTGTATCATGCCCCTTTTGGCAGAGACATGCGTGAGGAGCGCACCTGCAAGGATAATGACGAAGGAAAGGTGGAGTGCCAGTGTCGAGACGGCCTTTACTTTTCGCTTGACGATGTAGAAGATACCGAGGGCAATCATCACAGCCCAAATCAGTATAAACCACCATGCGCCGTAGTAATGGGCATGGACGTAGTCTGTGCCCTGGCTTTTCTCCACAACAGTGGCAGTGGCCATAAATACGAGCACAAGGATATAAAGGATGGAAATAATCTTTTTTACCATAAAATAGTAGCTGCGCAACGATGAAATAGGAACCCTGTATATTTTTCAGAATACGAATTTCACACGAGCGAATGTTTTTGTTCTTGTCCGGCTTTGTTATATTGTCCTTTTGCAAAGTTACGGCTTTATTCTGAGAGATACAAGCATTTGTGTAAGTTTGTTGTAGGGGCGGAAAAACCAACAGCCAAGTCATTACTGGCTTGGCTGTTCGGCTATGGCGTGTCCTAAAACCATTCTAAGAAGTTTAGGACACGCTTATAAGTTTCTTGCTTTTTTTTAGATGGCATTGATGAATGCCACTACAGCGTCGCGGTCAGCCTTGGGCAGGTTATAGAACTTCTTGGTAGCTCCATAAGCCTGGCTGTCCTTGCTGTAACCGTGCCACATAATGGCTTCGACTACGTTGCGTGCACGGCAGTCGTGCAGTCTGTCGTCTGCGAATGTCAGCTCGCGTGACAAGCCACGTCCCCAGAGAGGTGTTGTGCGGCACCATCCTGTACGGATGTCGTTCTTCATGAACAGACGGTGCTGAACCAGGTCGGTGTATGGCCAGATGGTCTGGTTGGCATATTTAGGCAACATGGTGTTGGGATCTTTGCCGATGCTCTGTGCGTAAGCCTTGATGCTGTTGTCTACCCAGTAGTTGTCTGCACCTGTCTTCCATGACGGACGGTGGCAGTACTGGCAACCTATCTGGTTGAACAGCTCCTTGCCGCGCTGCACCTGTGCATTGTCGAGGTTACGTGCTGCAGGCACAGCAAGACCACGGTGCCAAACCATGAACTCGTAGTAGTCTCTGTCGCTCTGCTCTTCCTGCCCGTTGTAAGGCATACCCTTGAACAGGTAGTTTTCGAAAGCTTGTGTCTGTTCGTTGGTCTTGGCAGAGTTGCAGCTTAAGATGTCGTATACTCTCTGCTTGATGCCTTCGTCTGTACCGTCAGCATAGTATGGGTAAAGGACAGAAGATTCTACGTTTCCGTGTGTCTTGATATAGTTGATGACCTCGGTATCTTCAGACTGTTTCTTTGCCCATGCCGGAGTAGAGTACAGGTAGTGGCGGTCGGAACGTGTCACGTTTGTGATGTTCCAGATGGCGTTGGCACCAGGGCCGTCCTGCAAGGATGCACGTGTCATGGCGTAGGTAAACTTCTTGATTTTCTTAGTACCGTCTGCCAGTGTGTACCATGCGCTGCTGGCCCAGTCGTTAGCAGTCTTGTCCCACATGTTGGGGTTCAGTTCTACGCCGTAGTTGGCTTCTTGCTGGTATTGTGCTTTCATGTCGTCCTGGTCGATGGCGTCGAGCAGTCCTGTACCATAGACCCCGATGGTAGATTCCAGACGAACCTCATAGTTGGAAGGAATAGGGTCTGTATTGAAAGCGGTAGCGTCTATTGTTACTTCAGGATAAATCAGGCTGAATGTTTCTCCGTCAGGGAATTTGAAGGTGTGGTCTCCCACGTACTCAGCCAGTCCACTTGGCATAGATTCTACATATGGCCAAGTAATATGGATACCACTTTCGTCGATGGGAGCGTTGAACGGAGCCATAGCTACTGTCTGTGGCATACCTGTTACTTCCGATATGTAACTTGAGTTGTTGGTAGTATATGTTACGCCGTCCGAAGTGGTACCATATTCAGGATGGTAGATGACAAGGAGGTAACCGTTGCCTTCTGTTGCAGCCTTGTATTCTGTCTGACGTTTGCCGTGTCCGTAAGAGGGGTGGCACTTCAGGCAGCTGTTGCGTACCCAGGCTGGTCCCAGACCCTTGCGCGGTTCGTCATTGAAGGTATAAACTTTTTCGAACATATCTTCGCCACGGTTGAAGCTTGCTGTCATTTCTGCATCTTCGTCTACAGGTACTGTGGTGGCAGAATAGCTGCGGTTGGTAGTGGTGCCCAGTTCGCCTCCGGGATACCATTCCTCTGCAGTAAAGTTGCCTGTGGCTTGACCGAATTTGTTTTCGGCAGGTGTCAGCTTGTTTCCGTCTTCGCTACTGTCTGATACAGGGTCGGAAGAACAACCTATCAATGCCGGACTCATCATAAGTCCGATGATGGTCATCTTGTTGATTGTCTTAAAATAATTCATTTTTTATGTGTTGTAAATCTTGATGCTCTTAGATGTAAAACCTCTCCATCTGCTTCGGTGGCAAATGGAGAGTGTTATTATGTGTTGTCAATGAAGGTTTTGATTAATTTTCAGGAATATCCTCGATGGGAGTATCCTCGAATACCTTGTTGTGGTATATGCTGATATACTTGACGAATGGGCTTGGCATTTTGCCGATGTTGCTGATGGCTTCAGAGATAGAGGTTTCTACAGCTTTGCCCAAAGAGGGATAGTACTTGGCAAAGAAGCCATGGAAACTGTAATCAGCATTTGAAGAAGCACCGTTGCGGCCACCATACCATACATTCTCGATACTGCGGATATTGTCCTGGAAGTCAGTGATAGAGTTGTAGCTGTAAGGAGACTCAACATAGCTGATGTAGCCGCCGGTGAAAGGATTGGCAATCTTCTTGTTACCTACCTCATTGGCAATGGCAAATGCACTTCCTTCGTCAGCTGACAGAATCTGATTGATGGCGCCAGCCAGGTCGCTGAATGTACTTGAGTTGTCGCCGTAGTTCTTGATGTTCCAGCCGAAAGACTTTCCTTTGTCTGGGGTTCTGAATTTCAAATCAGCATCTTTTACTTTAGCAAGACGTGATTCGTCTGGGTTGTCCTGCCATGAGCACTGCAATTCGTAAACATGGACCAAAAGGTCTTCGATTACATTCTCTGCATACTGCAACTCTAAAATGCCACTGATGGCAGTGAAATCCTTGTAGGTGTCATAGCCCTGGAATTCGGCAACCTTGCGAGGCTGACCGTCGCGGAAGAGAATGAACTCAAGCGCATGGAAACCCAAGTAAGACTCGTCATCGATATCTGCTGTTGGGGTGTTGTTGAAATATCTCAAAAGTGCATTACGGTCCAATGGCCATGTGTCGATATGCGGGTCAATGCCGAACGTGCTGGCTGCACCGCCAAGGAATGCCTCACTCTGCTCCCAGAGCTTACGTGCCTTCTTGAATGCTGTACATGCATCGTTTACGTTCTGCTGAGTAATCTCTGTCTCGGACAGTGTGCCCAATGCTGTGTGCATCTCTTCTACGGCGTCGCCAAGCTCGGTATATGTAGGAACAACTACGTCATCTACAAAACCGGCAATACATTTGTTGAGATAGTCGGTCTGCTCTTCTGTAAGGTTTGCTCCGATGATGGCCTGCTTTGCCTTTGTCAAATTGTTCTGTACGTCCTGGCAAGAATTGATGGCATTCTGACCATAGGTTGCATCTTTGTAAGGATCAGTGGAACTGTCATCACTGCTGCTACAAGCAGTAAATCCCATAGGCAGAACGATTGCTGCCATAAGCATTACTGCGCTTCTAAATACTTTTTTCATGTTTATTTTTGGTTTAATTGATTTTGTGGCATTGTTTTTTACAGGAACCATCCTTCGTAGGCTACACCGATGTTGATGGAAGGCTCATTGTTGTACATCTTGTCAAGGAAACGGTGTGAGTATTCTGCCTTGATGGCAATCTGCTTCAGAGGGAAGTAGTTGATACCCACTGCCATGCGCTTTACGTTGGTGTAGTCGTATGATGTGTTGTTCGAATTGGAAGCATACGGGTTATAGTGCTCGTAGCGTCCGAAGACATACAACTTCTGCTTGTCCCTGCGCAGTTTCTCTATCTGGGAGAAGACGTCATATCCTGCCTCTATGCCGTATGCAAAGGCATTCTTAGATACGGATACCGTGTGGTGGTGGGGCGACTTGTTGTCGCGGCGGTCAGAGATGTACTTCAGTTGCTCTGCATCACCGAGATAACCGTAGTCTGCCTGTCCGCGTACTATCCAGTTGTGGTCGTTGTAGGTGAAGTCCAATGCCCCTACCAGTACATTGCCCTTATACTTGGAATCCACGCCGTCCTTGTTTACAGGGTAGGCATTTCCTATGCTGTGGCCGTAATATCCGCTCAGTCCGATACGCAAGCCCTTGATGCTGTAGTTGTCTATACGCAATGCCCCACCGTATTTGGTTGCAATCTCGAACTCCATCGGACTGCCGGGACCTTTGCTTATCCAACCAGTGTTGGTAAAGTTGTTGGCGTTGAGACCGGCAAGGAACTGAACTTCATAGCGCCAGTCTTTGGCACGTCCCCAGAAGCTGATACCTGTCTGGTGCCATGTGCTTGGCAGGATAGTGTTCTCACCTTCAGGGCGATATACGGTAAAGAAGTTAAGAGGCTCATGGTATGCATTGTTCAGACCTACAGGAACCACGATGTGACCGGCTTTGATGTTTGCCCAACGGCCGAACGACTTCTGAATCCAGAACTGCTCCAGTTCCACTTCGCCGCCTTTCTCGGTCTCCTGTTCCCATTCGCCGCCTTCTTCGTCTTCCTTCTCGTAAGCCATGCCTACACCGCCGTGCTCAAACTCTATCTCGGTACCCATTGTCCAGCCTTTGCCGAAGTCGTAACCTACATAGATAACTGCGTGTGGAATGTCAAAACGTCCGTGGCTGGGGTCGTTCTTGTGCTCGTCAGCCAAACTGTAACGGCTGGGGTTGTCACTGTAGAAGTTACGTGCGTAGGCAATTTCACCGTATCCGCCGACACTGAGTCTGTTGCCTTTGGAGTGCTGGTAGACGCTGTCTGCAGCCACTACCTGAGCGTTTGCGCTTGCGATGCCGGCAAGCAGTGCTGCCGACATGAGTCCTGTTCTTAAAATATTCATTCTTTTGTTTGTTGTGTTATCTCTAAAATTCTTGTTTTTGCCCCAGTGTGTATAAATAAGAGAGGCTTTGTGAAAAAGAAAAGGGGGCGGTTGCTCATTGCGGTCTCGACATAGGAACTTGCGCTCCGCCGATCGGGAGTGGCAATCATCGCCGCTCTCCCTCTTTCGATTTCGGGTGCAAAGGTACTGGTAATTAAAAAACCTTGCAATACTTAAAAGTTAGTAAACGGAGTCATCCCCATTAGTAGGTATTGCGTGTTCCGTAAGAATTTTGTAACTTTGCCACGTCTAAGACAGAAACATTGTGGATGTCACGTACTGTGCGTTTGGTTTATGAAGGGCATGATGGCCTTCAGAAGATGCACGCATATGGCGGGGCAATTTAACATAGAGACAAGAGATGAAGAATCAGAAGATGTATGAGGCTGACGACAAGATGATCAGCATTATCCGTGACAATTACAATATCCTCCAGAGTTTGGGCAGTTTCGGTATCAACCTCGGTTTTGGAGACAAGACCGTACGTGAGGTGTGCGATGAGCAGAATGTGGACACATATACCTTTCTCGCTGTGGTAAACTTCACTATAAATGGGTATAAGGAGTATGACAATGCCGACCGCCTTTCCATTTCTACCTTGCTGCATTATCTCAAGGCTTCGCATGCCTATTACATTGATTTCCAGTTGCCTTTTATTCGTAAAGAGTTGGTGGACGCGCTCGATGAGAACGACAATCTGGCACGCCTTATCCTCAGACTCTATGACGAGTATGCGCACAGCATCACCAACCATATGAAGTATGAGGAGAAGACGGTGTTCCCTTACGTACAGGCTCTCATAGACGGTACGGCAACGGCAGGCTTCGATATAGAGACATTCTCCAAGCACCACGGGCAGGTGGACCAGAAACTGAAGGAGTTGAAGAACATCATTATCAAGTATTTGCCTTCCGACGGACTGCACAACAACCAGCTCAGTGCCACGCTTTACGACATATATAATAATGAGGAGTGGCTCAACCAGCACTCGCTTGTGGAGGAGGAAATTTTCATACCAGCCATACGCAACGAGGAACGCAAGCTGAAGCAGAACGATGTGAGTGCCAAGATTTCCAACATGATAAACCAGGCTCCGCAGAGCGAAGAGCAGTTGAGCGACCGCGAGCGCGACGTTATCATTGCTGTGGTACAGGGTATGACGAACAAGGAGATAGCCGACCATCTCTTCATCTCCATCAATACGGTCATTACCCACCGCCGCAACATAGCACGCAAGTTGCAGATACACTCCCCGGCGGGTCTCACTATCTATGCCATCGTCAACAATTTGGTAGATATCTCTACCGTTAAGTTATAGGCGGGTTCTAAAAAATCCTTTGGTGGCGGATTTCGTACTTTCGTTACGCTATGCAGGTATGTTCGTCTATGCGCGTACTACGCAAACGAGAAGTTTAGTAACGTGTAAAAAATAACTTGAGCAGTTTTTTCGAGAATCATGTAACGCATTCATCAACGACGGGCTGAACCAACGGTAAACAGTGCCAACGACGGGCTGAA
>CAVCGV010000078.1:0-14504 GCA_963601815.1 bacterium
TCGTTGACAAATGAGACTATATCTTATTGCCAAGTGACTTGGGCGGAAAGAACACCCTTCCTACTCCTCGTCTCTGAGTTTGGGCAGCGATATGTGGTACTTTACCGCCACGAGTCGAATGGTGCAGACTACAACAAAAGAAACCACAGCTGCAATAAAGATGTCTACCCCCAGCACAGACAGCCCCCAATAGACTACACCTCCGAGGATACACGCCATGGCATAGATTTCCTTGCGGAATATGACTGGCTCCTCGTTGAGCAGGACATCGCGGATAACGCCGCCTGCCGCACCCGTTACACACCCCATGATGATGGCCACCCAGAAGGGCAGTCCACAGGCAAGCGTCTTCTGTATACCGGCGATATTGAACAGAGCCAGGCCTAAGGTATCAAAGAGGAACCATGTGTTGTCCAGGCGTTTCAGATAGCTGTGGAAGACGATAACCACCCCCTGCGCCAAGAGCGTACACACCACATAGATAGGACTGAGCATCCAGAACGGACGCACGCCGAGCATCATGTCGCGTATGGTACCGCCGCCCACAGCCACGGCCACACCGCATACGAATCCGCCCAGCCAGTCGTAATGTTTGCTGGCTGCCAGTCTGATACCCGAAAGGGCAAAGGCGAACGTTCCGATAAACTCTATGAACCTAAGAAGGTTCGACATAAATTCAGGATCTTTGCTTATCATTGTCTTGATTGTTGACTTGCTCCCTTCCAGGGGGGCAGTATCAGTTTGTTAAGAGTAAAGGCGTATCCTAAATGTCGCATAGTGTGCCATGCGTATTTAGGGAAATCCAACCATGCATACCTTGCTTTCTACACGACTTATTTGAACCGGTCTCCCCAACAACTGAGCATCCATTGGTAGAGCTTTTCTTCTGCGGGCGAATGCTGCGCATGCCAGAAACGGCTTCCGGTGAGTTCTGCGGGCAGGTATTGCTGCGGTGTGAAATGACCGGGATAGTCGTGCGGATACTTGTACCCGTCATGATAGCCCAGCTGTGCCATCAGCTTGGTAGGCGCATTGCGGATATGCAGCGGCACAGGGAGGTTGCCCGTCTGGCGCACCTTTGCCAGTGCCGCATCAACTGCCAAGTAGGCACTGTTGCTCTTGGGACTTGTGGCCAGATACACCACAGCCTCAGCCAGTGCGATGCGCCCCTCGGGCCATCCTATCTTCATCACCGTGTCGAAGGCTGCATTGGCAAGGAGCAGGGCATTGGGGTTGGCAAGTCCCACGTCCTCCGAAGCGCTGATTACTACCCTGCGTGCAATAAACTGCGGGTCTTCTCCTCCTTCTATCATGCGCGCCATCCAGTAGAGAGCCGCATCTGGGTCACTGCCGCGTATGCTCTTGATGAAGGCAGAGATGATGTCGTAATGCATGTCACCCTGCTTGTCGTAGGCAAGGGGATTCTGTTGCAACTGGTTTTCCACCATGCTGTCCGTTATCACGACATCGTCCGTTCCAGCCGATTCGACAACGAGCTCCAGTATGTTGAGCAACTTGCGGGCGTCTCCTCCGCTGTATCTCAGCATGGCATCAGTCTCCTGCAACACGATGTGCTTCTTGCTCAGTTCGGCATCGTTTGCTATAGCCCGGCGGAGCAGCTCCTCCAGGTCGTCCTTGTCAAGAGACTTGAGCACATAGAGCTGACAGCGGGAGAGCAGCGGGCGTATCACCTCGAACGAGGGATTCTCCGTGGTGGCACCTATGAGCGTCACCACGCCTTTCTCTACAGCACCGAGCAGCGAGTCCTGCTGACTCTTGGAGAACCTGTGTATCTCGTCGATGAAGAGGATGGGCGAAGCCGAATTGAAGAACCTGCCGCTCTTGGCACGCTCTATCACCTCGCGCACATCCTTCACGCCGCTCGTTACCGCACTGAGCGTAAAGAAAGGCACCTGCAGCGTCTGTGCCACTATCTGTGCCAGCGTGGTCTTGCCCACACCCGGAGGCCCCCAGAGTATGAAGGAGGATATGCGCCCCGCATCTATCATCTTGCGTAGCACGGCTCCCTCGCCCACCAGATGGCGCTGCCCCACATAGTCGGACAGCGAACGCGGCCTCATTCTCTCTGCCAATGGTTCACTCATATGTTATATAAGTAAGTATTCTATATTCTTTGTACATACAGATTAAGCAGGATAGCCCGTTCGAGATAGCATCATCTTTCTGAGCACCTACTTACGTTATTTTGTTGCCCAAACGGCGTTTCTATGTTCGTGACATGCAAAGGTAATGAAAAAAAACGAGACACGACACAAAAGAAGACTTTTTCCCAAAAAATCGCAGATAAAATTTGGATATTAGAAATATAGTATTTACTTTTGCAGCCATAAACAAATGAGAAAACGATGAAGAAAGAAAAAGCTTTGACACTCAAGACACTGACCAAGAGCGGAGCCTGGGACTTACAGGAAAACGACGTGTTCCGCCTATGGGAGGCCGCGGAAAAAGACTCTGACCTGAAAGACAACCAGAACCGCTATCTGGACGTCATACGCAGCGCCTTCGAGATAGAGCCCATCAAGGTTGACCGCCCCGAAGTGATAGACAAATACATACAGCGTGGCTTCAAAATCGGCACGTTCGCATTGGGCGAAGGCAAGACGAAGTACGCCATCAAAAAGCGCCCCATCATGCGCGTCACCGACCTCACCTACGAGAACATACGCCACATCAGTGCCACCAAGCTCATGGAGGTACTTGACCGCAACTTCGGCGGTGGATGGGACAGTCTGCCACAGAGCATACAGGATATCATCCTGAGCGGTTTCGAGATAAGCACCACTACCCTGCCCCAAAACCGTCTGCACAAGCCGGGCGGCCTTTACGAGAAGAAGGTGAACGACGGGTTCGAGGTACTCGAAATTCCCAAGGGTACATGGACCGAGGCAATCTTTGCCAAAGAGAAGCCGGTCATGGAGAAGATACGCATGAAGTTTGGTGACGACGAGCTGGACGATGAGGATGACGACCTCCTCGACAAGGACATCGACGAGGAGGATGATGACGATGCACCCGAGATAGAGGACCACTACAACGACCCAGACGATGATGACGACACATTCGACGATGACAAGTTGACCGAAGAAAGTTATCGCACCACGTTCGACGAACCCGAAAATCTGGGACTGGACGATGCTGACGGTGTTGCCGACGATGACGACTACTAAGCAGAAACTCTTCCTGGCGAGCTACACATTATTAATATAATACATTATTATAATAAATACAGACGAAAATGAACGCACTTATAGGATTTATAGCACTGGTGGTCGTAGCATTGGTAGGATGGGCCATCGCTGAGTTGAAGTACAAGGCTTTCACCTTTACCCGTTCCGCCAAGGACGTAGAAGAGGAGGAGCTGCTGGAGAGCGAACACCGTGCAGAGGGATTCAAGGAGATGACTATCCGCGACATTATGCGCAAGAACTCCACCAACGGCTACAATGCCGTAGGATAGACTAAAGGGAATGGCTATACAATACGCCATTATAGCAACCATATTGGCGGCATGCATAGCGTATGCCGCCTTTTGCTTTGCCAAGACCATAAGACAAAGCCGCAAATGTAAGGATTACCACTGTGCAGGCTGCGCCTTTTACGAAAAATGCAAGGCAAGTGACAAAAAACATCAGAAAAAATTTGGTGGAACAAAATAAAAGCGCTACCTTTGCACTCGCAATTCAGAAATGAATACTAAAGGGTGCCTTAACCGAGCGGTTAGGTAACGGTCTGCAAAACCGTGTAGAGCGGTTCGACTCCGCTAGGCACCTCCATAAAAACGAAAAGTGTGATACCCTTTTTGGTGTCACACTTTTTTTGTATTCGATAACAACGGAATAAAAACTTGGCATATTTTCAGTACACGAATCGCACAGAAAACCATCGCTTACTCTTTTACTGCGTTTTCATAAAACCACCCAGAAAGACTTGCCGTAAAAACAAGGGAGATAGCCGCAAGAATGTTGACGACTATCTCCCTATACTTATTTTACAATATAGTCTGGAGGATACGCTCGGCGGATCGTCCGTCCCAGCGGTCGGGAATACCCGCTTTCTTCCATTTGCCATCCAACATGGCGCGCATGGCTGAGGCCAGCTTTCCGGCATCTTCGCCCACAAGTTCGTTGGTACCCACCTTTACGGTCTCGATGTGCTCTGTGTAGCTGTTGAGCGTTATGCAAGGTACACCATTAAAGGTGGCTTCCTCCGCCACATTGCCCGAGTCGGTAACGACGCCCATTGCTGAGGCCGTAAGGTAACTGAAGTCGAGGTAACTCTGCGGATCTGGCAAGAGGACGCCCTTGCCCATAGCCTCCACTTCCTTACGCGCCTTACCGCGCAGGGGTGCCACAACAGGCACACCGGCCTTTTCTGCCTCGTCGGCCACAACCGCAACAAGAGAACGCAGTTCTTCAACATTGTCGATAAGAACATGTCTGTTAAGTGTCAGCACGATGTACTTGCCTTCCTGCAGCGACAGCTTATCCATAAGCGGCGGCCGCTTCATGCGCTGCTGCAAGAATCGTATGTTGTCTATGAGCACATTACCCACCATGTACACACGTGATAGTTCGGCGCCCTCACGGTTGGCGATACTGTTATTGGAGATACCTGCCGTGAAGAGCATGTCAGAGAGGCCGTCTATGACGAGACGGTTTATCTCCTTGGGCATGGTAATGTCGAAACTGCGCGTACCGGCAGCGATGTGTGCGAGCAGGACGCCCTGTTTCTTGGTAACGATGGCTACGGCCATGGCCGATGCCAGGTCATCTACCACGACAACGACATCGGTAGGGTTCGACTTCAGGTACTTTTCGAAACGCGACATCACCTGTCCTGTCAGTTCGTTGAGATTCTCACAGTCGACACCCAGACATTCGTCAGGACGCACTATACCCAAATCTGAGAAGAGCGTGTCTTCCAGCGTAGCGTCATCGGCGCTACCCGTATACACCAGACGGTAGTCCACTTCCTTGCCGTCTTCCTTTGCACGCACAATGGCCCGTACAAGCGGAGCCACCTTGATAATGTTGGGGCGTGCCCCAGCTACAATACAGATATTCTTCATATTATTATGGCGTGTTCTAAAAATTCCACGCATAGTTAAACATCTTCTTTAGACGGATAGTTCTTTGTGTCTTTTTGATTTTATCCGGCACTTTTTTACCTTTTACCCTTTGCAACGATAAAAAAATAAGTTGGTAAACTTTGGTTTCAATATTATAGGTCAAGAATTGGAGAATTTAAGAATCTCCTAAATATCCTGAAAAGACAAAATTACGGGAAAGCTCGGCTCGTCAGCAGAATTTCTTGAAATTCTTACTAATTCCGAGAACAGAAAGATTCTTCAATTCTCTAATTCTTGCATTAGAAATACACCAAATATCTTTTTATTTTTATTTTTTACCCTTTAAAAAGATCTTTTATTCCACCGATGGAACCGAGGAGATTGGTGGCCTCGTAAGGCAGGTACACCACCTTACTTTCCTTGCCCTTAGCCACATCCTCCATCATACCGATGTACTTCTGCGCCAAGAGATAGTTAGCCGGATTGGTACTCTGCCCCACAGCATCCGTTATCTTCTGTATGGCTATGGCTTCAGCCTCAGCCTTGCGTATGCGTGCCGTCGCCTCACCCTCGGCATTGAGGATGGCCTGCTGCTTCAGAGCCTCAGCCTTGTTCACGATGGCAGCCTTCTCACCCTCGGAGAGGAGGCGTTGCTTCTCACGCTCACCCTCTGAAGTAAGGATGGTGGCACGCTTGTTGCGTTCAGCCTGCATCTGCTTCTCCATAGCCATCAACACACTCTCAGGCGGTGTAATATCCTGCAGCTCCACACGGTTCACCTTAATACCCCACTTGTTGGTGGCATCATCGAGAACGGCACGCAACTTGGTGTTGATGGTGTCGCGCGAGGTAAGCGTCTGGTCCAGTTCCATCTCACCTATAATATTACGCAGGGTGGTCTGCGTAAGTTTTTCGATGGCATTGGGCAAATTGTTTATCTCGTATACGCTCTTGAAAGGGTCTACTATCTGGAAATAGAGCAGCGCATTGATCTGCATCTGTATATTGTCCTTGGTAATGACATTCTGACGATCGAAGTCGTACACTTGTTCGCGCAGGTCGATGTTGTCGGTGAATGTGTAGCGCCCGTTGCGCATGCTCACGATGTTCTTGGCACGGTCTATGAAGGGGATAATGATGTTGATGCCTGGCTTGAGCGTGGCATAATAGCGCCCCAAGCGCTCTATTATCTTCGTCTCGCTTTGGGGGATAATGACAATGGTTTTCTTGACGAATACGAGAGCCAGTACTACGATGGCTATCAGTACGTAAATTCCGATGTTCATGATGATAAGGTTTTTAAGGATTATCAATTAAATTATATTCTCACGATTAGGATAAAGGCACTACACTCAAGATGATAGACTCCCTGTCTACAACCTTTACTTTAGCGCCTACAACGACATCTGCAGAAGCCGTAGGGGCTACAGCTTTCCAGTCGTCCCCGTCCAACTTTACACGGCCGTGGCCTCCTTTTACGATGCACTGGCTCACCTCGCCCACCTGTCCTATGAGGGCATCGGCATTGCTTCGTCGCTGGTCACCCCCATGCCTCAGTTGTTTTACCAACCGCGGGCGTACCAGCCATATGCTGAGCACCGAGCAGACAGCCCATACCACCACCTGCACCCAGAAGGGCAGTGCGGCTGCTGCCGAGATGATTCCGGCCACGGCACCGATGGCGAAACAGGTAACATAGAAGTCACCGGACGAAAGCTCCAGTATGAGACAGGCAAAGGTTATCACCGTCCAGAAGAGCCATAGGTTTTGCGTAATGTAATCGAGCATAAGTTTTCTTGTTTTTGTTTCGTTAGTATTGGCTTGGGTAACGGTCAAGACTTTCGCTTGCACTATTTACCGTACAGGTCTGAAGCCTTTACCGTCTTTACCTTCTTTACACTATTGCTGTTCACTGTCGTTTTACCCGATGCAGATGTTTTGGAAGACGACGTAGCTGCCTGGTAATACTTCAGGGCTGTAGGCATTTCCTGCTGCAGGGCGGCTATACGCTTGGCATCGGAGGGATGGTCGCTGAAGATGTCACTCTTATTGGAAGAACTGCTGCCTTGCGACATACGCTGCCAAAAGGGGATGGCCTGCTGTGGGTCGTAGCCAGCCATGGCTGCGAAGATAATTCCCATGTAGTCGGCCTCTGTCTCGTTGTCTCGCGAATACTTCAGGTTGCGGAACGAGAAATACTGTCCTGCCATCGCACTCGCCACGCTGCCCACACCATTGCCTACAGCCTGGTTGAGCACCGTACCGAGGATACTGGTGCCGGTCTGCTGGCTCTGCTGCTTGGTCAACTGCTCTGCACTGTGCTTTGCCACGGCGTGGGCTATCTCGTGCCCAAGGACTATGGCCAGCGAGGTCTCGTCACGGGTGTAGGGCAACAGTCCCTCGTACACCACTATTTTGCCGCCGGGCATACAGAACGCATTGGCACTGTTGTCCTGTACCAGGTTAAACTCCCACGAATAGTTTTTTACGTCGTCGGCATAGCCGTTCTGCTTGAGGTATGTCTCTACGGCAGTGGCGAGTTTGCGCCCCACACGCTGTACCATGGCAGTGTTCTGCGCATTGGTCGACTTCTTCGCCGATGCCATATACTTGGTGTATTCCTGACTGGAGAGGCTCAGCACCTGTTCGTCGGAAACAGAGATACGATGAGTGCGCCCGGTAAGGGGCACCGTCTGCGTGGTGCCGCAAGAGGCGAGGACAAGGCCTACCATAACGGGTGCAACAAGTTTCTTGACACGATTCATGCTTTTCTACTTTTCTTTTTTTGCAAATGTACGTATTTTCCCGTTAAGTACCAAGAGAATGTTTCTCTTTTTTTGTAATTTTGCACCCCGAAAGGCACAATGCCGATTTTCAGGATTCATTTTTCAATAGGTTATCACACACACGACACACAATGAAGAAAAGTCTTTTTGCTCTCGCCCTCGGCACATTCGCCCTGGGCATTGCCGAATTTATCATGGAGGGTATTCTGGTAGACATCGCCAATAGCCTGCACGTCTCCATTCCCCAGGCCGGGCACCTCATCTCGGTCTATGCACTCGGCGTATGCCTGGGCTCGTTCTCGCTCATCGTCATGCACAAATACCGTCCCAAGAACATTCTGCTGTTTCTCGTCTCGCTAATGACAATAGGGGCTATCGGCGCCAGCCTTGCCCCCACCTACTCCACCCTGCTCTTGGCACGTCTGGTGCAGGGTCTTCCCCACGGGGCCTACTTCGGCGTGGGCTGCATCATTGCCGTAAAACTGGCACGCGAGGGCAAGGGAGCCAGTGCCGTGAGCTTGATGTGCGCCGGTATGACTGTGGCCAACCTGGCGGGCGTGCCTTTCGGCACCATGCTGAGCCATCAGTTCTCGTGGCGCATGCCTTTCTATGTATCCATCTTGTTGGGGGTCCTTACCCTTATCCTCATACGCTGTTGGGTGCCTAACGTAGAGGCACTACCCAACAACGGCATGAAGGCGCAGTTCCGCTTTCTACGCAACAAGGCTCCGTGGCTCATCCTTCTGGCAACGTTTTTCGGCAACGGCGGCGTACTCTGCTGGTTCAGTTACATCTCACCGCTGCTGCAGCACAACGGCGGCTTCGATGCCTCCGTCATCTCGGCTCTCATGGCGTTTGCCGGTATGGGCATGGTAATAGGAAACTTGCTGAGCGGCCAGCTCTGCGACCGCTACAAGCCGGGACTCATAGCCGGTACCATACAGATGGTATCGGCAGTGGCCCTGCTATTGGTGTTCGCCCTGTCGAACGTGGGATGGGTTTCTGTAGCGCTGATGTTCATCATCTGCGGGTGCCTCTTCGGCGTAAGCTCGCCCCAGCAGTTTCTTATTCTCAAGCACTCGGAGGGCGGCGAGATGCTGGGCGGCTGCTGCATACAGTCGGCATTCAACTTAGGCAATGCGGCAGGTGCTTTCTTCGGGGGCATTCCCGTGAGCCTCGGGATGGGGTTCAACTGGCCTGCTCTGGTGGGCGTACCTCTGGCCGTGGCCGGTGCGGCATGCTTGTTTGCCTTCCACAAGAAATATGAATAGCGCAAACATAAAATCCTCATTTTTAGGTATTGCGTATTTTATAGAATAATCATACCTTTGCAACCCGTTAAATCAGACGACTTTTTATAACAATGACGAAACAATTACATCTGGGCAAGACAATAGGGTCTTTGCTTATTATCTTGTTACTGATGCCTTTGGGCCATGCTCTCATGATTGTCATGGAGCATCTGTTAGCCCCTACGGTACTGCACTATTCGGCGTTTGCCATGGGATTTGTAGGACTCGTTATTACCATCTGGGGAGTATTTGTAAAGGGAGACACCAAGCAGACCATCTTCGGAATGACGGGTGCACTGCTTTTCTGGACAGGATGGGTAGAGTTTCTGCTGGCGTATTACGCACAGCGTTATGGCGTCCACTGCGATTTGGTGGGCAATGGTGTTGTACAGACTGTCACAGAGTACGTTAACGGCATTGGGGTAAACCATTCCTTTACCATCAACGGCACACCGCTGGAGGACTACAGTCGTACCGACTTGAAGGCAATCCGCGGTTCACGCCCCGAATACCTTATCATGCCCGCCACATTCGGCATGTGGATGATGTTCATGGTGATGTACGTGTTCTGCACCCGTACGGGATGCGACTTTATCCGTTGGATTCAGGACCATTGTGGCGTGAAGGGAAACGTGGAGCTGCGTCCGATGGCGCACCACGCAAGTATTGTCACCTTCATGGAATGGAACATCATGATGTGGGGCCTGTACCTGGTGCTCATGTTCTGCTACGACCCCGTATTCCTCGGTTCCAACCATCCCGTTACCTACGCAGTATCTATACTCTGCCTGATAGGTTCGGCTATGATGTTCAAGAAGCAGTTGCACATAGGCAGTTGGGGCAGGAACCTCCGCATGTCGCTCGCTACTATCATCATCTTCTGGACAACCGTAGAGGTGGCCGCCCGCAACGGATTCTTCAAGGAGATATGGGTAGACCCGGGCAATCACGTTGTTGAGATGGTAGCCATCCTCGTGGTATTCATCGCCCTCATCGTCGGTTTCTGGTTCTATAATGCCAAGGACAATGCTGAGGAAAAAGAGGTTTCAGGAAACGAATAATCACCAATTACAACTATAACAAACAACATGAAGAAATTCTTTACTCTTATCTTTGCCGCATTGACGGCAACAAATATGATGGCGCAGCAGCACGGCGCCATGAGCTTTACCGGCAAATCGAACGTAGCTGTATCGACTATGAGTAGTGCCGCAGAGAGCGACACCATCAAATTCTTGATGACATCAGGTTCTACAGGCTCCATCACCTTCCCTTCTATGAAGGCCGCCAATATGCCAACCATGCCAACCATCCCTTCCTTTACGGTAGAGAATGCTGCCTTTACCATGGACATGGCTTCACACCTCGTGACTTTCACCGAACAGGAATTCTCTACAACAATCAATGAAAGCGGAGCAGAGAAAACAGTAAGCGGTAAGCTCTCTGGCTCTTACAGCATGGCAGACAACAAGATATCCCTCGAGGCTGTGTTCAAGTATGGTGACATGCCTTTGGATTTGACTTATACTGTTGACGCGTACTACGTAAAGGCTGTCACTGCAGCTCCGCTTTATGTGTCTGTAGGAGGCGAGCTAAACTACCAGAATGCCAGCGTAACCTATAATGTACGCAAGTACAAGGATGGTGACGAGGAGAAGGTGGACGTAGAGATTCCTACCTATACGCTTACTAAAACTTTGATGGGAGACCTCACACTTGGCACTTACACAGTGAAGGGACTTACCTATAATGAGGAAAAGGGTGGTTACTACCGCGACTATGCAAGCGACGATTTGTCATTCCATTTTAAGGCAGAGTCTAACGGTACTGCAACCATGGATGGCGATTACAAATTCAACAACGATAACAATACGGTCAACGACATCCTGGTGCAGTATTCCGGTTCCAGCATTACGGAAATCCTGAACAACTTCCATATGGGAACGATGCCGTTCCAAATCACTTCCACCTTCAAGGCTCCTACTACCGGTATCTCTTCGGTTAGCGCAGACGAAACAGTAAACGCTGACGGTAAGATGTACAACCTCAGCGGACAGCAGGTAAACGAAAGCTACAAGGGTGTGGTGATTGTAAACGGCAAGAAGTACTTCAACAAGTAATCCGTTGCTGTTTCCCCATTATAGAACGATACAATTTATAACTACAATAGATGACGAAAACAACGATAACGAATCATCTTAAGAATACCGTTGCAGGCGTGGGCATGTTGATGCTCACTGCCTGCAACGGCATTTTTGACGGCATATACGACCAGCCACAGTCTGTTATCATTCCGACTAAAATGCAGCCTACTCAAGGACAGGTAGTGATAGACGCCACAAGTTGGACAAGCTGGTACTATGTAGACCTTGCCCAGTTGCGCGAACTGGAACTTAACGGCGACTCTGCTGCACTGCTGAAGGCGCAGACAGAATTTACTGCGTATCCAATACCGATGGAATCCACAGGCAACCAGGACGAGACTGAAGAAGGGCATGCTGCTGCCACGCAGGCAAAGAAACCGGGACAGTACATGTACTGGTTTGACGTATTCGGTGCAGGTATAAAGAAGAACGAATTCAGGTACTATACCCCTACAGCTGCACAAACTGCACCGGAAGCATGGACCTTTGCCGTACACCGCAACAATGTGCGCACCAACGGCGCAGCTGTATTTGAGACAACGTACACCTCGTTGGACGAGCTTCCCGAGACCAGCGACACCTTCCACGACAAGACGTTTACTGCAGACGAATGGTCGGAGAACGAGGTGTGGGACAGCCAGGCGCGCATGTTGCAGAGCCTTGTGCCGTCGCAGGGCATAGAAATAAACAAGGTGCTGTCGTCCTGGCTCACCATGGACGTACCGCCCATGCCACCAGCCTTCACACACAACAACCACGTGTTCATCCTGCGGCTAAAGGACGGCACCTACGCTGCCCTGCAACTGGTTAACTACGTGTCGCCAAAAGGCATCAAGTGCTACCTCACTATCAACTATAAGTATCCTTACTAAGAGAAAGACATGAAGCTATTAGCATCCTCCATATTACTGATGTGCCCTCTGGGCGTCATGGCACAGGCGCAAACCTACGATGCCTACCTCGATTCCATCAGCAAGCAGTTCGACCTCGACGCTGTGGTGGTAACAGGTACTCGTACGCCCAAGTTTCTAAAGGACACTCCCATACAGACGCGTGTCATCACTGCCAAGGACATCGCCAAGCTCGATGCCACCAACGTACAGGACCTGCTGCAGCAGGAGTTGCCCGGTGTGGAGTTCTCGTACGCCATGAACCAGCAGACGCACCTCAACTTCTCCGGTTTCGGCGGACAGGGCGTGCTCTTCCTCGTGGATGGCGAGCGTCTGGCGGGCGAGACGATGGACGACGTGGACTTCACGCGCCTTACCATGGAAAACGTGGAGCGCATAGAGATAGTGAAAGGGGCTGCATCCGCCCTCTATGGCAGTAGCGCTACGGGCGGTGTCATCAACATCATTACCAAGCGGAGCCAACAGCCATGGACGCTCAATCTCAATGCGCGCCTTGCCAAGCACAACGAGCAGCGCTACGGACTGTCGTTCGGACTGAACGGCAAGCACTGGAACAATATGCTTACAGCCAACTATAACCGCGTAAGCAACTACACGGTCCACAGCGCAGCCGACCCCGTAACACGCGTCATAGCCACCGTATATGGTGACAAGGTACTGAACCTGAAGGACCAACTGATGTGGAAGCCCGTGAACAACTTCAGTTTGACGGGACGTGTCGGATACTTCTTCCGTGAAACAGTACGCAATGCCGATACACCGGAGCGTTACCGCGACTTCACCGGCGGACTGAAGATGAACTGGGACATTACCGAGAACGATGCCTTGCAGCTGAGTTACGCCTTCGACGAGTACGACAAGTCAGAATACCAACGCATCACCCGTCTTGACGTACGCAAATACAGCAACGTGCAGAACACCTTCCGCCTGCTCTACAATCATTCCTTCGAACGTGGTGACGTGCTGACCTTCGGAGCCGACTTCATGCACGACTATCTCTACAACACTAACCTGGACGGCGAAACACGCAAGCAGGACAGTTTCGACGCCTTCGCACAGTACGATTGGCGCATCTCTGACAAATGGGAGATGGTAGGTGCCTTGCGCTACGACTATTTTTCAGACAACAGTCTGTCGCAAGTAACACCCAAGCTCAATGTTTGTTACAAGCCTTTACGAAACCTTTCGTTGAGGTTAGGCTACGGCATGGGATTTCGTGCACCGTCGTTGAAGGAGAAGTACTACAACTTCGACATGGCTGGTATATGGATAGTGGAAGGCAACCCCGACCTGAAGTCGGAGACAAGCCATAACTTCAACGTATCGGCAGAATATACCAAGGGGCACTACAACTTTACCGCCTCCGTATATTATAATAAGGTGAAAAACAAAATCTCCACGTCTGCCCCATACTTCAAGGAAGAGTACAGCAAATTGCCATACCTCCCCTACTCCAACCTCGAAAGCTACAACGTCTGCGGTGGAGAGATAGGAGCACAGGCACGATGGGACAACGGCCTCTCGGCACGTCTCACATACGCCTACACCAAGGAGAAGCTGGCTAAAGACAAGGACGGTAACACCATTAACAACCAATACGTACCGGCACGCGAGCACGCCATCAATGCCCGTGTGGACTACGATCGCCAGTTTACGAAAAACTACGGACTGAACGTTGGCCTGAACGGACGTTTCCTCTCAAGCGTAGAAAACGTTGAATACAAGAACTACTACAATGTGAGTGAGGGTACGCTGACGGTAAGCTATCCTGCCTACACCATCTGGAAACTCTCGCTCGTGCAGCGTTTCGGAAAGGCTGTGAAACTGAACCTCGCCCTCGACAACCTGTTCGGCTACAAACCGAAGTACTATTACCTGAATGCTCCACTTACCGACGGCATAAATTTCCAGGCAGGAATATCCATCGACTTGGGGAAGTAACGAAAAAAAATAACTGGCTCAAGCCATATGAGCTACAACGCCCTCGTTGTACCACCAAAATATGGGTACGGCGGGGGCGACGGAATTCATAGGGAAGTGCAGCGAGGACGCTGCACACTACTATAGTTACCATTGCATGATTAGGGGGTACGACGAAGGCACCGTATCCCCTAATCAACCTATACGAGGTGTCGTCCTGTAAAGTAGGGCTTGACGAGTCAAGCCGAACATCTTGAAATTCTTACTAATTCCGAGAAAAGAAGAATTCTTCAATTCTCTAATTCTTGACATTAGTAATGTGTAAAAAATAACTTGAGCAGATTTGTCCTGTACGCCCTGAA
>CAVCGV010000079.1:0-14363 GCA_963601815.1 bacterium
CTTTATACCTTATTATATATGTAAAGAACGAAAAGTGAAGCGCGAGTGTCCTATACTTGACACTTGGCATTCAACATTCAAAAAACAAAAATCGTGTTATTTCTCTTTCTCTGCGTTGTAGAGTGCAATGTCGCCACGTTCTCCTGTGCGTATGCGGATGGTGTCTTCCACAGGGATGACGAAGATGCGGCCGTCGCCTATCTCTCCAGTCTGCGCTGCACCCTGTATGGCGTTGATGGTGGGCTCTACGTTCTTGTCGCGCACTACGATGTTGAGCAATACACGCTCTATACTGCTCGTGTCGTACATGACACCGCGGTAGATACGAGCCTGTCGCATTTTGCCCTCGCCGCGTACATTATAATAAGAGAACCACTCGATGTCGGCGGCCAAAAGAGCCTTCTTGACATCCTCAAATCTTGACTTGCGAATGATAGCCTCAATTTTCTTCATAAAGCTAAAGTTTTTATTTGGGTTACACTTTTATTGGTTTCTTTGTTTGCGTAAATGTGGCAGATAGTGTATATAATATGTATATTACACGCATTTTTGCCTGCCGGTCTTATTGGTTGTCGGTTTTATATTATTTCTATAATTTTGAGTTTGAGTTACTATTTGCTGTTTTCGTTTGCAAAATTACAACATTTTGCAATTATAGATAATGGTAGATTAAACAAAAAGATATTAAAAATGACAAGAAAGAGAAAACTATCATTAAAACGTATATAATAGTTTCAGACTGTAAGGCTGTGTAGTCTTAACTCTTACGATTTGGTATAAGCGATAAAAATTGCGTTATCTTTTTGTGAATGTTTTTTGTGTATTACGTCTAAAAGTGCTAATTTTGCAGACGAAAATAAACAAAACGTAAGTAGACAACCAACGAAGAGATACAAAATGGAAGAAGACGTAGTTCGTTTTACCAAGATGCATGGTGCCGGCAATGACTATATATATGTAGACACCCAGCAGTACGACATCCCCGACCCCGAGAAGGCGGCCATCGTGTGGAGTGCTTACCATACGGGCATAGGGAGCGATGGATTGGTGCTTATAGGCAAGCCGCACGATGGTAGGAGAGCCGACTACTCCATGCGTATATTCAATGCAGACGGTTCTGAGGCGATGATGTGTGGCAATGCCAGCCGATGCATAGGCAAGTATCTCTACGAAAAAGGACTTACGCAGAAGGAAGAGATAAGGCTGGAAACCCTTTCGGGTATCAAGATATTGCGGTTGCATGTACAGGACGGTAAGGTAGAGTCGGTAACGGTAGATATGTTGCAGCCGCGTACGGAAAACAAGGAGCAGTTTGTGCTTTCCTCGCCCGCTACGCTCGAGGCAGACGGCAGAAAGTTTGAAGGAACGTACGTCTGTATGGGCAATCCGCACTTCGTTACCTTTGTGGAGGATATTGCCACGATAGACATTGCCCACTATGGCAAGATACTGGAGCGGGATGAGGCTTTCCCTCAGAGATGCAACATTGAGTTCGCACAGGTAACAGACACTGACATAATACGAACGCGAGTTTGGGAAAGGGGGAGCGGCATCACGATGGCCTGCGGCACGGGTGCCTGTGCTACTGCAGTGGCTGCCGTCCTTACCAAACGGGCTTCCTGTAAGAGCAGCATCGTGATGGACGGTGGAACACTCCACATAGAGTGGCGCGAGGATAACAATCATGTGTACATGACAGGTCCGGCAGCCTTCTCGTTCGAGGGGGAGGTAAAGTTGCCGGAATAAAAATAAGAGCAAACTTAAATATACATAATAAAAGGAGAACAACAATATGGCATTAGTAAACGAACATTTCTTGAAGCTTTCGAACAACTATCTGTTTGCGGACATTGCAAAGAAGGTGAACGCCTACAAGATAGCGCATCCCAAGCAGAAGGTCATCAGCCTGGGCATCGGCGACGTTACACGTCCGCTCTGTCCGGCAGTCATCGAGGCCATGCACAAGGCTGTGGACGAGATGGCTACTCAGGCTACCTTTAGAGGCTACGGCCCTGAGAGAGGTTACGACTTCCTGCGCGATGCCATCATCAAGAATGACTTTCTGCCTCGGGGTATCCATCTCGACCCTAATGAGGTGTTTGTCAACGACGGAGCAAAGAGTGACACGGGTAACATCCAGGAAATACTGCGATGGGACAATACCGTAGGGGTAACAGACCCCATCTACCCGGTGTACATAGACTCGAACGTGATGATGGGACGTGCCGGAGTGTTCGAGAACGGAAAGTGGAGCAACATAACCTATATGCCCTGTACGGACGGCAACGGATTTGTTCCTCAGATACCCGACCACCGCGTGGACATGATTTACCTCTGCTACCCCAATAACCCCACGGGTACGGTAATTACCAAGGAGGAACTCAGAAAGTGGGTAAACTATGCCGTCAAGAACGAGAGTATCATCCTCTACGATGCCGCCTACGAGGCTTACATCACCGACCCCGATATTCCGCACAGCATCTACGAGATACGTGGTGCCCGGAAGGTAGCCATAGAGTTTCACAGCTATTCGAAGACAGCAGGCTTTACGGGTGTGCGTTGCGGATACACCATCGTGCCCAAAGACCTTACGGCTGTGTCGCTGGATGGAACGGTGGCTAACCTCAACCAGATATGGGATCGTCGCCAAAGTACCAAGTTCAACGGTACAAGCTACATCTCGCAGCGTGCTGCAGAGGCAATCTACACACCAGAGGGCAAAGCGCAAGTAAAGGAGATAATTGACTACTATATGGACAACGCCCGCTACATGCGCGGCAAACTTACCGAATTGGGACTGACTGTATATGGTGGCGAGAATGCACCCTACCTCTGGGTGAAAACCCCCAACGATACGCCGAGCTGGAAATTCTTCGAGGAGATGCTCTACGGCGCAAGTGTTGTGTGTACGCCGGGTGTCGGTTTCGGACCTTCGGGCGAAGGATTTATACGCCTTACCGCCTTCGGTGAGCACGAAGACTGCAAGGAGGCCATGGAGCGCATAGCAAAGTGGTTGGGAAAATAAAAGAAAAAATAAACAGAAAACATGTATAACGGAGGAAAAAGAGAAAAGAGACAGAAGGCAACTGGATAATACTTCACTCTTCTCCCTTCACTCTTCACAAACAACAATAAAGGTATGAGCAACTTAAGATTTGAGGCTGTTTCAGAGGCTTCCAAGAGAAAGCCAGTAGAGGTCGCAGTACCAAGCGAGCGACCCAGCGAATTCTTCGGTAAAAAGGTATTCAACCGCCAGAAGATGTACAAGTATCTCCCGGCCGACGTTTACGAGAAACTCGTTGACGTAATCGACAACGGTGCCCGTCTCGACCGTAGCATCGCAGACGCTGTGGCTAAAGGCATCAAGCAGTGGGCTGACGAGAATGGTGTGACACACTATACACACTGGTTCCAGCCATTGACTGAAGGTACAGCCGAGAAGCACGACAGCTTCATCGAGCACGATGGCAAGGGCGGTATGATTGAGGAGTTCTCCGGCAAGTTGCTCGTACAGCAGGAGCCTGACGCTTCGTCTTTCCCTTCAGGTGGTATCCGCTCTACTTTTGAGGCACGCGGTTACTCTGCTTGGGATCCAACATCTCCTGTATTCATCATCGACGATACACTCTGTATTCCTACTATCTTCATCTCTTATACAGGTGAGGCTCTCGACTACAAGGCTCCATTGCTCCGCGCTTTGCACGCTGTCAACGTAGCAGCCACAGAGGTTTGCCACTATTTCAATCCCGATGTGAAGAAGGTTATCTCCAATCTCGGTTGGGAGCAGGAGTACTTCCTGGTAGACGAGTCGCTCTATGCAGCACGTCCCGACTTGATGCTGACTGGCCGCACACTGATGGGCCACGATTCTGCTAAGAACCAGCAGATGGACGACCACTACTTCGGTGCCATTCCTGAGCGCGTACAGGCTTTCATGAAGGACTTCGAGATTCAGGCACTTGAATTGGGTATCCCTTGTAAGACACGTCACAACGAGGTAGCTCCTAACCAGTTTGAGGTAGCTCCTATCTTCGAGGAGACCAACCTTGCCGTTGACCACAACATGCTCCTCATGAGCTTGATGAAGAAGGTAGCTCGCCATCACGGATTCCGTGCCCTCTTGCACGAGAAGCCATTCGCAGGCATCAATGGTTCTGGTAAGCACAATAACTGGAGTCTCGCTACCGATACGGGCATCTTGCTCCACGGTCCTGGTAAGACTCCAGAGGATAACCTCCGTTTCGTAGTGTTCATCGTTGAGACATTGATGGGTGTTTACAAGCACAATGGTTTGCTCAAGGCCAGCATCATGAGTGCTACCAATGCTCACCGTCTGGGCGCCAACGAGGCACCTCCAGCAATCATCTCTTCTTTCCTCGGCAAGCAGCTTACAGAGCTTCTCGACCACATCGAGGTTGCAGACAAGGATGAACTCTTCTCTGTAGCCGGCAAGCAGGGCATGAAACTCGATATTCCTGAGATTCCTGAGTTGATGATCGACAATACCGACCGCAACCGTACTTCGCCATTCGCCTTCACCGGTAACCGCTTTGAGTTCCGTGCAGTAGGTTCTGAGGCCAACTGTGCTTCTGCTATGATCGTGCTGAATACCGCTGTAGCCGAGGCTTTGACTGACTTCAAGAAGCGTGTGGATGCACTCATCGCTAAGGGCGAGGACAAGACATCTGCCATCATCGACATCGTTCGCCAGGACATCAAGGCTTGCAAGCCTGTACGTTTCGACGGCAACGGTTACTCTGACGAGTGGGTGGTAGAGGCTCAGAAGCGCGGTCTCGACTGCGAGAAGAGCTGTCCTAAGATTTTCGAGACATACCTTGCTCCTGACTCTATCAAGATGTTCGAGGATATGGGTGTGATGAAGAAGAATGAGCTGGAAGCTCGCAACGAGGTGAAATGGGAGACCTATACCAAGAAGATCCAGATCGAGGCTCGTGTAATGGGTGACCTCTCCATGAACCACATCATTCCTGTGGCTACTCACTACCAGAGCCAGCTGGCTAAGAACGTTCAGAACATGATAGACATCTTCGGTGCCGACGAAGCCAAGAAATTGGCTGCCCGCAACATCAAGATCATCAAGAAGATTGCGGAGCGCACAGAGGAGATAGAGAAGGGCGTCGAGGAGTTGGTAAATGCCCGCAAGGTAGCCAACAAGATAGAGAGCGAGCATGACAAGGCCATCGCTTACCACGACACAGTGGCTCCAAAGATGGAGGAAATCCGTTACCAGATCGACAAATTGGAGTTGACTGTAGCCGACGAGCTTTGGACATTGCCTAAGTATCGCGAACTCTTGTTCCTTCGCTAAGTAGAGACATGGTTTATATCCGACAAAGTAAAAAACGGCTCTTAAAATAGAGCTACTCTTCATCAGATATAACAAAGAACGATCAATCTATTTCTTTTATTGGTTGTTTAAGTTTGCGCGGAGTGTGGTTGTGAAACTACGCTCCGCATTTTTTGTGTGTAGCGCCCCCGCTGTACCATCGTCAGGCATTAGGGATCATGTGGATACGGCGAGGATGCCGTACTTCCTAATGAAGGAAACCCTTTTTACGATAAAAAGTCGCCCTGCAAGTGCTTGGTGTATGTACTTTGCACTTGCAGGGCGAGATATGGTATATAGAGACGTGTCTCCTTCTATTTTTTTTCTTAGTCCTCTTTGGGAGCAAGCGCCTGCCGCACCTTGGCCTCCAGCTCCTCGAGCAATTCGGGGTTATCCTTGAGGATGGTCTTGCAGGCATCGGCACCCTGTCCTATCTTCGAGCCGTTGTAGCTGTACCAGCTGCCGCTCTTGCTGATGATGTCGTGGTCTACAGCCAGACTGAACACCTCGCCGGCATGGCTGATTCCCTCGCCGAACATGATGTCGAACTCGGCCTTGCGGAAGGGAGGTGCCACTTTGTTCTTTATCACTTTCACCTTGGTAAGGTTGCCGATAACCTCGTCGCCATCCTTGATAGGGGTAGATTTGCGGATGTCGAGACGCACAGAAGCATAGAACTTCAGGGCGTTACCACCTGTAGTGGTCTCAGGGTTACCGAACATCACACCTATCTTCTCGCGCAGCTGGTTGATGAAGATACAGGTAGTGTTGGTACGGCTGATGGTGGAGGTGAGCTTGCGCAGCGCCTGGCTCATGAGTCGTGCCTGCAAGCCAACAACGTTCTCGCCCATGTCGCCTTCTATCTCCTTCTTTGGTGTAAGGGCGGCAACGGAGTCTATCACTAAGATGTCTATCGCAGAGGAACTGATGAGCTGGTCGGCTATCTGCAGTGCCTGCTCGCCGTTGTCTGGTTGCGATATCCAGAGGTTGTCCACGTCAACGCCCAGCTGTGCAGCGTAGAAGCGATCGAAGGCATGTTCGGCATCGATGATGGCAGCTATGCCGCCTGCCTTCTGTGCCTGGGCAATGGCATGGATGGCGAGAGTAGTCTTACCAGACGACTCGGGACCGTATATCTCCACGATGCGCCCTCTGGGGTATCCGCCCACGCCGAGGGCGTTGTCGAGGGCAATGCTGCCCGTGGGTATCACCTCTATGTGTTCGAAGTGTTCGTCGCCGAGCTTCATGATGGAACCTTTGCCGAAGTCTTTTTCTATCTTCGCTGTGGCTGCCTGGAGGGCTTTCAGTCTGCCCTCGTTGGGATTCGGTGTTCCCTCTTGTATTTCTTTTGCCATTTCTTTTTGGGTTTTTGTAGAGTTAAAGGAGTTAAGGAGTTAAAGGGTGATAAGACAGATGTTTTGTCTCTTGTAGGAGGGAAGTTTGCAATGTTTTATGTTGCCTAACTTTCTTAAACTCCCTTTGATTCCTTAACCTCCCGAAATGAATTAATCAATCTCCAGGTTTCCGTCGAACACCTCGTGCCAAGGCAAGCCCTGCTTGTTGAGCTGTTCCATGAATGGATCTGGATCGAACTCTTCCACGTTCCAAACGCCCGGTTTCTTCCAGATGCCCTTGAGGAACATCATCGCACCAATCATGGCAGGTACGCCCGTGGTATAGCTTACGCCCTGCATGCCCGTTTCGTCGTAAGCATCCTGGTGCTTGCAGTTGTTGTATACGTAATAGGTGCGCTCTTTGCCGTCCTTCTTTCCGCGGATACGACAACCGATGGAGGTCTCGCCGTCGTAGTTCTCGCCGAGGTCCTGTGGATTGGGCAGCACGGCTTTCAAGAACTGCAAAGGCACAATCTTTACTTTTGCAGTCTTGCCAGATCCGTCAGCCAACGGAGCTTCGTACTCTATTTCGTCGATGCGGCTCATGCCGAGGTTCTGGATGCAGTCGAGATAAGTGAGATACTGCTGGCCGAAGGTCATCCAGAAACGTGCCTCCTTGATGGTGGGGTAGTTCTTTACCAAGCTCTCCAACTCCTCGTGGTGCATCAGATAACTCTCGCGGGGGCCGATGTTGGGGTAGGTGAGGGGCTTATGGATAGACAGCGGGTCGGTCTCTATCCACTGGCCGTCCTTGTACCAGAGTCCTTTCTGGGTAATCTCGCGGATATTAATCTCAGGGTTAAAGTTGGTGGCGAAAGCCTTGTGGTGGTTACCGGCATTACAGTCTACGATGTCGAGCACCTCAATCTCGTCGAAATGGTGCTTGGCTGCGTAGGCAGTGTAGATGCCCGATACACCCGGGTCGAAGCCGCAACCGAGGATGGCACAGAGACCAGCCTTCTCAAACTTGTCCTTGTAGGCCCACTGCCAAGAGTACTCGAAGTGAGCCTCGTCTTTCGGCTCATAGTTGGCAGTGTCGAGGTAGTTGCAACCGCAAGCCAAGCAAGCCTCCATGATGGTAAGGTCCTGGTAAGGCAGGGCGAGGTTGATGACCAACTCGGGCTTGTAACTGCTGAAGAGAGCCTTTAGTTCTTCCACGTTGTCGGCATCTACCTGTGCCGTCTGGATATCCATCTTGTAACCTTTGTCGTGGATAGACTTCACCAGTTTGTCGCACTTTTCCTTGCGGCGGCTGGCAATCATGAACTCAGTGAATACGTCCTGGTTCTGGACAATCTTGAAGGCTGCTACGGTAGCTACGCCGCCAGCGCCAATCATAAGTACTCTACTCATTTTATTTTATGTATGATTTTATAATTTACTGTGAATAATTAGAGACTTGCGTGTCCCTCTTTTTATTTTTTACCATTTTACCTTTACCCGATTTCCTTTGCCGAGATGCCAAGTGCATTCATGAGCGAATAACCGAGAATTTCCTGCCGGAAATTACCGCCAGGCAAGGGTTGCATGGCAAAAAGGGTAATGCGCTTCTCGTCGTCTATCTTGCGTAGCATGTCACGCAATTGGTCGTAGGCATCGCCTTCCTCCGAGTTGGGGATAATCATCACTCGCTTCACCTCCTTGGCATTGCAGACGGTGCGTGCCACGTCCACCAGAAAGTCATTCTTGCCCACCATCTTTTCTTCGGTAGGGTATGAGGAGAGGATAAACTCGCCGAGGTTGGCATCTTTGAAAGCCTGAGCGTTCAAGTCCTTCTCGTAGTTGGCAGGGCGGAAGTTCTTCATAGCCAGCGACTGCTTGTCGTGGATGAGAACCACCTGTGTCTCGTGCTCACCCTCACGCAGTCCACCGTCAAGGGCTATGCATACGGCCCATTGTGCCATGTCGGCAGGCTTTATGCGGCGATTGATCATACGCTCGAAGTTGACAATCAAGTCGAATGCCACATGGTCGATATAGTCAGCGTCAGCGATGATGACATTCTCGCTCCACTGGATGTTGTCTGTATCTATCGGATTCATGGGTACAAATATACGAAGTTTTTTCGTAACATGCACTATCCGTAATGGTAAAATAATAAAAAAGTGCAGTGTGCAGTTGTTTTTCGGATTAATTGTGTACTTTTGCAAAATAAACAAAACGTCAACGAAGAATGGAATACATGTCACAGGAAGGTTACGACGAACTCGTGGCCGAACTACAGCATATGGTAAACGTGGAGCTTCCCGCCGTGCGGGACGCCATAGCCGAGGCGCGCGACAAGGGCGACCTCAGCGAAAACTTTGAGTATCATGCCGCCAAGCGTGAACAGGGCAAACTGCTGAGCCGCATCAGGTTCAAGCAGAAGGTGTTGGAACATGCGCGCGTCATTGACAAGTCGCGCCTCAAGAGCGATACCGTGGGACTGCTGAGCAAGGTGAAGATAACCAACGTGGCCAATAACTGCACCATGGACTATACCATCGTCAATCCCCATGAGGCCGACCTGCACAATGGTAAAATATCTATCAAGTCGCCCATAGCCCATGCCCTCATCGGCAAGAAGGCAGGTGATGAGGTAACGGTGAAGGTGCCTGCCGGACTGCTCCGTTTCCGCATAGAGAGCGTGGAACTGTAAACGTGTAAAAGCATATGTCAACTCCTAAAAACATGAAGCCATAATACGCAATAGGACCATATAACAGAAGGTTCCCGCCACTATGGACCACATCATGTTCCTGCGCCATGCATGGACAACTATAGTAAAGGCTACGCCGGCCAGCTGCGCTATTGTGTCGTCCGGTAGGACAAAAGGACGGCCTGCCCCAATGTCTGCAATGCACGGGAGAAGATGGCGAAGGCAGTACACCACTAAAAGGGCGAACACGGACGCGGGCAATACCTTGCCCAAGTAAAGCACGTATCGGGGTGTGGGTTTCCCCGGACGGAAAATCATGAACGGGAGGAAGCGTGTGAGCATTGTTCCCGCCACTCCGGCTGCCACCATGATGATTTGCTGGATAGTATTCATGTTGTTTTTTACCCTTTTACCTTTTCTTTTTTACCTTTCTCATGAGTGTGAGGAATACGAGGATGACCACCATGCTGGGGATGATAAACCTGTCCGGTCCAAGGACGATGAGGCACAGCCCTGTAATCATCAGTCCGGATACCGAACTGGTATGGTCCTTTTCGCGTAGCCAGTTGTCTGCAAAGATGGCTGTAAACATGGCTGTCAGCACAAAGTCGAGACCACGTAGGTCGAAAGTGAGGAACGGACCTGCCAGTCCGCCTACTGTAGCTCCTATCACCCAATACGTCTCGTCGAGCCACGTTATCCACAGCAGGTACCAGCCGCGGTCTGTACCCTCGGGAACCTTTGCGGAATTGGTAAGGGCGAACGTCTCGTCGGACATGCCAAAGATGAGAAAAAACTTCTTCCATCCCAGTCCCTTGTACTTTTCGAGCATCGAAAGACCATAGAACAGATGCCGCGCATTAACCATCAGTACCATGAGGAACGCCTGCAATGGATGGAAACTGCCCAGTAGCATGTTGCCCAGCAGAAACTCGGCACTCCCCGCATATACGGTTACGGCAAGCAGCAGGGGATAGAGAAAACTGAATCCCAACTCGTGCATGTATATGCCGTAGGTAAGTCCTAAAAAGCCATAGCCGGCCATGATGGGGAGTGAGGCACGGAAGGCTGGACGGAACGATTTAACCATCTGTCTTTCTATGTTGTCGTAATTAACTTGTTGCTGTTTTTGGCGATATTTCCAACCATAGCGTCTGCAAAGGTACGAATATTATGCCAATCTATACCCTTTGTCCCGTTTTTCTTTTGGAGCTTCAGTCATGTTTTCTTTGCGACAAAACAATGCAACGAAGGGTATGTGACAAGAAAAAGTGCCAGCGGAATGTGGATGTCAGACAAATGTCAGACAGTATTCTTGCGTATCCACAAGCGCGGTATTACCTTTGCCATGTCTTTGCCGGCAAAGGTATTATGGCAAGACAAATGTCCCAACTAAAACACAGAAGTCCGAATGAAAAAGATTTTTATTGTTGCCATCGTGCTGGTAGTGTCCTTCCACATTTATTGCAAGATTACACACGGCGGCGACAGTCGCACACCCTTTTCCGAATTTAGCGAACGCATCAAGGCGGCACCGATGAAGGAATACCAAGACCCCGATTTTGGCTATGTTGTCAGCTATCCTTGTTTCTTCCAGAAAGAAGACTCTTTGCCCGATGCGTGCCGGGGGTATGCCCGTTTCAGTTTCTCTGGCCAAGCCAACGTGGTGCTGGAGAGTTATGTTACGGAAAATCTGAGTAGCGACCTTCTGTCGTGTGCCGACTCCTTGGCAAAAATACTTCATGCCGCCAAGACGATGGATGAGTCTTCCTTCATCCTCTCAGGACCGGTCTATGAAAATGGAATGCGCATAGACGGTTACAGCCACTACGACAAGTTTGTCAAGAGCGGCAGAATGCTCTTCGTCTATTCACTTGTTTATCCCGACAGCTACAAGCCAGCCATGGGCAGACTCTTCGCCTTGATAGACCACTGGAAGGTGGTAGGGGCATACTGATATCCGTTACTTCAGAATACCCGTCTCCTTCTCCTTGTTCTTGATACTCCGCTTCACGTCGTGATAGTTGTGGCCTCGGTTGATGCGCCAGGCTATGCTGAGCTGCACCATGTTGCCCCATGCCGAGGAACGGGACGTAATCTGCTTTTGCACCAAGTCGTTTACCAGTTCGGAAGACTGAATCTTGGGGTGGGCAAGGAAGGGGTTCTTTGTATAGAGTGTGAAATAGAAATCGCCGAGCTGATAACCGACGGAGGCTTCGAGAGCCATGCCCTGATGCCCTATATTCTCGCCCTCCATGAAATGCCATCCGTTGTCGGCATTCAGCATTACCGACCACTTACCCCAATAGCCCTGCAGGGTGCCTCCATAATTATAAGAGGTGTAGAAATGATTGTACTCATCGCCCTTGTTGAAGAAACGATAGATGCCGGCATTTGCCGTCAGCGTCAGATGGTCGGGAATGAGGTCGATACGCACGTCGTCCCTCACATAGAGCATGTTGCAATGGGGTTGGTTGGTCTGGGTGTAAAGGAACTGGTCATCTTCCGTCCGGGTATATTTTGCCAGATTGCAGTTGCGGTTGATGAGCCACGTCGCCCCCAGAGCATTGGCTATTCGAGACTTGATGTACGAGAAACCCAGAAAGTTCTCATACCTGCTACTGGGGCGCAGGGAAGGATTGCCCACCGTCCACTCCATGCTGTTTTGGCGCACACGCGTATCGGAAATCATCGCCACCTGCGAGATGTGCTGCGAGAGTTCGAAGACATAACGCAGGCGAAAGGCTGACGATAGAGGATAGCTGAGCGTCACTTTCGGTCGCCACAGCCAGTAGTCGTAAGAGTCTGTGCCCTGACGATACCGCTGGTTGCTCAGTCCTATCCCTGCCACATAGCTCAGCTTGGCAATACTTCCTTTGAGTTGCGAAAAACCATAGATGCCCGACGTGTGGATGCCGTTCACGCTCTCTACGTCGCCCGAATAGACGTTGGACATGTATTTCCAGTTGACGTTGAGGCCTGCGGAGAAGGTGAAGGGCTTGAGCCGGTTCTCGTAGACAGTCTCGCCGATGAGCGAATACGTCTTGCCGTCCACCCCATAGGCATAAGAAGTTCCCTCGTCGTCGTAACTGTCAGACTTTGTGGAAATGTATGTGCCCAACAGGTCTATTGTAAAACTCTGGTGCTTGCCCATCTGGCGGAAGAAATAGAGGTCGAGCGATGGAGTAAGACTCCGGCTCTTGTCATTGCTGTGGGCGATATATTCTATTGCGGCATCCTTCACCAATGTCTCGGAATAGGTACGGGGACTATTGCTGAATGCCGACGAGAAAGCTGCCTGGAATACATAGGAAGCCGAGTCGGCAAGACAGTATTTCATCTCCACCAAATGCCCCATGTTCTTTACCCTTCCGCTCTGTCGTTGTCTCGACATGGTGCGCATAGTGCCGTCTGTCAGATGGTACTGCGCCTCCTCCCGGTATTCGCTGGCACGGTAATCTGCATAGTTCAACTCATAGAACAGACGGAACTGACTGTTGCCCCGGTTCACGGAGGCAAAAACGTCGTTCGTGCCCGTCTTGGCAGTGAGGGCATTGGTTAGGTCAAAGCCCACCGACCCGCCTACGTCTTGCCTTCTCGTACGGATGTCTATCACATAGGCGATGTCCTTGCCATACCGCACGCCGGGCGCATCGGTGTAGTCGATGCGACTGACCGAAGCCACGTCGAGTGCCTGCACATCGCGCATGGTGGCGATGATGCCGTTAATGCGCACCTGCACCGCTCCCCGCTGGTCGATGGCGGAAACGGTGTGTGCCAGCTCGTCTACGCGGATGTTGGGCAACGAGAGTTTGTTGAGCAACGAGAAGCCCGAATGTGAGTTCTGTTTCTGCACCTCGCTGGGAAATACCAGTTTCCCGTCCACCTTGTCCACGATGCGGGCAGCTTTCACCACCACCTCCTTCAAGGTGACGGAATCCTTTGTTCCGTTCTCCTGTGCCTCGGCCTCCATACCGCTAACCAGCAGGCCTATCATCATACTCAAGAACCATCTTTTTTTCATAGTCTTTATGTCGTTTATACGTTTTGCCGGCAAAAATACAAACTCCTTGTATGACAGGCAAAAAACTTGGCTGACATAAAACTGACATCAAGCTGACAACTGGCAATTAACTATATTTTTACCCTTTACTTGTCCCCGTTCCGACAAAAAATATTATCTTTGCAGCCGTTAATGTAAAAGTTATAAAGCGGTTACACATCATGAAATTGACTCCTCTCCATTCTGCGGTCATCTTCGCCCTGTTGGCGATGTCGGCGATGTTCTTCAGCGTGAGCAACTATCGCAAGGCGCAATATGCCATCATCAAGGACATGAACCAAGCCCTTGCACAGACACTTCGCGAGCGGCAAGACCAGTGGATTACCCCCGATACCATACAGAGCTACCGTTCCCATCTCAGCATCGGTCTGCTGAAACAGAACAGTATACTCTGTTATATGGAGACGGACAAAAGAAAGGAAGCCTTGAGTAGCCGTTCTATGCTGCTCGACAAAAATCACATACTGGGTTACGCCAACTGTTCGATGCTGGACATCTTGGGCATGAGCAACCAGCGCACTTCCCTGTCCCTCTTTCTGATGGCGATGCTTTGGGCTATATGGTCGGCCTATTATCTCAGAAGGAAGAAGGAGGAGGACGGTGGCCTGGGGAGTCTTTCCTATTCGCCATCCACCGATACCTTTTATAATAAGAAGAGTGCGGAAGCCATCCGGTTCACCCCGATGCAGCACCAACTGATGCAACTGTTCCTGCAAAACGACCGCCACCAATTGTCGAAGCAGGAAATCTGCGATGCCCTCTGGCCCAAGAAGCCCGATGCCAGCGAGACGCTCTACACACTCATCCGCCGCATCAAGCCCGTCATCGAGGACAACAGCAACCTGAGCATCGAGTCGGAAAGGGGGAAGTCGTACCGGCTGGTGGTGAAATAAAAGTACCGGAAAGTTCTCGGCAGAACTT
>CAVCGV010000080.1:0-14269 GCA_963601815.1 bacterium
TCGCGCTCGGCATCGATGTCTTCCTTCTGCTCTACGTACTGCTGGCGGCTCTCCACTTCGGGGGCAGCCTCCTGTACGGGCTGTTCCTGCTGCATTACGGGTATCTGTCCGCGCATCAGGATGCTTGCCATACGGTCGTTCATCTCGTTGATCATGTTGTCCCAAAGCTTCACGCTCTCCAACTTGAAGATGAGCAACGGGTCTTTCTGCTCGTAGCTGGCGTTCTGAACAGAGTGGCGAAGCTCGTCCAACTGGCGGAGGTTCTCCTTCCAGTCGTCATCGATGATGTGCAGCATAATAACCTTTTCCCACTGTTTAACCACGCTCTTGCCTTCAGTCTCGTAGGCTTCCTGCAGGTTGCAGGGTATGTTGTACATGCGCTTGCCGTCGGTGATAGGCACCATGATGCGCTCGAAGATAGCACCCTGTGTCTCGTACACCTGCTTGATGATGGGCCATGCTGTGGCCTGTATGCGTTCTGTCTTGCGCTTGAAGCTTGCCATGGCATCCTGGAATGCGCGCTCTGCCAGTTCCTCGCGGTTACCTGCCTCAAACTCCTCTACGCTGAACGGCATCTCCATGGCGAGAACCTTCAGGAAGTCTTCCTTTGCACCCTCATAGTCGTTGTTGTTGACGATGTTGAGCACGCGGTCCCATATCACGTTGGTGATGTCCATACCGATGCGCTCGCCCATGAGGGCGTGTCTGCGTTTCTCGTAGATGACGGTACGCTGCTTGTTCATTACGTCGTCATATTCCAGCAAGTGCTTACGGATACCGAAGTTGTTCTCCTCCACCTTGCGCTGTGCACGCTCGATACTCTTGCTTATCATAGGACTTTCGATACGCTCGCCGTCCTCGAAACCGAGACGGTCCATTACCTTGGCGATACGCTCGCTGGCAAAGAGACGCATCAACTTGTCCTCGAGTGATACATAGAAGACAGAAGAACCCGGGTCGCCCTGACGACCGGCACGACCACGTAACTGGCGGTCTACACGGCGGCTCTCGTGGCGCTCGGTACCGATGATGGCGAGACCGCCTGCAGCCTTAACCTCAGGAGTCAACTTGATATCGGTACCACGACCTGCCATGTTGGTGGCGATGGTAACGGCACCCTTGCCCTCGGTAGAGCGACCAGCCTCGGCTACGATCTGTGCCTCCTGCTGGTGCAACTTGGCATTCAATACATTGTGGGGAATGTTGCGCATCTTCAGCATCTTGCTCAGCAACTCGGAAATCTCCACAGAGGTAGTACCCACCAGGACAGGGCGGCCTGCGTTGCGCATCTCCTCTATCTCGTCGATGACGGCACGGTACTTCTCGCGGGCGGTCTTGTAGACACGGTCGTCGAGGTCCTTGCGGGCGATGGGGCGGTTGGTAGGAATCTCCACTACGTCGAGCTTGTAGATGTCCCAGAACTCACCAGCCTCTGTGCTTGCCGTACCCGTCATACCGGAGAGCTTGTGGTACATACGGAAGTAGTTCTGCAGGGTGATGGTGGCGAAAGTCTGTGTGGCAGCCTCTACCTTCACGTGCTCCTTGGCCTCTACAGCCTGGTGCAATCCGTCGCTCCAACGGCGGCCCTCCATGATACGGCCCGTCTGCTCGTCTACAATCTTTACCTGTCCGTCCATGACAACATACTCGTCGTCCTTGTTGAACATGGTGTAAGCCTTCAGCAACTGCTGCAGGGTATGTACGCGCTCACTCTGTACGCCATAGTGTGCCATCAGTTCGTCCTTGATGTCGAGGCGGCTCTGGTCGTCCAGATCGGTGCGGGTCTCCAGTTCGCTCAACTGTGATGTGATGTCGGGCAATACGAAAAGCTCCTTGTCATTTACCTGCTTTGCCAACCACTCTGTACCCTTGTCGGTAAGGTCGGCAGAATTCAACTTCTCGTCTACCACGAAGTACAAAGGCTCTACAGCCTTGGGCATCTCGCGGTTGTTGTTCGCCATGTAGTATTCTTCAGTCTTCAGCAGACCGGCCTTGATACCTTCCTCAGAGAGGTACTTGATGAGGGGCTTGTTCTTAGGCAGCGACTTGTATGAACGGTAGAGAGCCAGGAAACCTTCCTCTGTCAGTTTCTGGTCTTTGTTGTTGGTGCCTGCCGCAATCTTCTGCTTTGCCTCGGCAAGCAGTTCGGTAGCCTGTTTGCGCTGTACCTCATAGAGACGCTCCACGAGGGGCTGGTACTCTTCGAACATCTGGTCGTCGCCCTTGGGGATAGGACCGGAGATGATGAGCGGTGTACGGGCATCGTCTATCAATACGGAGTCGACCTCATCGACGATGGCGTAGTTGTGCTGGCGCTGTACCAGGTCGGCAGGACTTGTAGCCATGTTGTCGCGCAGATAGTCGAAACCGAACTCGTTGTTTGTACCGAAGGTGATGTCGGCCATGTATGCCTTACGGCGTGCGTCGGAGTTGGGGCGGTGCTTATCGATGCAGTCTACCGACAGACCGTTGAACATATAGAGCGGCCCCATCCATTCGGAGTCACGCTTGGCAAGATAGTCGTTGACGGTAACGACGTGTACACCGTTACCTGTCAGGGCATTGAGGAATACGGGAAGGGTAGCCACGAGCGTCTTACCCTCACCGGTAGCCATCTCTGCTATCTTGCCCTGGTGCAGTACGGTACCACCGAAGAGCTGAACGTCGTAGTGAACCATTTCCCATTTCAGGTCGTTGCCGCCTGCTGTCCAGTGGTTGTGGTAGATGGCCTTGTCGCCGTCTATGGTAATGAAGTCGTTGGCGGGGTTGCCAGCAAGCTCACGGTCGAACTCTGTGGCTGTAACGATAGTCTCTTCGTTCTCGGCAAAGCGGCGGGCTGTATCCTTCACGATGCTGAAGGCTGTGGGCAGTACCTCGTTGAGAGCTACCTCATAGTTGTCGAGGGCTTCTTTCTCCAGCTTGTCTATCTGGTTAAAAATACTTTCACGCTCATCGATGGGAGTATCCTCGATAGTAGCTTTCAGTTCGGCTATCTTTTCGCGCTGTGCTTTGCCGGCATCCTGTACGTACTGCTGTATTTCCTTGGTCTTGGCACGGAGGTCGTCGTTGCTAAGAGCCTTGATGTTGGGATATTCAGCCTTGACCTTTTCCACGATAGGCTGAATGAGTTTCATGTCGCGTGTAGACTTGTTGCCGAACAGCGACTGGAGAAATTTGTTGAAATTCATTGCGTATTTGTTCTTTTTTTTGTTATTCGATGTTTGCAAGTGTAGGCAGAGGGATATTCCCTTGCCCGGTTACCTTTGCTTAGGGCTGGTTTGCTAATACTTGCCAGTCAGTTTGGTGCCTTGAGGTAGGCTGGTAGGCGTCGTTAAGGCGACATAGACCTGTGCCTTCGGTCACAAATTGCTTGCAAAGGTAAGAAAAATATCTGTAACTCAGCAATCTTTTGCTGATAAAAGCCTCAAATCGGGGCCTCGAATAACAATGCTGCCGTAGGGCGAACAATATTTCCGCACAGTGATGCGGGGAAAACAATGAAATGTCGGGAGTGCTGACAAAGTGGCAGACGTGGCAGACGGAAGTACGGCGGCAAGCGACTGGTGTGCGCCAGGCTCTTCTTCGCAGGATGCCTGCCTGATGGCCTTCAGCGCACAGAGAATCTCCTCCTCTATCGCCTTGGCTTCCGGCTGCTGGATAAACTCATCATAGGATATGTCGCAGAGCGCAAACCTCAGTGCTTGCTGATAGGTCTGCGCTTCCATGCCTGTTGCCGCCAGGACAACGAGCAGGGCGGTGATGTATCTGTTTATCCTCATAATGATGCCGGGTGTGTCACTTTTGTCTGTTACTTGATGTGGCGCGTCTGAGCATTTTTTGCCTTGCTATATCCCGTACAAGCAAAGACAGTGCCAAATAGCAGATACCCTCTGCGTAACTCTGCCATGTGTTCATGATGGCGAAAATGCAGATAAGGAAAAGCCATGCGTGGTAGTACCAGTGCAGTCTTCCTTGGCGCATCCTCTTCGCCACTTGCCATGCAAAGAGCAGGTTGAGCGGGTTCAGTAACAATATCTGGAGATTAATCTGTACGGTGGGGTGCTTGGAGAACACCATGGCAAGCAACACGAGTCCGGGGATGCCTGTGGCGACCATCAGGCACAGGTCGAGCCACCAGAAGTTCTTCTTCTTGTACCATTCCCATGCGCACAGCAGTATGATGCACACGCCCAGTGCGAGGAAGACGGCTGTGGGCGTAACGGCGTCGCTTGTGCTTACCTTAGCTTGTACCGGGAGGATGTAGAAGGTGCTGTCCACCAGTTGGGCGTATCTTCCCTTGTCCGAAAAGTCTTGCATGAGGTTCTCAGGCAGAAATTCCCATTCCTCCCTGCTGATGGTTTTGTCAGCCTGTATTCCCAAAAGCAGGTCGTTGCCGAAGCGTGCCCAGCGGTAGTCCTCGTTCCAGCGGTGTATTTCCTTGCGGTAGGTAGACTGGACGTTCGTGTCTTTTATGTCCTTTGTGTCTTTTGCGACATTCCTGGAAGTGTCCAGGTGGTTCAGTATCATGTCGCGTGCCCGTGTGGTACAGTTGTCGTAAAAGAAGTTGTAGCGGTAGGTGCGGTTCTCCGGCATGCTGTTTTCCTGTACAGCGGAGAGAATATCTGCCTTCTCCTTGCGACTGAGTTTGAGGCGCTGCTGCATTACCCATCTGTCCTGGTACCTGTATTCTTCTACGAAACTGCTCATGGGTATGATGCCCATCTGGTAGTCGGTAAGGCCGAAGACGAACCGCAGTACGAAGAAGTCCTGTTGGAACGAGAACATTCCCCAGTTTACGGCTATGTCCTGTCCGTGCGCCTTGTCGTCTATGCGCAGTGCCGTATGGCCATAATACGACCATACCTCCTTGCCGGGACCGCAGGTCAGCAGGGAGATGTCTACCGAGTCGAGCCATGCCTCGTCTGTAGGCTGTGCTGTCGCCGTTGTAGTTAAATTGGTTAACAAAACGGCTAAAATGACTATTAAATGAGTCTTAAAACGTTTCACGATGCAAAAATACCTTATTATTTTGGATTATCCTTCTTTTATGTCAAAAAATTTCAATACTTTTGCACTCTGAATGTAAATCAATAGACACTTATATTAGATGAAAAAACTTTTCTTGGCCTCTCTTATGCTGGGCTTTACCCTCTTTGCAAATGCACAGACGGGCATCAATTCGCCTTACAGTCAGTTCGGATTGGGTGTCTTGGCAGACCAGACTTCCGGATTCAACCGTGGTATGAACGGTGTGGGACTTGCCTTTCACGAGCATAATCAGGTCAACTATATCAACCCTGCGTCTTATTCCTCGCTCGACTCGCTCACGTTTATCTTTGATGCGGGTGTGTCGGGACAGATAACCAATTTTAGCGAGAATGGCGTGCGCAAGAATGCGAAGAACGCCAATTTCGACTATGTCGTGGCTGGTCTCCGTCTGGCGAAGAAGTTGGGATTGAGCTTCGGTATCATTCCTTTCTCCAATGTAGGCTACAGCTATAGCAGTTCCGGTTGGGTGAATCCCACGTCCAAGGAGGAGTCTTATACCGAGACCTATTCGGGCGAAGGTGGTATCCATCAGATTTATCTGGGTGCCGGCTATTCTCCGTTCAAGGGCTTTTCTTTCGGTGCCAACGTGTCTTATGTATGGGGTAAGTACGACAGAAAGGTGGCTAATACGATAAGCACTTCTGCGGCCAATACCTTGACGCGTAACTACTTTGCGCAGGTAAACAGCTATAAGCTCGACTTCGGAGTGCAGTATACGCACCAGATAGCTAAGAACGACTGGCTTACCGTGGGTGCTACGTTCTCGCCCGGTCATAGTCTCGGTTCTACGGCGTATCTGTATCAGATAAAGACGGATGCCATGACGGGTGCCAACGACTCTACCACGATGAGTCTTGGCGGCAAGGCTTTGTCCTTGCCTAACATGTATGGCTTGGGACTGATGTGGAACCATGCCGCACAGTGGAAGGTAGGTATCGACTATACCCTTCAGCAGTGGGGAAGTTTGGAGTCGCCTGAGTTTGACGGAACTAATTACGTGCTGAAGAAGGACGTATATAAAAACCGCCATAAGGTGAACTTGGGTGCCCAGTATTGCTATGATGAGCGTCACCGCAATTTCTTCAGGCGTGTACAGTATCGTGCAGGTGTAAGCTATGCCACACCTTATTATAAGATAAACGGTAGCGATGGTCCCAAGGAGTTGTCTGTCAGTGCAGGATTCGGTATTCCCATTGTCAATTCCTACAATAACCGTTCGTTCCTTAACATCAGCGGACAGTGGGTAAAGACTGATGCCAGCGGTCTTATCAAGGAAAACACTTTCCGTATCAATGTCGGGTTTACCTTCAACGAAGACTGGTTCAAGAAGTGGAAGATGCAGTAATGTGTCTTCCTTACTCCGTATATATATAAATAATGTGTAAGTCGAGAAACATACTGTTGGCACTGTTCGTTTCCCTGCTTCTGGTAGCTTGCCAGGAACAGGTAGAGCATACCGCACCTGCCATTCATGCCCGTGACTCGGTGGCAATGATGACTTCCTACGGTGTGAATACGCTCATCAGCGATTCGGGAGTTATCAAGTACCGCATCGTTACCGAGCGTTGGGAGGTGAATACCAACAAGAATCCCTCGCGCTGGACATTCCTGAAGGGAATGCTCCTGGAACAGTTCGACTCCAAGTTTCATATCAACAGTTATATACAGTGCGATACTGCGTATTATTATGACCAGCTCCGTATTTGGAAACTTTACGGGCGTGTGCGCATCCTTACCAAGGACGGTCTGCGCTTCTCCAGCGAACAGTTGACGTGGGACGAGAACCGGCATGAACTGAGCAGCAACGTGTTCAGCAGGTTGGTAACGCCCGAGCGTACGCTGCAGGGAACATACTTCAGAAGTGACGAGCAGATGACGCGTTACTATGTCAGCAACTCGAAGGGCAGTTTTGTCAAGGATGATGTTGCCGGCTCGGACAATGCGCCTGCCGATACGGCTACGAATCGGCCCGACTCACTGCAGCCGCCTGTACGCCAAAGGGCTATGCCGCAGCGTGCCAACAATACTATACCTCTTTTGCACTGACCTGGTGGAGGGGAGGAAGGATAACATAATAGTAAACAGACGTAAGAAAGATATATGGAAGTAGATATTACTCTTGTCGTGGGTATAATCATCACGCTGGCTTTTTCTGCATTCTTCAGCGGTATGGAGATAGCGTTTGTCTCCTCCAACCGTATGTTGGCAGAGATGGAACGCGGCAAGAATGGCATTACGCAGCGGTTGGTTTCCCTGTTTTATGCCCATCCCAATGGCTTTGTAAGCACGATGCTTGTAGGCAACAACATTGCCCTTGTGGTGTATGGTATCCTTATAGCACGACTCTTGGACAATACCATTTTCAAGGGGTTGGATGCTACATTTACCGTTCCCGCCGATACGATTATCTCTACCGTTATCGTTCTTTTTACGGGAGAATTTCTGCCCAAGACACTCTTCAAGTCCAGTCCCAACCGACTTCTCGGCGTGTTCAGTCCGTTTGCCTATGTGTGCTATGTACTGTTGTGGCCCATCAGCAAGTTCAGTACTTTCCTGAGCAAGATACTCCTGCGCATCGTAGGCGTGAAGATGGATTCGGAAAACAATGACGAGGGATTCTCCAAGGTAGACCTCGACTATCTTTTGCAGTCGAGCATAGACAATGCCACAAACGAAGGCGAAATAAACAACGAGGTAAAGATATTCCAGAATGCGCTTGACTTTTCTGACAGAAAGGTGCGCGACTGTATGGTGCCGCGTACCGAGATACAGGCTGTGGAGAAGGATGCCTCGCTGGAAGAACTGCGCCAGAAATTCGTGGAGAGTGGCAATAGTAAAATCATTGTCTACGAGGAAGATATAGACCATATTGTGGGTTATATACACAGTTCCGAACTCTTCCGCAACCCCGAGCACTGGCAAGATTATGTGCGTACGCTTAACTTCGTGCCCGAAACCATGCAGGCGCAGAAACTGATGCAGACTTTCCTGCAGCAGAAGAAGTCGCTCGGAGTCGTGGTGGACGAGTTTGGTGGCACCAGCGGTCTTGTCAGTCTGGAGGATATCGTAGAGGAGATTTTTGGCGACATAGAGGACGAGCACGATTCGTCGAAGTATGTGGCTACCAAGACACAGGATGGTGACTATGTCCTTTCCGGCCGTCTGGAGATAGACAAGGTGAACGAACTCTTTGGTGTAGACCTACCCGAGAGTGACGATTACATGACTGTGGGCGGCTTTATACTGCATGAGTATCAGAGTTTCCCAAAACTTAACGAGGTGGTGAAGATAGGCCGTTTTGAATTCAAGATAGTCAAGTCTACAGCACGTAAGATAGAACTTGTAAAACTCCATCTGCTACGTTGATACGGCGTGCAGATGGTGTTTTTGATATATACGGATAGCGTGCAAAATGCCATTTGCACGCTTCTTTATGGCATAAAACTTTGCCTTTTGTGACGCAAAGTTAAAAAAGGTATGGAAAAATTCTCTTATTTGCGATTTTCTTTGTATTTTTGCACACAATTGTGCTAATGGTAAATAAGGAAAACGAATGTCCTTTAGACACTTTGGCAAACAGCGATGCGCAAGGGGACAGCTTGCGCTGCAAACCGGTAAGAACAAAATAAAACAAAAATAGCAATAAAAAGTAATGGCAGCATTAGGAACAATCAGAAAGAGAGGCGTGGTACTGGTATGTATCATCAGTTTCGGCCTCTTCGCATTTATTGCCGAGGAAGCGTTCCGCTCATGCGATTCTGCAAAGAACAATGAGCGCCAGCAAGTCGGTGAAGTGTTGGGGGAGAAAATCAACGTGCAGGATTTCCAGAAGCTTGTTGACGAGTATTCCGAAGTAATCAAGATGCAGCAGGGACAGGACAATCTCCCTGAAGAACAGATGAACCAGGTGAAGGACATGGTGTGGAACACCTATGTGCAGAACCAGTTGGTGGCTGACGAGGCAAGCAAGTTGGGACTTACCGTTACCGACGCTGAGCTTCAGGACATTCTGAAGACAGGTACTAACCCCATGCTTCAGCAGACACCGTTCGTTAACCAGCAGACTGGCCGTTTCGACGCCACCGCTCTGCAGAAGTTCCTCGCAGACTACAAGGCTCAGAAGGCCAACGCATCTGCCAATCCGCAGATGTTGGAACAGTACGACAAGATATTCAAGTACTGGTCGTTCATAGAGAAAACACTGCGCCAGCAGACTTTGGCACAGAAGTACCAGTCGCTCTTGGCTCACTGCTTCCTGTCTAACCCCGTTGAGGCCAAGATGGCTTTCAAGGAGGAGAACGAAGAGGCACAGATCCAGTTGGCTGCTTTCCCTTACTCTGACATTCAGGACGACAAGGTGAAAGTAGAGGAGAGCGACCTCAAGGCTAAGTACGACGAACTGAAGGCCCGTTTCAAGCAGCCTGTAGAGAGCCGCGACATCAAGTATGTGGATATTCAGGTTGAGGCTTCACAGAGCGACCGCGCTGCCCTCAACAAGGATTTCGCTGGCTACCAGAAGGATCTCGCTGCTGCAGCCGATCCTACAGAAGTAGTGCGTAAGGCTGGTTCTACAGTGGCTTATCTCGGTATCCCTGTAAAGAAAGAGGCTTTCCCAAGCGACATCGCTGCACAGCTCGACTCTATGGCTGTGGGTACTACATCAGCAGTAAAGGCTTATGCCGGTGACAACACACTCAATATCGTGAAGCTGGTAAGCAAGCAGCAGTTGCCCGACTCGGTGCAATATCGTATCATCCAGGTGGCTGCCCCCTCTGTAGCTGAGGCTCAGACCAAGGCTGACTCTATCAAGAACGCCCTTGCCGGCGGTGCCGACTTCGAGGCTCTTGCCAAGGTGTATGGCCAGACTGGTGAGAAGGCTTGGCTCACAACACGCCAGTATGAGTATGCACAGACCATGGACAAGGACAACAAGACCTTTATCAATACGCTCAATACCGCAGCAGTCAACTCTGTTAACCAGCTCCAGTTGGGACAGGGCTATGTGGTTTTGCAGGTATGCGACCGCAAGGCTATGGTAGACAAGTACACAGCTGCAGTGATAAAGAAGAGTATCGACTTCTCTTCTGATACATACCGTGCAGCTTACAACAAGTTCTCAAGCTTTGTCAGTGCCAACGAGAAGGCTGAGGATATCTTTAAGAATGCTGAGAAGAGCGGTTATAAGGTTCAGGAGTTGAAGGATCTTACCACTTCTGCACACTATGTAGCCAACATCCATTCTACACGCGACGCCCTGAAGTGGATCTTCGAGGCTAAGGAAGGCAATGTGTCTCCTCTCTATGAGTGTGGCGACAATAATCATCTCCTCGTAGTCGTTCTTGACAAGATTCACCGTATCGGAAACCGTGGACTCGATGACCCACAGGTAAAGGAAATGGTAAAGGCCGAGGTTATCAAGGACAAGAAGGCTGAGCAGATTATGGCAAAGTTGAACGGTGTGAAGAATATCGCAGCTGCCAAGGCTAAGGGTGGTAAGGTATCTACTGTCAACCAGATTACATTTGCCGCTCCTGTATTCGTAGCTTCTTCAGGTGCCAGCGAACCAGCACTCTCTGGTGCTGTGGCTGCTACCAAGAAGGGTGCTTTCTCAGCTCACGCAGTTAAGGGTAATGCCGGTGTTTACCTCTTCCAGGTAACCAACAAGAGCAACCGTTCTGTTAAGTTTGACGAGAAGGCTCAGGAGCAGAAGGCTCGCCAGAAGGCTATGCAGTATGCCGGTAACTTCATGAACGAGCTTTACTTGAAGGCTCACGTAGTGGACAACCGCTATCTCTTCTTCTAAGACAAAAGACGCGTTTACAACGTAACGTAACAAATAGGAAGGCGCAACTCTCTTTTCGTGAGGGTTGCGCCTTTTCTCCGTTTTCATGCGTATCGTTGCTTTGTAGGGAAAGACTTGATCGGTTTAGCCGAAGTTCTTGAAATTCTTATTGATTACGAGAAGAGAAAAATTCTTCACTTCTATAATTCTTGATATTAGAAAAGTACTAAATGTGGTTTAACTTGTGTCTCGTTACCGGCTCCACCAGTGCTTGCGCTTGGGGGGCTCCTGTGTGGAAGGACAAAGCGTGGAGCGAAGCAGTTCGCGGTAGGTGATGCCTTGACTTATCAGCAGGTAAATCTGTCCCCAGTCGGGCAGTCCGCCGATGTTCCGGTCATCGATGAAATAGTCGGCCTTCAGTTTACGCGAGAAATGGTTGTTGTTCTCCATTTCCTCCTCGGGATAGTCTTTGTTGACTGCCCAGAACTCCACACCGCGTTCCTTGCACCAGTCTACTGCATCCTGCAGGAGCTTCCCTTCGCGTACACTCCACAGTATGAGTCTGTGATGGTCGCGTATGAGCATTTTCAGTGTATCTGTGGCGAAAGGAATCTCCTTTCCTATTTCCGGATATTCGTGTGTGACGATGGTACCGTCAAAGTCTACTGCTATTGTTGCCATTGCAAATTAAATGTGTGTAAAAGTGGGTTATAAAACTTGCTTAAAACATAAGGGGGTGGCTTTATTGTTGCCACCCCCATTGTCGTTCTTTGTATTTAGCGTTTTACGCTGTTGTCGTTCTTGTCTGCATAGTGGCTGTTACTATAGTTGCCGTACGAGCCATATACCGAACTGCCATAGCCCTTATACGAACCATATGCGGCATAACGGCCGTACTTGCCGTATCCGTAATAGTAACCGTACTTCTTCTTGGAGAGGTCGACGCCGTTGAGCACGAGCGAGATGTTGGGCAACTTCTTCTCCTTGCTCAGGCTGTTGATGAGATTGAAGCTCGACTTGGCTGTATAGTCGGCACGGCACAGGTAGATGGTGGCATTGGCTATGCGGCCTATCTGCAGCGTGTCGGAAACAAGTCCTACAGGGGCTGAGTCTATGAGTATATAGTCATAGTGCTCTTTCAGTTGGGCGATGATGTCGTCCAGGCTCTGTCGTGCTATCAGCTCGGCGGGGTTGGGCGGTACCGGGCCCGACATCAATATGTCGAGGTTCTTGTTAATGCCCGACGGGACAATCTGCTCCTGTATGTCGCTCCAGGTGTTATCGTCTCTTGTCAGCAGCGGTGTGATGCCGTGGTGATGGTCACTTAGCTCGAAGAGTTCGGCAAGACGCGGCTTGCGGATGTCAAGTCCCACGATGATGCACTTCTTGCCAAGGAGCGCAAAACTGATGGCTACATTGGAGGCTACAAACGTCTTTCCCTCACCCGAAATGGTGGATGTAAAGAGGATGATCTTCTCGTCCTTCTTCAGTACAAACTGTAGGTTGGTACGCAGTCCGCGGAATATCTCCTCCATGAGGTTGTTCTTGTTTTCGTGCACCACGATGTCTGCCTTGCTCTTCGCACTGTCACTTGCTACTGCCACATCGGCGAGGATAGGCAGCGTAGTGAGTCTTTCCACGTCGTCGTGTCCCTCTATCTTATAGCGGAACAGGCTGATGAGCAACAGAATAATGGCAGGTACGACGATGCCGATGCCCATGGCTGTAAGCGTGATGATGTTTTCCTGTGGACTGATTTTTCCGGCATAGCTTGGCTCGTCCAGCAGTTTACCCTTGTCGGCTGTGGCGGCCAGCGAGATGGAGTTTTCCTCGCGTTTCTGCAGCAACATGAGGTACAAGCCCGACTTCACTTCCTGTTGGCGTCCTATCTGGTTGAGTATGCGCTCCTGTTCGGGTGTGTTACCTATCTGTCCCTGGTATTTTCCTGCCTGTGAGGCTATGCTTCTGCGCTGGATGCTCATGCTGTTGCGTGCCTGCTTCATGGCACGCTTGATGGAGGTAGTAAGCTCCTCGAGCTGTGCGGTGAGTGGTGTTACCGTAGGCGATGTCTCGCTTGCGCTGTGCAGCAGTTGCAGGCGCTGTAGGGCTATCTGGTTGTACTGGTTGATGAGCGAGGTGGCACTGGCGTCGTCCAGACCTACGTTCGAGGGTATGGGCTGCAACTTGTTGTTGGGGTCGCTCATGTACTTCTGTAGTTCATCGAGCAGCGCCAGCTGCGTGTTGGCCTCAGTCAGTTGCTTGTTGTATGCATCGGCATTGCTGAAAGCCTGTGAGGCATTCATCTTCAGCTCCACCATGTTGTTGCGTTTTTTGTAGTTCTCGAGTTGTCCCTCCGTGCTGCCCAGTTCGGCATTGATCTTCTCCAGACGGCTATTGATGAACTGTTCCGTGCGGACGGCTATCTCGTTCTTGTCTTCGTTGGCCTGTCTGTTGTAGGCCACGGCGAGTTGTTTCAGATAGTCGATGCCACGCTGTGGAAATTCGTCGGTCAGTATGAGCTGGGCGATAGTAGTGGTCTTCTGTGCCTGCGCTACCGCCAGACTGCCTGCAAACTTGCCTGCAGCCATGCTCGGTGACACAAGACTGACCTTGAGCACCTTACCCTGGGGCAGTGGTGTGTTTCCGTTCTGTGTAAACTTCACTACGCCTACGCGTGTATTGATGGAGAAAGGCAAGCGACCGAAGGTCTTGTCGATGGACATTACGCCCGGGGTATAGGCATTGTCGTCTATGGGCACGTGATAGCTGCCCGTGACATGGTAGTTGTTGCCGTCGCGCTCGATGAGGAAGTTCATGGGGGCATTGAGCTTCTTCAGATGCTCCTGGTCCATGTCTACGTTAATCTCCTGCGTACGGTATAACAGTTGGTCCTTGATACGCCCTATGTGCCAGTAAGTAGCGTAGAGTTTCAGGTCGTTTACCACCTGCTGTGCCAGTTGGCGCGACTTGAGAATCTCCATCTCGTTGTCAATACCGTTCGAGTTCGAGATGGTTCCGAGATTGGTGCTGTTCAGTACGTTGGTTCTGCGGTTTTGTCCGCTGTCGTCCTTGATGAGGAGCTTTGCCTGACTCTGGTAGATGGGGGTAGAGTAGCGCAGATAGATGTACGCTGCGCCGAGGCAGATGATGATGGACAGGACAAACCATTTCCAGTTAAGTACGAGTGAGGTGTAGATTTGTCTGAAGTCGAACGATGACTTCGGTTGCTCGTCGTACAGTTCTTCCTGTTCGGTGTAATATGCTTCTTCCATTATACAATGTTTTGTTTATTCTTCCTTTGTAGTTCTTTTAGAACCCGTAAGTAGGTGTTCAAAATTATCCGTATATATTATGGGACAAGCAGGCACCTATTACACTTTGATATGTCTCTGCACTTTCTTTTTGCCTGTATGCCCGGCTTTCATCGGTCGTGTAGCC
>CAVCGV010000081.1:0-14179 GCA_963601815.1 bacterium
CAAAAATGTTCGATTTTGGCATTCATAGCGGCATACAGTGTTCGATAAAAGAACAAGTGTAACCTTTTTTGTTAACAACCGCAAAATAGTTTAAGATTTATTTGCAGCGTATTGTAATTTTATATACTTTTGCCCACGAAACACAAGTGAAAGCTGAAGATACACGACTTTGGCAGTACGGAAGAGTTCCCGTAACAAAAACGTAAAAGGTGAATAAAGAAATGGTCTGCGGAACGACACGATATACATAACGGGCAAGACCCCATATATATAATGTGTAATCCCAACAAGACCCAAGAAATAGAATTATTAATTTTAAAACTTAATTATTAGAGAGTATGAAAAAGTTTTTGGTAATGGCAGCCATGGTGCTGTCTTCCGTAGGTGCTTTTGCACAGTACGAGGGTGGCGAATTTACCATCCAGCCCAAGGTGGGTCTCAATGTGTCAAGCGTAACAAATCTCGACAACTCAAAATTCAAGGCAGGCTTCGTAGGCGGCGTTGAGGGCGAGTATCACTTCAGCAAGCTCGTTGGCTTGAGTTTCGGTGTACTCTATTCACAGGAGGGAGTCGCTGTCAAGGATGGTCCGGGTGAAATTTCTATTAACAACAAGGATGTCGAAGCACAGCTTACAAATGCCAGGACAAACCTTGACTATATCAATGTCCCCATTTTAGCAAATATCTACGTTGCAAAGGGACTTGCTGTAAAAGCTGGTATCCAGCCCGGTTTCAAGGTTTCAGGAAAGTCAAAATGTGACTATAGCGCAAAAATCGGCTCACAGACTTTCAGCGGGTCTTTCGATAAAGATGCTGATGGTGCAAACTCTGTAAACTTCTCCATTCCTGTAGGTATCTCTTACGAGTATGCAAACATCTGCTTGGACGCACGCTACAACATTGGTGTTTCTCACATGGTTAAGGATGATAGTGCCACCGGTCAGGTATTCCAGCTCACACTGGGTTACAAGTTCAAGCTGTAATCACATGTTCCTGAAGCCCATTAGGGCATAAGGACACACATACACAAGCCCACAGGCTCTCCCCTACCGGACTGCCTGTGGGCTTTTTCTTTTTACAGCGTTGCCCCTTCTACTTTTTTACTTTTTCGCAAGAAAAATTTGGCAGAAAGGAAAGAAAGCATTAACTTTGCATTAAAGAAAACAAACCTATAAGGGTCGTGCCGGTTCGATTGGGATACTCATCAAATTACATTATGAAACCGGGCTGACTTCTCTTGCCAATGGCGGGCCACTCACCGGCACTCGTGCCGGGAAGCTGCAAAGCCGGTGGATTACAAAGGCGGAGGGCACCCAAACTTATTGCTAAGTTCGGAGTTTCATCACATCATCGGGCGACCCTTTCTTTTTCCAAACCCTACATATTATTTACATCAACCATCATGTTCAGCGGCATAGTAGAAGAGATGGCCACCGTTGTGGGCATCACAAAAGACAAGGAGAATATCGACCTCACCCTTAAGTGCTCGTTCGTGGACGAGCTGAAGATAGACCAGAGCGTGGCTCATAACGGCGTGTGCCTTACCGTGGTAAGCATACACGACGGCACCTATACCGTCACTGCTATGAAGGAGACGCTCGACCGCAGCAACTTAGGACTGCTGCAGGTGGGCGACAAGGTAAATGTGGAACGCTCCATGATGATGAACGGCCGCCTGGACGGCCACATCGTACAGGGGCATGTAGACGAGACTGCACGCTGTATCGACAAGCGCGATGCTGACGGTTCCACTTACTATACCTTCGAGTACAAACTCGACAAGACCATGGCTAAGAAAGGCTACTTCACGGTAGACAAGGGTTCGGTAACGGTAAACGGCGTATCGCTTACTGTCTGCGAACCGACGGAGAACACCTTCACCGTGGCTATTATCCCCTACACTCACGACAATACCAATTTCCATGCCATAGAGGTTGGCTCCACTGTCAATATCGAATTTGACATTTTGGGCAAATACATTGCCCGCCTGCAAAACCTTGGATAAAGGTAAAAGGGTATTATCTTTATCGCCTGACGCGAGGACGCATCAGCTACTATACAGTTAGTAGGTGCTGCGTCCCCGTTGTACCATAACCCAACACTTTTTCCTTGTGTGGGATGCAGCGACGACGCTGCACCTACCAAAATGCCAACCTCGAATTCGTTGGCGAACAAACATACGTGTGTTGCTTCTTCTTCCTTTCCGTTAACACACCCTTAAAAGTCCATACATTTGTTAAAAAGCACAACACTTAATAAACCATCCCGTTTGAAATGTATCTACATTAATACATGTCAACAAGTTACACGATACTTATAAATATATAAGATGAATAAGAAAAGAACATGGACGGTGGCTCTGCTCAGCATGCTTGCAGCAGCCCCTATGGCAGCCGACGCCAAAGAATGGAGTCTACAGGACTGCATCAACTACGCCCTGCAGAACAACATCTCGCTGCAGAAGACACAAATCCAGAAGCTCAGTGCCAACGAAGACTACCTGCAGTCGAAGGCTGCCCTCCTGCCTTCGCTCACTGCCAGTACTAACCAGAACGTGAACTACACCCCCTGGGTGTCTAACGGCATCAGCGGCGACGGATACTCCAAGGCATCCATCGACAAGGTGTACTACAATGGTTCGTACAGCGTCATGGGCAACTATACCATCTGGAACGGAAACAAAAAACACAACCAGGTAAAGTTGAACAAGCTCGTGACCGAGGCCGCCCAGCTCGACTCTGCCACACAGGCAGCCAAGTTGCAGGAGCAGATAGCACAGCTCTATGTCCAGATACTCTACTCTACCGAGGCCATCAAGGTAAACCAGGAGAGCTACAACTCGAGTCTCGAGAACGAGGAACGCGGCAAGGAGATGGTAAACGTGGGAAAGATGAGCAAGGCCGACCTTGCACAGCTCACCGCACAGCGCGCACAGGACCAGTACAACATCGTACAGGCCGAGAACAACGTGAAGAACTACAAGCGCCAGCTCAAGGAACTGCTGCAGATTACATCGGAAGAGGCTTTTGACGTCACCATACCCAACACCACCGACGCCATGGCACTGGCAGACATCCCGGCACTGCAAGGGGTATACACCGCAGCCCTGGACAACCGTCCCGAGCTGAAGACGTACCATAACCAACTGGAGCAGAACGAACTGAACGTGAAGATAGCCAAGGCGGGCAAGATGCCTACCATCACCGCCAACGCAGGCGTTTCGACCAGCACCACGTCCATGAACAGCAACGGATGGGCCAACCAGATAAAGACCAACTTCAACGTGGGTGGAGGCATCGGAGTGAGCATCCCCATCTTCGACAACCGCCAGACCAAGACGGCAGTAAACAAGGCTTGCCTCAAGCAGCAGGAGATACTCCTCAACCTCAAGAACGAGGAAACCACCCTCTACTCTACCATCGAGAACTACTGGCTGCAGGCCAATACCAACCAGAGCCAGTTTAAGGCTGCCAAGGTAAGCACCGAAAGTGCACAGACCAGCTACGACCTGCTGAGCGAACAGTTCAAACTGGGACTGAAGAACATCGTGGAACTGCGCACCGGCAAGGACGCTCTCCTCAAGGCCAAGCAGAACGAGTTGCAGTCGAAGTACCTTACCATCCTGAATATCGACATGCTGAAGTTCTACCGCGACGGAAAGGTGCAGTAATGACAACGGCATAAACGGACAGAAAAAAAGAATCAGGAAACAAATACACATTATTATATACAATGAAGAAGAAGAGACTTAGCAAAGTGTGGATTGCCATGATAGGCGTGGTAATCATCGCCGTGGCGGCCTGGGCACTCTCCGGCAACAAGACAGAAGAGGAAATCAACTTCAAGGAGGAGAAAGCCTCGCTGCAGACGCTGCAGAACAGCGTTACCGCCACTGGTACCATCGAGGCCGTTACCAGCGTAACCGTAGGTACACAGGTGTCTGGTATCGTAAACAAGTTGTACGTGGACTACAACAGCCAGGTGAAGAAGGGACAGGTAATAGCCGAACTGGACAAGACTAACCTTACCAGTGAGCTGAACACCGCCAAGGCCAACCTCGAGAGCGTACAGAGCAACCTCAACTACCAGACGGCCAACTACAACCGCTACCAGACCCTCTACAAGAAGGGACTCGTAAGCGCCAACGACTATGAGAACGCACTCCTCGCCTACCGTCAGGCAAAGGAACAGGTAGCCACAGCCAAGGAGAGCGTGCAGAAGGCACAGACCAACCTGGGCTACGCCACCATCACCTCGCCCATAGACGGCACCGTTATCTCGAAGAGCGTAGAGGAAGGCCAGACCGTGGCAGCCAGCTTCAGCACTCCTGAGCTGTTTACCATAGCCAAAGACCTCACCAACATGCAGGTTATCGCCGACGTGGACGAGGCCGACATAGGTGGTGTGAAGGAAGGCAACCGTGTAACATTTACCGTAGACGCTTATCCCGACGACACCTTCCAGGGTACCGTAAAGCAGGTGCGCCTGCAGGCCACCACTACCAACAACGTCGTAACGTACGAGGTGGTTATCTCCGCACCCAACGCCGACCTGAAGTTGAAGCCCGGACTCACAGCCAACGTCACTATCTACACCCAGGAGCGCACAGGCGTACTGAGCGTGCCTAACAAGGCGCTGCGCTTCACACCTACCAAGGAAACCGTAGGCAAGAAGACGAAGATAGTAGACTGCAAGGGCAAGAACAAGGTATGGACTCTCAGCGACAACGTGCTTACAGCCCACACTGTCAACATAGGTCAGAGCGACGGCATCCACACCGAGATAACCAAGGGACTGAAGGAAGGCCAGAAGATCGTTACCGAGATAATAGTCAACACCGACGAAGAGGAAGCTGACAACGCCGAGCAGAGCCAAGGTCTCATCAGCGGTCCCGGCCCCAAGAACAAGAACAAGAAGAAGTAAGCTACATGAACGAGAATACTGACAAGAAGGTTGTCATCGAGCTGGACAACGTACGGCGCGACTTCCTCGTGGGCGACGAGACGGTGCATGCCCTCAAGGGTGTGAGTTTCAAGATCTACGAAGGCGAGTTTGTCACCATCATGGGTAAGTCCGGCTCGGGCAAGTCGACCCTGCTCAACCAGTTGGGCTGTCTCGACACTCCCTCAAGCGGCGAATACTACCTCGACGGGGTGTCTGTACGTACCATGTCACGCTCTGAGCGTGCCGTACTGCGCAACCGCAAGATAGGGTTCATCTTCCAGAACTACAACCTGCTGCCCAAGACAACGAGCGTGGAGAACGTGGAACTGCCGCTGATGTACAACACCAGCGTAACGGCAGCCGAGCGCAACGAGCGTGCCATCGAGGCACTGAAGGCCGTGGGACTGGGCGAACGCCTCTACCACAAGAGCAACCAGATGTCGGGCGGACAGATGCAGCGCGTGGCAATAGCCCGCGCGCTGGTCAATAACCCTGCCGTCATCCTCGCCGACGAGGCTACGGGTAACCTCGACACGCGTACCAGCTTCGAGATACTCGTGCTCTTCCAGAAGCTCTATGCTGAGGGCAGAACCATCATCTTTGTGACGCACAACCCCGACATCGCCAACTACTCCAGCCGTAACATCGAGTTGCGCGACGGTCATATCATCAGCGACGAGTATAACAAGAACATTCTCTCCGCTGCAGAAGGACTCGCCGCGCTTCCCGCCAATACGGATGAGTAAGTGAAGAGTGAAGAACGAAAAGTAAAGAACTCGACACTCAAAATTCAATATTAAAACAAAAAAGGATGAATTACCAGAATCTTTTCAAGATAGCCATCAGGGCGATAGCCGCCAACAAGATGCGCTCCTTCCTTACGGCACTGGGCATCATCATCGGTATCGCTGCCGTCATCACGATGCTTGCCATCGGACAGGGCAGTAAGGCGAGCATCAAGGCAAACATCGCCGAGATGGGATCGAACATGATCATGATTTCGCCGGGTGCTGACATGAGGGGCGGTGTGCGACAGGATGCCTCGGCCATGGAGACGCTGAAGCAGACCGACTACCAGGCCATCAAGGACGAGTGTAACTACATCAATGCCATCTCGCCCACCGTGAACAGCAGCGGTCAGTGGATTAACGGCAACAACAATACGCAGAGTAGCATATACGGTGTTAACCAGGACTACCTTACCATACGCCAGCTCAAGGTGGCAGACGGCGAGATGTTTACCGACTCCGACATCAAGGCTGCCGCCAAGGTGTGCATACTCGGACAGACGGTGGTAGACTACCTCTTCCCCGACGGCAGTGACCCTATAGGCAAGGTGGTACGCTTCAACAGCATCCCCTTCCGCGTGGTGGGCGTGCTGAAGAAGAAGGGCTACAACAGTATGGGTATGGACCAGGACGACCTGGTGCTGGCTCCCTACACCACCGTGATGAAGCGTATCATGGCACAGACTTACCTGGGCGGCATCGTCTGCTCGGCCATCACCGAGGAGGCTTCACAGCCTGCACAGACCCAGATTACGGAGATACTGCGACGCACACACAAGTTGAAGGACGCCACAGACACCACCGAGGCTGACGAGGACGACTTCAACATCCGTTCACAGGAGGAGATATCGAGCATGATGAACTCTACCATGTCTACCATTACCATCCTCCTCGGTTCGGTAGCCGGCATCTCACTGCTCGTGGGCGGTATCGGTATCATGAACATCATGTATGTGAGTGTGACGGAACGTACACGCGAGATAGGTCTGCGCATGAGTGTGGGTGCCCGCGGTGTAGACATCCTCAACCAGTTCCTCATCGAGGCTATCCTCCTCTCCGTTACCGGCGGCATCATCGGTGTACTGCTCGGCGTAGGACTGGCGGTGAGTCTGCAGCAGTTCTTCCACGTCACCACACAGATAGAGGCATGGAGCATCATCATGAGTTTTGCCGTATGTACCTTTACGGGTGTATTCTTCGGTTGGTATCCTGCCAAGAAGGCTGCCCGTCTCGACCCCATCGAGGCCATCAGGTACGAGTAACGGGGGCTCCCGTTACTTGACAAGGAAAACAATGATGTAACAATATTCGGTTTCAATATTATTGGTCAAGAATTCTCTAATTCTTGACATAAGAGAAACACCAAGTTATTAATTATACGAAGAGGGCGTGCCATGATTGGCACGCCCTCTTCGTATATATAGGTTGTAGGCAGATACACTACGAAAGGTTTTCGGGCAGTACGGTAGAAACATCCAGCCATACGATTGAGAAGTAACGCATAGCCAAGCAAGCCGTAGTAGGTGCAGCGTCCTCGCTGCATCATAACCCAACGAATATCAGATGGTGTGCAGCGAGGACGCTGCACCTACTACGATATCTGCTGGTGTGCAGCGGGGACGCTGCACCTACTACGGCTTGCTTGGCTATGATGCAGCGGGGACGCTGCACCTACTAAAGCAACAAGATTCGTGTTCGAATAACACGACTGCGCCCTTATTCCACAATCTGCTTTGGCGAATGGACGAGGATGGTGGCCCCGTGCTCTATGAGGAAATCGCGGCTGCGGAATCCCCACAACACACTGATGCAGGGCATGCCGCTGGCACGTGCTGTCATCACGTCGACATCGCTGTCGCCTATGTACACAGCACCGTTACTGTCGGCACCCAACTGCCGCAAGGCTTCGTTCACCGTATCGGGAGCCGGTTTCTTGCGGATGCCCTCCCTCTCCCCTATCGCCACGTCTACCAACGGGCCGAAGAAGTGCTGGCAGAGGGCCTGCGTAGCGGCATAGAACTTGTTGCTCACCACTGCCACCGCCTTGCCGCGCGCCTTCAGTTCGGCAAGCATCTCCATGACGCCGGGATAGGGAGCGGTAGTGTCGAGGTTGTGTACCATATAGTGTTTGCGGAAGTCGGCAAAGGTCTTCTCAAACTTCGGATTGTTTTCGCCACCGGGTATGGCACGCACCATGAGCATCTTCACGCCGTTGCCCACAAAGCGCCGCACGTCGTCTACCGAGTGCTCGGGCAGTCCGTTGGTGCGCAGGGCATAGTTGCAACTGGCAGCGAGGTCGGCGAGTGTGGAGAGCAGTGTGCCGTCGAGGTCAAAGATGTAGGTATCGAAGCAGAACTGTGCCGTAAGGGGCAGTTCCTTCACACGGAAGTTGCCGCCGTGCAGCATATGCACCTCGCCCGGAAGGATGCGCCCTCCGTTCATGGTGCGGTTGGGACCTTCCTCCCAGCGTTTCAGTTTCTGTGTACGCTCGTCTATCACCACATACTTGTATGCCAGCGGCTTGTCTACCGCCTGTACATCTACCGAGAGTACCCAACTGCCGTCGCCCGTCGGCATCATCTTCAGGTAACGGTCCACGTTCCAGTCGCCCAGGGCAGGATGGTTGCCCAAGAGGGCTATTGCCTCCCCTTGATACAGGTGGGGCTCTACCACCTTGAAGAGCACCGTGCTGTCGTAGAGAGGCAGGCGGGGGTGCTGTTTCTTCTGCCAGTTGCGGTCGTAGTCGCCGTCGAGCCAGAAATCGGAGAAGAAGAAACTATGCTGGCCGTCGAAGGGGAGGATGCGGGGATGTTCCGTCGACTCGCACCGTATCACATTGCCAGCCCCGTCCTTCACCTTGTAACAATAGGCCATAGAGACGAGGGGGCGCTGACGGCTCTGGGGCGACTGTGTCTCGGCCTCCCAGAGGTATCCGTCGAGGGTGTTCATGTCCACATCGCGGCAGACAGTGTGCCCGTCGCGGCTCTTCCAGGTAATGGCTACACTAAGCGTCTCGCCCCAGTGTGCCCTGTAGGGTATCGTAAATTTTAACTTCATAAGCCTTCAAGTGGAGGACAAAGGTAAATGAATTTACGGAAACACGCTACTAATTAACCTATTTTTACTACCCACGCAAGATTACGCAACTTTTTATTTTGCCGTCTGCCATAAATGATGTACTTTTGCAGTGACCTTCCGGATACGAAAACGAACCATGCCGGACGGGATAACGAACGAGAAAATAAAGAAAAACGGATATGAAAAAGAAATCAAGGAAGTCGGCCAACCGCCGCTATCTGTATGGTGTGTTGGCATGTGTCGCGGTCATAGCTGTACTTACCTACCAGTACTGCTTCTCGGCCTTCTCGCACAGCGAAAAGACTACGTATGTCTACATTGACAACGATGACAACATCGACTCTGTTTACCACAAGATGGCACCCATAGCCAACCGCATACCTCTCCATGCTTTCCATACCCTCACCCACCACTCGAGCTATGCCAACCACATCAGGACAGGACGCTATGCCATTCGCCCGGGCGAGGGCGCACTGAAGATATGGCGCCACCTGAAGAACGGGCTCCAGGAGCCTGTAAGCCTTACCGTTCCCTCGGTACGTACCATGGACCGGTTGGCCGCCGAACTGGCAAAGAAGCTCATGACCGACAGCGCTACCCTGCAGCATGCCCTCACAGACGAGGCTACCTGCCAGAAGTATGGCTACGACACGTGTACCATCGCCTGCATGTTTATTCCCAACACGTACGACATCTACTGGAATGTGACAACCGGGAAGTTGCTCGACCGCATGCAGAAGGAGAGCCGCAAGTTCTGGAATGCCGACCGCACAGCGAAGGCAAAGGCACTGAAACTATCCCCGGAGCAGGTCATCACCATAGCGAGCATCGTGGACGAGGAGACGGCGAACAATGCCGAAAAGCCCATGATAGCGGGCATGTACTACAACCGCTTCGTGCTTCGCAATGCGGAATATCCCAACGGCATGCCCTTACAGGCCGACCCTACCATCAAGTTTGCATGGAAAAAGTTTGAACTGAAACGTATCTACAACAACCTGTTGCACATAGACAGTCCGTACAACACATACAAGTATGCCGGTCTGCCTCCCGGTCCTATCCGCATCCCTTCTGTTGCGGGTATCGACGCAGTACTCAACATGGTACACCACGACTACCTCTACATGTGTGCGAAGGAGGACTTCAGCGGCACTCACAACTTTGCACGCACCTATCAGGAGCACCTCCAGAACGCCGCAAAATACACCAAGGCACTTAACACAAGAGGAATCAAGTAATGATAGTAGGTACAGCGTCCCCGCTGTACACATAATTTCAAACTTAGAGGGTACGGCGAGGACACGCCGTACCTCCTAAAAAGCAAAACTCCCGGCAATGGAATATTACATCCTTGCCGGGAGTCTTTATATAGATAATAGGTAGTTTGTCGAATGTTACTTCTTCAGCACCTTAACAGTGGTGCCATCGGTACGCTGGATGATGTAAGTACCCGACTTACCCATGCTGGACACCTTCTGACCGGAGAGATTGTAGATAGCCTTCACGCCTGTAGGCATCACAGTAGAAGTAGTGTTGGCAATGCCTGTGGGAACACCCGTAAAGGTGACTGTACGGTATTCGTACGTTTTCAGGTCGTTGGAGGTAACGACGATAGTGGCATAAACTATAGAAGGATCATCCTCGTCGGAGGTAATCTTTGTGGTGACGTATGCACCTACGCCATCAGCCTCTACCGTAAACATTTCGGGAGAAATGGTACCCTTGTAATTCTCTATATCAGCATTTTCGCTCTCATCGAATACCAGTTCTTTGCCATCCAGGCTGACAGACTTGATAGCTGCATTGTAAACCATCTCTACATCATCGACATAAAGAACGTCGGGGTCGTTGTTGTCCGTAGAACCTCCACCGGGAACAGAACATGTAGACATGGTAACGAGGGCACCCTTAGGTGTTTCGTCTGTATTGGAATAGACGAAAGGAATGCTTATCTGCTCCCATGCGTCTTTGGCTTCAATGCTTACCGTGTTGGCCTCTGCGATGATATTGCCGCTATAATTATCATCTTTCGGGTCCTGCACATAATTACCATTAGTAAGAATGGCGCTGATGGTAGCGTTGGTATTCGTGGTGTTGCCTTTACCTGCATGGTGCTTTACCCACACCTTGATGCTGTCAGGCTTGTTGTTGAGCACAGCATAGAAGGGATCGCCATTATCGTCCTTGTCAGCGGTTTCAAACGACATGAAAGAACAGTTTTTGGAGTTTGCAGCATCAGTGTCACCAGCTTGCAAACGACCAGTGGTTATGGTACCATTGGCTGAAGCTTTGAAGAAAACAATATTTATGCCGGTAGAAATGATTTTGACACAGTTCTTATTATCTTCATCGGCACCTTCACGCACATTGGTGTCTATATATGTGTGAGTAGTACCTTTGACCATAGCCTCCAGGGCACCCGTACAACTCATGAAAGAGTGCCAGCCGTTAGGTTCGTCACTTGTAAATTTATTTGATGCTGTTGCCGTATGGAAGTTCTCGAAACCAGAGTTAGGGAGCTGGCTCATGTTGTTGGCATCGTCGCCCAACTTAACGCCAACGATCAGACCACCGCCAACAGGTATGTTGAGAATGGCATTGAACTTGCCGTCCTTGAGCTGACCCTTCAGCAGGATAGGCAGATCGCCAAAATTCTTGCCATTCCATTCTATTGACGAGTCATCACCGTCGGTAATACGGATGGTCTGCTGGGAGAAGAGGCTGATGGTATTGCCACAGGTAACGGCATCCACATCCTTCACCTCGATGGTACCGATAGGCATATCTTCGCCCAACGAGAAGTTCTTGAGCGACATGGTGTACTTGTCGTTGTCCTGCTTGGAAACGGTAACATTGATATTGCCTGAGGCCATGTCACCCCATCCTATATTAATCACGAGCGGACAGGTGTATTCTTCGGCAGATGCGCTCATCATCGCCAAAGCCATCAATACAGAAGTAAAAATTTTCTTCATTTTTTCCTTTCTTTTATTTTACTTGTTTATTAAAATGCCGTGTGGTGGTTCTTTCACACGACACGTTGTATCTTTTTGTTTCTCTTTTCTTATTTCAACTGATAGATGACACCGATACTCCCGTAGATGGGATACATGGGCTGCTCTATCACCTCGAAGCCCTTCTTGAACACCTCGGTCAGTCCCCAGGTCAGTCCCACATAGGCACCCCACCTGTTGGTAATATACCAGTCTGCCCCGACATCGAGGCCAAACTGCCAGTTGCGCATATCGTCAGAGAAGTCGTAGTCGCCACGGCTGGTGTCGTCAGCACCGCCCATCTCCACCTTGCGCCCCGTAGGATCGCCTTCGCGGAGGTATCCGTCGTAGGCATAGCCGCTGAACTTGTGGGAGAGGACATACGAAAAGTAAGGTCCCAACTTGAGACGCACGTTGTTCGCTACCACGTATGTGGCCTGCACGGGAATGGTGAGCAGACTCTGGTCCACCTTCGTCATTACCCGTCCGGTGAACATGCCCTCTATGGCCTCGCCCTCCTTTTCCATCCTCATGTGATAGTTCTTGACGGTGGCATCCACCTTCATGCCCTTGTTGTCGAAGTGCAGTCCGAAGAGGATACCCCACCTGTCGGTAAAGCCATGGTAAGCATCCAGACCGAGCGTGAAGTTGGGGCGCAGCGAGTAGCTGTTCATCTTGCGGATGGACGACGGCATGCCTATAGGAGCCGTGCCGCCGATGTTGTACGCCGCACGGGCATAATAGTTGGTAAGGAAAGGTCCTGAAGCCTTGGCACCGCACAGGGCGAGCGCTGAGAGGAGGACGGTGGAGAATATGCGTTTCATTGTTCTGCGTTGTTCTGTTCTTGTTCTGTCTTTTCACGTATGATGGAGAACTCGTCCACGAGGAGCGTGCTGCCAATAGCCCCCTCGAAGCGGTCGCCGTCCTTGCTCGACGAGCAGACGATGGCGAGGCTGTAGCCCGTGGCCTTCATCTTGGCCTTGTCAAAAGGCTGCAGGTAGTCGAACTTCAGGTCGAAATGAACCCATCCCTGTGTGTTGTCTATGTCGGGCATCTTGGCGAGCGCCACGATGTCTTCGCTGGTAAGCACATTGTTGCCGTTCAGCATTACTGTTCCCTCATGATTGTCATAGAGCACGGCATAGATGGCACCGTAGTCCTGACGGTCGGGAAGGGTGTTTTTGTTACGGTCTATCATCGTCTCGCCTCGCTGATATTTGTAATATCCGCAGAAGCGAATCGGCTTGTAGTTGATGGCCCATCCGAACTGGGTGGCAGACATGGGGTCCAGGAATGCCGACTCTGAGACAAACCGTCCGTAGAAGAGATTGCCGGCGGCGATGGGCATCTTGTATCCTTCTGCCAACTTGCCGGTAGATCGCGTTATCAACTGCACGCAGTTCGCGCTCAGCTCGCCCTCTATGGGGACAGAGGGATAAGCCGTAGCCTTTGCCATCGTCTGACTGAGATAGAAACCGGCATTGCCGGTAGCCCAACGGTACTCCTTGGTGCCTTTATTGTTGATGTCCATCCATACATAGTACTTGCCGTTGGCATTCTTCTCGTAGGTCTCGAAATCGAAACGGATGGTATCGCACGGCATGGTATGGTGCGTAAACGTGACAGTATAGATGCGGCTGTATGCCCTGTCTTCGGACGTAACGACATAATGGACATCCTGCAAACTGTCAGGATTGTCCTTGCAGAAACGCTGCACCGAACCATTGGCTGGAGAGATAGTGGCACCGGGTGTCAGGTCGAAGAAGACAGGAACGGCGGTAAGGTCGGCATCGGCCTTCACTTCAAACATGATGACATCGTCCTGAGAATATACCTGTATGGTACTGTCATTCCGTTTGTCGAACATGTCGTCTGGATTGTCTATGGATATGTACGCCCTTGTAATGTCACACTCGGCGTTGAGCGGTTCTGCCTTAAAGCAAGAGGTAAGTGCAGACGTGCCCAGCACGGCAATCACTGCCAACTTTATATACTTCATCTTTAATGTATTCCTGTTATAAATCGTTTGCAAAGTTACGATGAAAACTCGATATTGCCAAATATTTTTCTCGCATTATTCTTTTTTGTTCCTAAATTGTCAATAGAGAAAGCGGACACAAAAAGGTATGTTTTGACCATTACGCCCTGAAAGGTTGCCGTAATTAGGAGGTGCCGACCTGTAAGGTTGCCTTTATTAGGAGGTACGCCTTGAAAAGGCAACAAGCGCATAGGGCAAGCCATCGCAAACTGCATAGTTATATTCTGCAAACTTAGTAATGTGTAAAAAATAACTTGAGCAGTTTTTTCGAGAATCATGTAACGCATTCATCAACGACGGGCTGAACCAACGGTAAACAGTGCCAACGACGGGCTGAA
>CAVCGV010000082.1:0-13974 GCA_963601815.1 bacterium
AGGTTCGAACCTTTAGATAAAAAGATTGGTACTGCACCCCATGATGCAGTACTAAATTCTTTACAAACAGATTTTACTCGCATTACCAAAAGCAAATAGAGTCCTCTTCTGTGTTTACAAACAAACGGACGGACGGAACATACGGTCTAATACTTGCACAAGGAAAATCCGTTAACAATGTTAAAAAACGGAAGGCAAAACGACTTTTTTACGTCATTATTTGGAGTGTAATGTAAAAATATGTAATTTTGCACCCAGATTACAGCGGTTTAGAATATGAAAGACAGCCAATGAGTGTCCGCTTAATCGTACATAGTAGAAGAAAAAAACAGATAGTTACAAAAAAGAATTGCATACCTAATATGAAATTACGTTCCATCAAGAAATGGAGTGCCGCATTGGCATTTCCATTGTTTTTGTCAGCTTGTTCCACCCCTACCAACATCAGCTATATGCAGGATTTGCAGAACGGCAACACGATAGCTGCCGCAGCTCCCATGATAAAGGTGCAGGAAGGTGACAAGATTTCCATTACTGTGAAGAGCAAGAATTCCGAACTGGCAGAGCTTTTCAACCTTTCTATTTCTGCCAACCGTATCGGTTCTACCACCAAAAACAGTTCGCAGCAAATGTCTTGCTATACTGTGGCTAACGACGGCACGGTGGAGGTCCCTATATTGGGCAAGGTAAAGGTTGCCGGAATGACGCGTGAAGAAGTGGCAGAGAAAGTAAAGCAACAGCTCATCTCTCAAAGCTTGCTGAAAGACGCAGTAGTAACCGTCGAATTCGAAAACCTTCACTACTCGGTGATGGGTGAAGTAAACAGGCCCGGACAGTTCAGCATTGACCGCGACAGGATTTCACTGCTCGACGCACTGAGCAATGCCGGCGACCTTACCATATACGGCCGCCGCGACAACGTCATGGTAATGCGCCTTGAGAACGGCAAGCAGCAGGTGTACCGTGTAGACCTTACCAACGGCAGCGACCTGTTCAATTCGCCCGTATGCTACCTGCAGCAGAACGACGTCGTATACGTAGACCCCAACGACACGCGCAAGAGACAGTCTACCGTAAACGGAAACACGGCACTGTCCTACTCGTTCTGGATTAGCTTGGCTTCATTTGCCACATCTTTAGCAGTACTTATTTTCAGATAAGACAATCCTTCATTCGGAAGATAAGTTAAACAAACTATCAGCATCCACATCATGATCAATACTCCCGTAACCCAAGAGAGCACCCAGCAGGAAGAGTCCTTCCTCAACATACACGACATCATCTACCTCTGCATCGCCAGATGGAAGTGGTTTGTACTGTCTCTGGCAGTTTGCCTCGGCATCGCCATGTACTACGTGCTCAAGACCCCTCCCACCTATCAGCGTACAGCCTCTGTCCTCATCAAGGAAGACAGCAAGGCAAGTTCGGTAAACAGCGACGTGGCCTCCATGTTCTCCAACATGGGTCTGAGCGGTACCAATACCAACGTGTACAACGAACTGAACGCCCTGCAGTCGCCTGCCGTCCTCCTGGAAGCAGGCAAGCGACTGAACTATGACATGACCTATATGGTGCCCGGCACGTTCCACAAGCAGGTTATCTACGGCGACAACCTACCCGTAAAGGTTGTCTTCCACGACCTGAAGCCCGAGGATAACGCATCGCTCGTCCTCCGCCTGAATGCCGACAGGACATTCGAGGCTACAGACGTCAAGTTCTCTGGCAGCAAGAAAAAGAACATCGAAGACATCAAGGGCAAGTGCAACACTACGGTGAGAACAGAACTGGGCAGGATGACCGTGATTCCGACTGCCGAATACGACAGTTTCGTAAAGGCAGACGAACCGCTCTACATCAGCCGTTCTAACCTCTTCGACATGACCAACCGCATCAAGGGAAGCCTTACGGCGGAACTCACCGACAAGAACACTACGCTCGTCGACATCACCTACGTGGACGTACTGCCCAAACGTGCAGAGGATGTCATCAATATGATCATCACCGTGTACAAGGAGAGCTGGCTGAAGGACAAGAACCTTATGACCATCGCCACCTCCAACTTCATTACCGAGCGTCTGGGTGTGATAGAGCGCGAACTGGGCGATGTGGACAGCAACATCTCTTCATACAAGAGCGCACACCTCCTGCCCGATGTCGACGCGGTATCGAGCCTCTACATGGGTCAGGCACGCGAGAACATGTCGCAGATACTGCAGCTTAACACGCAGCGCTCCATAGCCAACTACATGAAGAGCTACCTTACGGAGAGCAGCAAGAAAAACCAACTCTTGCCTTCCAACTCGGGCATCGAGAGCACCGGCATCGAGAGCCAGATAAGCGAATACAACAACAAGTTGCTGGAACGCAACAACCTCGTTGCCAACTCCAGCGAGCACAACCCCCTCGTACAGGACATAGACCAGGCTCTCGATGCACAGCGCAAGGCCATCCTTGCCTCTGTAAACAACCTCATCGTGAGCATCGACACACAGATACGCCACGTGGAGGAGAGCGAAAACCGCACCACCTCGCAGATTGCCTCCAGTCCTAACCAGGCAAAGTACCTGCAGAGTGTAGGCCGCCAGCAGAAGGTAAAGGAAGCACTGTACCTCTTCCTGCTCCAGAAGCGTGAGGAGAACGAACTGTCACAGGCTTTCACCGCATACAACACACGCATCATCACACCTCCGAGCGGAAGCCTCGCCCCCATTGCTCCCGTAAAAAACAAGATTCTGTTGATAGCATTCGCCATTGGCCTGCTCTTGCCTGTGGGTATCATCTACTTGCTGGAAAGCACCAACACCAAGTTGCGTGGCCGCAAGGATCTTGACAGCCTCAACGTGCCTTTCCTCGGAGAGATTCCACTGCACATGACAGGAGCCAAGCAGCACTGGTGGGAGCGCAAGAAGAAACAGAAGGATACCAAGACCATTCTGGTAAAATCGGGCAAGCGAGACATTACCAACGAGGCATTCCGCGTACTGCGTACCAACATCGAGTTTGTATGCAACCAGCAGGACAAAGCCAATGTCATACTGTTGACATCGTTCAACCCTGGCAGCGGAAAGTCGTTCCTCTCTGTCAACATAGCACAGTCGTTTGCCATCCGCAACAAGCGCACGCTGGTTATTGACTTCGACCTCCGCCATGGTTCTACCTCTCAGTATGTAGGCAATCCGGCAAAGGGTCTCACCGACTACCTGAGCGGAAAGGCTGACAACGTAAACGAACTCATCGTGAGCGACAAGCTGTCGACAGCAGCCGACATCCTGCCTATCGGTACCATCCCTCCCAACCCCACCGAGTTGCTTTACAGCGAGCGGCTGGCCCCGATGATGGAAATGTTGGGCAAGCAGTACGACTACATCTTCCTCGACTGTCCGCCTATAGAGGTTGTGGCTGATACGAAGATTATAGAGCAATACGCCGACCGTGTTATCTTCGTGGTACGCGCCGGACTGCTTGAGCGCTCTATGATTGGCGAGCTGCAGAAACTCTACAACGAGAACACATACAAGAACATGAGCCTCATCCTGAACGGAACACAAGGTTCGGCAGGACGCTACGGCAACAAGTACGGATACAGCTACCGCTACGGGTACGGATATGGTTACGGCTACGGTTACCACTACGGCAGCAACGACGAAAAGAAATCCTGACCCTGACTGACACACGCAAGATTTCTTATGTCACTGTTCAACAAGAAAACAACGCTTAAGGATTGCAAGGTACTCTGGAACGGGTTTACAGACTGCCACTCGCACATCCTTCCAGGCGTAGACGACGGAGTAGGAAACATCAGCGAATCGCTGAAAATCCTGACCCGTTACGAGGAATTGGGCTTCCATGACGTATGGCTTACGCCGCACATCATGGAAGACATCCCCAACCCAACCGCCCACCTCAAGGAGCGGTACGCCGAACTGCAGGCGGCTTACCAAGGCCCCATCACCCTCCACCTCGCTGCCGAAAACATGATGGACAGCCTCTTCAGAAAACGTTTCGCAGACAAAGACCTGCTGGCATGGGGAGAAAACGGAGACCACCTGCTGGTGGAAACGTCCTGTTTCTTCGCCCCACAGGGACTGGAAAACATCCTGCAAGGCATTTCCGCTGCAGGCTACTACCCCATCCTTGCCCATCCAGAGCGATACATTTATATGGATAAGGATGACTACCGCGAACTGAAGGAGATGAGGGTGGAACTACAGCTCAATGTTTTCTCGCTGGTAGGCATGTACGGCGAAACAGCCCAGAAGAAAGCAGAATGGCTGCTCAAGGAAGGTTTCTACTCGTATATGGGAACAGACCTGCACGCATTTTCCGCCCTGCAGGCTGCCCTCGACAAGAAGATAAGCACAAAAACAGCAGACAGGCTTGTTGCCATCAAGGGGTAATAAGCCTGTCTGCCGTTTTTAGTATTTGTCAAATACCCTCTCCTACCCCAGACGGAACACATCATACCCAGGCTGAATACATTATATAAGAAGCAGAGCACACATTATATAAGAAGTAGAGGACACAATGAATACGGAGAAAGACGGACGGAACTTCAGCAACAGAAAAAAAACAATCCTCCCTTTTTACTTTTCCGTTTTCACAGGGTCATATAATCGTAACGTTCATAAAACATAGGAGATTACGATTATGAAGACTATAATGAATTTCAAGAAAGCAATGCTCCTCGGCATGATGGCATTGGTAAGCACTACAGGCTTTGCACAGCACAGATACCACGGTTATGCACACCCTTACAACCATTACGGATACTATCGCCCTGCCGTAGTAACGATCGTGAACCGTCCAGCTGTCACCACCCACATCAGCAACCGGCTGAGCAAGAAAGACCGTCTGGACATGGCATTGGCGTATTTGAAAAACAACAAGACACTCAGCATTTCCAAGTATTGCAAGATGACCGGTTTGACACGTGCCACGGCAGAAGCCGAACTTGATGCCTTCGCAGTAAGCAAGGCTAACCCCATAAAAATGGTCATGAATGGAAAAAAGAAACTGTATGTAATATGACAATAGACGACAAAGACATCATTCGGGGCGTTCGGGAGAAATCCGAGACAGGCTTCCGGCTCTTGATGCAGAAATACAAGCAACCCATCTACTGGCACATCCGACGACTGGTAGTTGCACACGACGACGCACAGGACGCCACACAGGAAACCTTCATCCGCATCTTCCGTTCCTTCGACAAGTTCAGGGACGAAAACTCTTTCCGCGGTTGGATCTTCCGGATAGCCACCAATGAGGCACTCCGACTGATTGATACAAGAAAGCAAGGACAAGTGTCGCTGGAGGAAGACGAAAACGGCGCCAACCGCATCATGGCGAGCGAGTATGTGGATTTCACCGACCTGGAGGCCGTAAAGTTGCAAAAAGCCATCCACATGTTACCAGCCAAGCAACAGGCGGCATTCAACCTACGCTATTACGACGAACTCAGTTATGAGGAGATAGCGGAAGCCACCGGTTCTACACCATCCTCCGTCAAGGCGAACTACCATTTCGCCAAGGAGAAGATTATCAAGTACATGAACTCAAACGACTAACACGCACCACTATGAAAAAAGAATTTGATTTCGACCATATCGGTAAGAAAATGCCTTATACTACGCCCGATGGATTCTTCGACCAACTCGAAGACGACATCTGGAAAGAAGTAAAGGATGACTTCCAGAAGAAAGAGGAAGCCCACGCCGACGCATCCGGGGAAACCGAGACGAGCCCCAAGAAATCGAGGCTGCGCCTCGTGATGCAAAGCGCCCTCGCAGTGGCTGCATCCGTAGCCTTGATGATAGTCATCGGCATGAACTACTACAAGACGGACCAAGTATCCATCAACGACGTAGACCAGGCCTTCAGTCAGCTTACAGCCGCCGACCAGGCTTACCTGCTGAACGTCTACCAGGAAGATGTCTTTATCAACGAATAAGCATTTCAAGTAAAGAAAAAGTGTAACATTTCAAAATAAACCTGACTATGAAACATTTAATGAAAACTTTTGTTGTCGCAATCATGATGATTGCATCGTGTGCCACCGCTTTCGCACAGAGCACCACACAGCGTCCCAACCAGAAGCAACGCCTCTCACGTGAGCAACTTGCCGAGGTACAGGCCAAACATATCGCCAACGAACTGGCCTTCAGCGATGACATAACAGGAAAGTTTGTCAAGACATTCTGTGACTGCCAGAAGGAAATCTGGGCACTTGGTCCACGCCCACGTCCCAACAAGCAGGGAATGTCTGAGCAGGAGAACGAGGACCGTATCAAGCAGCGCTTTGCCATGAGCGAGAAGATTCTCAACATCCGCCAGAAGTACTACAAAGAATACTCCAAGTACCTTACCCAGACACAGATAGAAAAGGTGTATGAGCAAGAGCACAAGATGATGAACCGTCTCGCCAAGCGTGGACAGGGCGGAAAGCGTACACTGCAAGGAGGCCGCAAATAATGAAGAAGAAATTGCTTTTCCTGACTGCTCTGATGACTGTGCTTTTCACAGCCTGTTCATCAGACAGTCCGGAAACTATTGGAAGCAAATCGCCAACGAGCGAAACCTCGGAAGAGCCTACCAATGAGGTTACGGCTGTTAACGTACCTGCAGTACAGTCGGCCAGTGCTGCCGTTTCATTGGAAGAGATTGCCAAGGAGGGACTGGGCGGCATACATCTCAATTTCCAGATGTCGGGTGTTACCCAAGTGGTCCTGGAAAGTGTGGACGGCTATCAGATTGCCGGCGACCTCGAAGGCAACAAGCAGTCGATTATCACCTTCAATGCCCCCGAGGGAGAGAGCCTTGTGCCCGGCACAGACTATTACATTATTACTTTCCCTTGCGACCTTACTGGCGGTTACCGTCTCTCCATCTACAAAGACGGACAGGTGGCAAGCTACTTCGGAGTTCACCAGATGGTAAAGGCAGGAACTTTTATTACCCCAACAGATCTTGTCGAAGACGAACTGGAGTTTGATGACCCTGATGCACCTTTCGTGGAAGACGAGCGACCGGAACTGAACAAAGCCACCAAGGATGCACTCGTAGCCTACCAGCAGAACCCCACTGACGAGAACAAGTCGGCATTGCTGGAACAGATGGGCATCAGATACGACAAGGTTGTTGCCCGCAAGAAAGCCAAGTTGCGCGAGTTGGAGCGCGAGGCACTGCACCAAGACTTAGTGGACGAGATGCAGGCCATCGTAGATGAGATGGTGGAGAACCGAGACATCCGTCTGGAACAACAGTTCTATAGACTGATAGACCCACGTACAGACGACAACTCCAACGATGAGTGGATGGTGCTCAGAGGAGCAGATGCCAACAATCCCTACATCGGTTATGCACCGGTAAGAAATTCAGAATATGCTGCCTTCGACAATAGCCACACTTATGATAAAGGTCAAGACAACTACCCCGTTGTGGACATCACATACGCAGAAGCCGTAGCCTATTGCCAGTGGCTAAGTGGGCAAGATGAGAAGCACGAGTATCGCCTGCCTACCGAGGAAGAGTGGATTCTCGCAGCCGGTCACATGCCCAAGGACGTGGCCATGAACAGCGACTACGTAGAGAAGGGACTTACCGCCGTAGATGCATACGCCCAAACCACGGGAGCCTGTGGAGGCATCGACTTCTGGGGAAACTGCTGGGAGTGGACTTCCACAACCAATGCCCAGGGCGAGTTTATCGTGAAGGGCGGCAGTTGGGATTCGAGCCGTGACGCTTGCCGAAGCGAATACTCCGACGATGCTCGTAATGGCTATGAAAAATATGACAATGTCGGTTTCCGAGTAGTTAGAGTGGACAAGTAAAAACAGTAATACTATACGAATTAAAATTCTCTTCCCCTCCAAAGGTCAAGTATTGGACCTTTTGGAGGGGATTTTTCTTTTGTATAACTTATGTCTGTTTGCGTAAGGAGAGGTGAAAAATTTAGTTCACGCCACTTTGCCGGCAATAGGCACAAAGAACAGGACCAGCCCGATAAGATTTCAAAAACATGCAGATTCAGAACCGAAACGTATAAAGAAAACAAAAAAACAACAGGAAAAAGAGAACTTTTCGGAAAATGGCCTTAACTTTGTAGACATGTACAACATCAACATCTCGGAGCGCACGCTCCATTTCAAGCAACCGGCTGGCACCTCACGCGGTGTATACACCACACGCCATAGTCATTTCCTTACCCTCACCCATCCGTCTTATCCCGGCATCAGCGGAATGGGCGAATGTGCCCCGTTGCCAGACCTGAGCAGCGACAGCAAGCCAGAGTACGGTCATACATTGGCGGAAGTGTGCCGCATGGTGAGTCAAATGGGGCGCATCCCCTACGACATGCTACGAGCCTACCCCAGTATAACCTTCGGACTGGAAACAGCCTTTGCCGACTTATATTATAAGATGGCAGAGACAGGCCACAGCACAGACGACATTCCGGTCTGGGCAAAGAGTCTTGTCGACCTTTACCGCACACCCTTCGCCAAGGGCGAGTCGGGCATCACCATCAACGGTCTGGTATGGATGGGCAACTACGACGAAATGTACGCACGTCTGGAAGAAAAGCTGAAGGCCGGTTTCCGCTGTGTGAAACTGAAGATAGGAGCCATCGACTTTATGCAGGAGCTGGACCTCATCAGACACATACGCCAAGACTTCAGCAAAGAGCAGATAGAGCTGCGTGTCGATGCCAACGGCGCTTTTTCGCCAGAACAAGCAATGAGCCGACTCGAAGCGCTGGCCCAGTATGACATCCATTCCATAGAACAGCCCATCAAACAGCACCTGTGGCCCAAGATGGCAGAACTCTGTCGCACAAGTCCGTTGCCTATAGCCCTCGACGAGGAACTTATCGGGGTAAATGTTGTCTCGATGAAGCAGGCATTGCTCGACACCATCCGCCCACAGTACATCATTCTGAAGCCCTCGCTTCATGGTGGCATGTACGGATGCAGGGAATGGATATCGCTTGCTGAAGAGCGGGGTATCGGCAGTTGGGTGACATCGGCACTCGAAAGCAACATCGGTCTCAACGCCGTAGCCCTCTTCTGTGCTGCGATGTACGGGCCAGATGTAAAAATGCCACAAGGTCTGGGCACCGGTCAACTCTTTACCGACAACATACCCATGCCGCTCCAGATACGCGGCGACAAACTATACAGAATTTGACGGCACACCGATTTAGAACACGCCTTTATTATTACTTAACACTAAATATTTGCAACTATAAAGTATATACTGTATATTTGCAGACAGAATTTGACAAACACGACCAACTGCTAACCACAAACAGAAAACAAGGGGAACGCAAACCTTTACGCACGAATTTGAAGGCAACAAGGCAAATAGTACCCGCACATTTTATAATTTTGCAGACGAAATAACGAAAAACGAATAAACAACAAAACAAATCATGAAAGAACTTAAGGCTTTAAACAAGCGCACTGCTCCCAAGAGCGTGGCTCCTGAGAAAATCATCCAGTTCGGTGAAGGTAACTTCCTCCGCGCATTCGTAGACTGGATTGTCTGGAACATGAACAAGAAGACAGACTTCAACGGCTCTGTTGTTGTCGTACAGCCATTGGGTGGCGGTATGGTAGACTGGCTCAACGGTCAGGACTGCCTCTATCATGTCAACCTCCAGGGCAAGGAGAACGGTCAGACTATCAACACGCTCGAGCGTATCGATGTCATCAGCCGCGCACTTAACCCATATTCACAGAACCAGGCATTCATGGCTCTGGCTGAGCAGCCCGAAATGCGCTTCATCATATCCAACACTACAGAGGCCGGTATTGCATTCGACGACTCTTGCAAGTTTACCGATGCTCCCGCTTCTTCTTATCCTGGTAAGCTCGTACAGCTCTTGTTCCATCGCTACAAGTTCTTCGAGGGCGATCCTACCAAGGGTATGATTTTGATGCCTTGTGAGCTTATCTTCCTCAACGGCCATCACCTGAAGGAGTGCATCTACCAGTACATCGAGCTTTGGAAGGAAGACATGGGTGCCGACTACGAAGGTTTCAAGACTTGGTTTACAGACTACTGCTACGTATGCGCTACACTTGTAGACCGTATCGTACCGGGCTTCCCACGCGACACCATCAAGGAGATCCAGGAGAAGGTTTGCTACAAGGACAACCTCGTAGTAAAGGCTGAGAGCTTCCATCTCTGGGTAATCGAGAAGGCCGAGAACATGACCGTGGAACAGATGAAGGAAGAGTTCCCTGCACACAAGGCCGGCCTGCACGTACTCATCACCGACAACGAGAAGCCTTACCACGAGCGCAAGGTAACTCTGCTCAACGGTCCTCACACCGTACTGAGCCCTGTAACCTACCTCAGCGGTGTGAACATCGTACGCGACGCTTGCGAGCACCCCGTACTGGGCAAGTATATCCACAAGGTACAGTTCGAAGAGCTGATGCAGACCCTCAACCTCCCGATGGAAGAACTGCAGCAGTTTGCTTCCGATGTTCTCGAGCGTTTCGAAAACCCATTCGTAGACCATCAGGTAACAAGCATCATGCTCAACTCCTTCCCCAAATATGAAACCCGCGACCTCCCCGGTGTAAAGGTTTACTTGGAGCGCAAGGGTGAACTGCCTCAGGGTTTGGTATTCGGTCTCGCAGCCATCATCACTTACTACAAGGGTGGCAAGCGTGCTGACGGTGCAGAGATCAAGCCTCAGGACGACCAGAAGATTATCGACAAGCTGACAGAGCTTTGGGCTACCGGCGACACACAGAAGGTGGCAGAGGGCGTTCTTGCTTTCGACTACATCTGGAAAGAGGACCTCAACAAGACCGTTCCCGGTCTGACAGAATTGGTAAAGAAAGACCTCGACCTTATCCAGGAAAAGGGTATGCTCGAAGCCGTAAAGACCATTTTGTAAAAATCGTGAAATCACGTAAATTTGCATACAATACGAGGGAACTCCGCCTTATGGTGGAGTTCCCTTTTTTACGTGTATTCTAAAAAATCCACACCTTATAAAACTTCTTTAGACGGATAGCTCTTTAACCTTTTTAGCCCCCGTCTTTAACCTTTCCTACATTCTTTCACTTACCGACAAATGATGAAGACTACACTAATCGCCCTCTTTACCATGCTTGCGACTGCAGCATATGCACACACCGGCAATGCCGACGGACAGACAGAACATACTACCGCGCATAAAGAACAGACCAAACAGAAAGGCTACTACACACAATATTACGGCAACAACCCGCAACTCGTAGAGGAAGCGCACAAATGGCTGGCATCCGGCGAATGGCGCAACGAATTTGACAAAGCCAATGCGCACGCCAGTGTCAACGCTGTAGATTTCTACCTCCAGTACAAAAAAAATCCACAACAGTGGAAGGCCCTGTTTGCCTATCTTGCCAAGACCGACCTGACCACCCTCGCCAAAGGCAAGTACCCCATACCAGGCAGCAACCTGACCGTTAGCGTGGAAGAATCGCAGAACGCACCGCTCGCCAAACGCAGGAGTGAAAGCCATAATCACCACATCGACTTCCAGTATGTAGTGAAGGGCACAGAACGTTTCGGCATCATCGACCACTATACCAGTACGCCCAACTGCCGCTACAAACCCGACGTGATACACTACGACTACGACAAGGAAAAAACACGCTTCTACGATAGTACTCCGGGAGAATTCTTCATCTTCTTCCCACGCGACTGGCACATAGCCAAGATAGCCAATGACACTGACGACCAGCATATAAAGGTTATCGTCATCAAGGTTGATTACGTCGAATAGGCGGCATTTATTTGTGTATGTGAACATTTTTGCGTAACTTTGCAGCCAAATTTTCAACAAAAACACACAAAATGAAGTCATTCGTTATCAAGTCAAAGTTGTTTTCCTGCGCCAAAAGCTATGACCGGAAAACATTCATGGCCGACCTGATGGCTGGTGTCATCGTGGGCATTGTAGCCCTCCCACTCGCCATAGCATTCGGCATCGCTTCAGGAGTAACACCTGAGAAAGGTATCATCACTGCCATCGTCGCCGGTCTGGTAATATCGTTCTTTGGAGGAAGCAAGGTACAGATAGGCGGCCCCACGGGCGCATTCATCATCATCATCTACGGCATCATACAAAAGTATGGCATGGAGGGGCTCACCATTGCCACCCTCATGGCGGGTTTCTTCCTCGTACTCTTCGGACTGCTGCGCCTGGGCACCATCATCAAGTACATACCCTACCCCATCGTTGTGGGATTTACGAGCGGTATTGCCGTAACCATCTTCACCACACAGATAAAGGATCTCTTCGGTCTCACGCTGACTTCCAACCCTTCTGACTTTCTGGAGAAATGGGGTGTGTACTTCCAGTGTTTCGGAACTATAGACCCATGGTGTGCCCTTATCGGCATCGTAAGTGTAGTGGTCATTGCCATTACCCCCAGGTTCAGCAAGAAGATACCGGGGTCACTCGTAGCAATTATCCTGATGACGGTCATCGCGCTGCTGCTCAAACAGTTTGCCGGCGTAGAAAGCATTGAGACTATCGGCGACCGCTTCTCTATCAGCAACGAGCTGCCTGCCGCCCAGGTACCCGAAATGAACTGGGAGACCATCAAGAGCCTTGTCTCGCCAGCCGTTACCATTGCCATTCTCGGTGCCATAGAGTCACTGCTCTCTGCCACGGTAGCAGATGGTGTGATAGGCGACCACCACGACTCCAATACAGAGTTGATGGCACAGGGACTTGCCAACATTGCCTCTCCTCTGTTCGGAGGCATCCCTGCCACAGGAGCCATCGCACGTACCATGACCAACATCAACAACGGCGGAAAGACCCCCGTAGCCGGTATCATACACGCCGTAGTACTGTTGCTCATATTCCTCTTCCTCATGCCGCTGGCCAAGTATATCCCCATGGCATGTCTGGCTGGTGTCCTCGTAGTGGTTTCCTACGGCATGTGCGGATGGCGCAGTTTCCTCGCCCTGCTGAAGAATCCCAAGAGCGACGTCACGGTACTGCTCATCACCTTCTTCCTCACCATCATCTTCGACCTTACAGTCGCCATCGAGGTTGGCCTCATCATAGCTTGTCTGCTCTTCATGAAACGTATGTCGGAAACGACCGATGTGAAGGCCATTACCGAGGAGATAGACCCCAACGAGGATTTCGAATACTCTACAGGCAATCTGGAGCACCTTACCATACCACAGGGCGTGGAGGTTTACGAGATAAACGGTCCCTACTTCTTCGGTGCGGGCAATAAGTTTGAGGAAATCATGGCGTCTTTTGGCGACCGTCCCAAGGTGCGCATCATACGCATGAGAAAGGTGCCGTTCGTAGACTCCACCGGTATCCACAACCTTACCAACCTCTGCCTGATGAGCCAGAAGGAAGGCATACAAGTGGTACTGTCAGGTGTGCGCGACAAGGTAAACAAGCAACTGGAGCATGCAGGTTTCTACCATCTTATCGGCGAGAACAACATCTGCAGCCATATCAACCTGGCTCTCGAACGGGCCAAACAGATACTGAACCCATAACAGAAAGAGGGGTGTGTCACATGTGACACACCCCTTCTTTCTGTTTGCAGGCTGTAAGCCCAGCTACACATAGCCCTGGGCAAGCTGTAGTACTTGAACATTGGCAGTAGTAGGTGCAGCGTCCTCGCTGCACGTTTTGAAATAGTAGTCTTCATAATCATTTGCGGGTGTGCAGCGAGGACGCTGCACACTACTATGGCTTCCTATACTTGAAGATACACTATGGTTTGCACTGCATCTTACCAAAATCTTCGTTCCGAAGTTCGGAACAGAGATTTCAGTTAGGCTTGGGACACGCTTTACCTATTGTGAAAGCTCCAGATATGTTACTTAGTAATGTGTAAAAAATAACTTGAGCAAAATTGGCTTCATGTGCGACCCCCTCTTTTCTCGAGGTTAAGACCTCAAGCCCGCAAGGTTAAGACCTCAAGCCCGCAAGGTTAA
>CAVCGV010000083.1:0-13796 GCA_963601815.1 bacterium
ATGTAAACCCAGGGTGTCGCTTCGCTTGCCCTGGGCTATGCGCTCATTGGGCTTTACCTTTCCGCTACGCGCCGGTGACCGTTGGTTCAGCCCGTCGTTGGCACTGTTTACCGTTGGTTCAGCCCGTCGTTGATGAATGCGTTACATGATTCTCGAAAAAACTGCTCAAGTTATTTTTTACACATTACTTAAGAACGAATTTTAACTATACGTGGAATTTTTGGAACATGCCTTAACTCCTTTCTCTTGTTCGGTTCGTCGTAATTTTGTATCTTTGCCCCCGATAATTTATGACAAAACAGACCGGATATGAAGAAAATCATCTTGCTTTTGACACTTATCCTTGCTGTAGGCCGCGTCGCCGCACACGACTTTCTGAGAGCAGTGAAGGACGAGATACCAGGAGGCTACGACTTCTGGGTATATACCCCCGTAGACTATTTCTACACGCAGGAACAGACCCCCGTTATCATCTTTCTGCACGGGGCGAGCCTCTGCGGACATAACCTGGACCGTGTGCGCAGGTACGGACCGCTTGACGCCATAGTGAAAGGACGGGATATAGATGCCGTAACCGTAGTGCCGCAAAATCCCGGCGGGGCATGGAGCCCGAAGAAAATAATGGATGTGCTGGACTGGGTAAAGCAGAACTATGCCTGCGACACGACACGGGTGTATGTGCTCGGCATGAGTCTGGGCGGATATGGTACGATGGATGTCTGCGCCACCTATCCCGACCGCATTGCGGCAGGCATGGCTCTGTGCGGAGGGTGCTCGCTGCAGGACGTGAGCGGACTGGGCAAGTTGCCCTTCTGGATAATACACGGAACGGCAGACAGGGCCGTGCCCGTAAAGCAGTCTAAAAGAGTAGTGGAGAAGCTGCAGGAAGAGAATGCCGACACGCGTCTGCTGTACGACTGGTGGAAGGGTGCCAACCACGGCACACCGGCACGCGTGTTTTATCTGAAGAAGACGTACCAGTGGCTGTTCTCGCACAGTCTGACGGACAAGGACAGGCCCGTTTGCCGCGACATCAGCATCGGCATGGACGACATGCGCAAGGCCTACGGGGACGTAAACCGCAATGTGCCCGCTCCGCAACTCATAGACGGGCCGAGCGTCATCAAGGAGGAGGGCAACGAGTATTAGGAACGTTGCCCATAAAGTAGGTGTTCAAAATTATCATCCATATCAAATAATTCTGAACACCTACTTAGTAATGTGTAAAAAATACTTACCTCTTTTTATATGCGCATTACCTGTTAAATGCGCATTACCTGCTTGACACCCTTGATGGTGCTGAGCTTCTTGATGAGGGCGTCCGTCTTGTGTGCATCGTCTATCATTACCGTTACGTTGCCGGAGAAGAGACCGTCTTTGGACGAGATGTTGATGCCGCGCATCAGCAGTTTGTCTTCCTTGGAGATGACGTTGGTAATGTTGTTTACGATGCCGATGTCGTCGTTGCCGATGATGCGTAGGGTAATGGCGTACTTCGATGTTCCCTTGCCGCTCCATTTCGCCTTCACGATACGATAGCCGAAGCGGCGCTGCAGCTCCTTGGCGTTGGGGCAGTCCTGGCGGTGCACCTTAATGCCCTTGCTGATGGTGACAAAGCCGAAGATGGGGTCGCCGTAGATAGGGTGGCAGCAATGTGCCAGTTCGAAGTCGATGCCTTTCAGGTGCTCGTCTATCACAAGCACGTCGTCACTCTGTTTCAGTATGTCGTCGGCATGGTTGTCGAAGGCAAAGTTGGCCGCACTTTCCGCAGCGCGTGTCTCCAGTTTGTTCTGGTCGTGGTCGCGCTCCTCCACGTAGCGTTCCAGTACGCTGTTTACATCCAGTTTCTCTTCGGCTATGGCCTTGTAGAAGTCGGAATTCTCCTTGTAGCCCATCTTCTTGATGATGCGTGCCATGACGCTCTCCTCGATGTCTATCTTGCGGTTCTTGAAGCGTCGCTCCAGCAACTCCTTGGCATAGAGGCCGTCCTTCTTCTGCGTTTCCTTCAGGGCCAGACGAATCTTGGCTTTCGCCTTGGCCGAAGTCACGATGTTGAGCCATTCCTGTCTTGGTTTCTGGCTGTTTTGTGTCAGAATCTCCACCTGGTCGCCCGAGTGCAGCTCCTGCCTGAAGGTTACCGCCCTTCCGTTTATCTTACCGCCCACGCAGGTGTTGCCTATGCGCGAGTGTATATGGTAGGCGAAATCGAGGATAGTGGCACCCTTCGGGAAGTTGAGCAGGTCGCCCTTGGGGGTAAATACATACACCTCGTCTTCCTTCAGGTCGGTACGGAACTGGTCCATGAGCTGCAGGTCGTCGTTGCTCTCCAGCGCACTGCGTATGTTGGCAAGCCATTCGTCTATACCCCTTTCGCCCTGCTTGATGCCCTTGTAGCGCCAGTGGGCCGCCAGTCCGTGCTCGGCAATCTCGTCCATACGCTCGGTACGTATCTGTACCTCCACCCATTTGCTTTCAGGTCCCAGAACGGTGGTGTGCAGACTCTCGTAACCGTTGCTCTTCGGCACGGACAGCCAGTCGCGCATACGCTTGGGGTTGGGTTGGTACATGGCGGTGATGAGGGCAAAGACCTGCCAGCACTGCATGTATTCCTTGTCGAGCGGAGCGTCGAGGATGATGCGTATGGCAAAGAGGTCGTAAACGCCCTCGAAGGCACACTGCTGCTTCTTCATCTTCTGCCATATGGAGTGTATGCTCTTGGTGCGCCCCTTCATGTGGTATTTCAGGCCGGCGGCATCCAGCTTCTCGCGTATAGGTTCGATAAAGCGGGCGATGTAGGCATCGCGCGAAGCCTTGGTGGCATTCAGCTTTTCCTTGATGTGGTAATAGGCATCGTGCTCCAGGTATTTAAGGCTCAAGTCTTCCAGTTCGCTCTTCAGCTTGTACAGGCCCAACTTGTGGGCGAGGGGAGCGTACAGGTAATTGGCCTCCTCGCTCACCTTGTGCTTCGCCTCCTCCTGGTCGGTGTCGCGTATCTGCCGCATCACGTTCACGCGGTCGGCTATCATGATAAGTATTACGCGCATGTCTTCCGAGAAAGAAATGAGCAAGTTGCGGAAGTTCTCGCTCTCGATGATGGGGTCGCGCTTGTACAGGTCGTTGATGCGTACCAGTCCCTTGATGATGTGTGCCACGCTCTCGCCGTACTTGCGTTCTATGTCTTCCACTTTCTGGTAACCGTCCAGTACGCTGTTCTGCATGAGGATGGCTATTACCCCGTCGCGGCGCAACCCTATCTCGTCTACGGCTATCTCTGCTGTCTGCAGAGCGTGGAGTACGGGGTTGAGGCCGAAGATGTCGCGGTGCACCTGGTGGTTGGCCAGGGCATGGTGCATGTCTTCCCTGAGCATCTGCTCGTCGTGCGGTGTGACGCTCTCGCCTACAGTCTGGCGTACTTTCTCCATAAGGCGCAGAGTCTCTTCCCTTTCCTTGGGCGTAAAAGTGAAAGCTTCGTTCATAGTATTGTCGTTTTCCTTAAAAATTTATTGCAAAGGTACAAAAAAACGGCTTAAAATTTCTTTTTTCAGAAAAAAGTTACTACATTTGTGGCATAACTAACAATTAATAACATAAATCGTGTAATATGAATCAGCAAGAACTTAATCAGATAGCTGCACGTGGCATTTCGGAGCAGCAGATAGAGCGACAGTTGGAGCAGATCAAGAGTGGTTTCCCGTTTCTTCGCCTGGAAGGTGCTGCAGCGATAGGCAAGGGCATCGTAGCCCCCGGCGATGAGGACGTGGCCAAGTATGAAAAGGCCTGGAACGACTACAAGCAAGAGGGACACGACATCGTGAAGTTCGTGCCCGCTTCGGGTGCTGCGAGCCGCATGTTCAAGAATCTCTTCGCCTTCCTCGATGCGTCCTATGACGTGCCGACGACCGACTTCGAGAAGCAGTTTTTTGACAACATCAAGAAGTTTGCCTTCCGTGAGGCTCTCTGTGCCAAGTGTCGTGAGAACGAGGGGGCAAGCATTAAGGACCTTCTCGCCGCAGGCAAATACAAGGCCGTAGTGGCACAGTTGCTGAACACAGCCGGACTGAACTATGGCAAGTTGCCCAAGGGATTGCTCCTCTTCCACGAATATGCTGACGGCGAAGTGCGTACACCGATGGAGGAACACCTGGTGGAGGCTGCCCTCTATGCCAGCAGCAACGGTGAGGCCAATGTCCACTTTACCGTTTCGCACGACCATCTCGAACTCTTCAAGCAGAAGGTGGCGGAGAAGGCAGACGGGTATGCGGCAAAGTTTGGCGTAAAGTACAACATCTCTTTCTCTGAGCAGAAACCCTCTACCGACACGATAGCTGCCAATCCGGACAACACGCCTTTCCACAATGAAGACGGCACGCTGCTGTTCCGTCCGGGCGGTCATGGCGCCCTGATAGAGAACCTCAACGAGATACATGCCGATGTGGTGTTCATCAAGAATATAGATAATGTGGTGCCAGACAGGCTGAAGCAGGACACCGTAACCTGGAAGCAGGTGATAGCCGGCGTCCTTGTCACTTTGCAGAAGAAGGCATTCGACTATCTGCGCATACTCGACTCGGGACAGTATAACCACGACAAACTGGAGGAAATCATCCGCTTCGTGCAGCGCGACCTCTGCTGTCGCAAGGCTGACATCAAGGAACTGGAGGATGCCGATCTGGTTATCTATCTGCGCAGCAAACTGAACCGCCCCATGCGTGTGTGCGGTGTGGTAAAGAATGTGGGCGAACCCGGTGGCGGCCCGTTCCTTACCTACAACAGCGACGGCACCGTGAGCCTGCAGATACTTGAGAGTTCGCAGATAGACCAGAACAACGAGGAGTATATGCAGATGTTTACCAAGGGAACGCACTTTAACCCGGTAGACCTCGTATGTGCCACTAAAGACTATAAGGGTAACGATTTCGACTTGCCCAAGTATGTGGATCACTCTACGGGATTCATCAGCAACAAGAGCAAGAATGGCAAGGAGCTGAAGGCGCTGGAACTTCCCGGTCTTTGGAACGGTGCCATGAGCGACTGGAACACGATTTTTGTGGAGGTTCCGCTCTCTACCTTCAATCCGGTAAAGACTGTCAACGACCTGCTGCGTGACCAGCATCAGGGTAAGGCTGAATAATTTACACGATAGACATATAATAAAGCGGGTGTGGCAAATGTCACACCCGCTTTTATTATAGTCAACCTATAGGAAGTATCGGATTTCACGTTTGTTAATTGAGGAATCCCAGCAAGGCTCCTGCGGCTACAGCCGAACCGATGACACCTGCCACGTTAGGTCCCATGGCGTGCATGAGGAGGAAGTTGTGGCGGTCGTATTCCAAACCGAGGTTGTTGGAGATGCGGGCACTCATAGGCACGGCACTCACACCGGCATTTCCGATGAGCGGATTGATTTTCTTGTTCTTGGGAAGGAACACGTTCATCAGCTTCACAAAGAGGATACCGCTGGCAGAGGCTATGATAAATGCCAGTGCGCCGAGGGCGAATATCTTGATGGTGTTAAGCGTCAGAAACTCGGAAGCCTGTGTGGAGCAACCTACCGTCAAGCCCAGCAGCATCACCACGATGTCGTTCAGACTACTGCCCGCAGTCTTGGCGAGTCGGGTGGTCTTGCCGCTTTCCTTCAGGAGGTTTCCGAAGAAGAGCATACCGAGCAGCGGCAGTCCGCTGGGAACGATGAAGGTAGTGAGCAGCAAGCCGATGATAGGGAAGAGAATCTTTTCCGTTTGGCTTACTTGTCGGGCTGGCTTCATCTTGATGACGCGCTCCTTCTTGGTGGTGAGCAGACGCATCAGGGGTGGCTGGATAACCGGCACCAAAGCCATGTAGCTATAGGCACAGACGGCGATGGCTCCCATCAGATTGGGGCTCAGTTTGCTCGACAGGAAGATGGCGGTAGGCCCGTCTGCTCCTCCGATGATGGCGATGCCCGCAGCCTGGTTGGGCTCGAAGCCGAGTGCCAGGGCTATCATGTAAGCGCCGAAGATACCAAACTGTGCGGCGGCTCCGATGAGAATCAGCTTAGGGTTGGAAATCAGCGCCGAGAAGTCGGTCATGGCTCCGATGCCCAGGAAGACGAGTGGAGGGTACCATCCCTGCTTTACGCCTTGGTAGAAGATGTTGAGCACCGAGTTGTCCTCGTATAGTCCTATCTCCAGTCCGGCATCGGCACGGAAAGGAATGTTGCCGAGGATGATGCCCAGTCCGATAGGCACGAGCAGCAGCGGTTCGAAGTCCTTCTTGATGGCGAGCCAGATAAAGAGTGCTCCCACCAGTATCATGATGAGGTTTCCTGCCGTAGCGTTGGCAAAGCCCGTATAGGTCAGGAACTCATTAAAGTTCTGGATAATGAAATCTGTAAATCCCATAAGCTTACGTTATTTAATGGTTACGAGCGTGTCGCCTTCCATCACAGCGTCGCCCTTGTTCACATTGATGCTGGCGATGGTGCCAGCGTTCTCAGCCTCGATGTTGTTCTGCATCTTCATGGCTTCGAGAACCACCACGGTGTCGCCTGCGTTCACCTTGTCGCCCACCTTTACCTTTATTTCGTTGATGGTGCCGGGCAGTGGGGCTACCACCGGCTTGCCGCCGGCAGCGGGAGCCGCGTTTCCTTCTGGGGCGGCTTCTGTCTTGGCAGACTGTGCTTCTTTCTTAGGCGCGGCAGTCGGTTCGGCGAGTTTTGTCTTCTGCTTGCCAGCCTTTACAGGCTGTTTCATCTCTACCTCGAAAGGGATGCCGTTCACGGTCACGTTGGCGATGTTGCCTTCTATGTCTTGTATTTCTACTTCATAGTCAACGCCTTTTACTGTATATTGATATTTTGCCATAGTTTTAATGTTTAAAATGCTGTTGAATTCTTCGTTCTTCGTTCTTCACTCTTCACTTATTATTATTGAAGCTTGGAGCGTTCCATCTTGTCTGTTTGGGTTTGATGGTAATGATACCAGGCTCTACGTCGTGAACGTCCTCGAGGTATTCCTGCAGAGCAAGCGAGATGACCGCCATGTAAGTTTCCTTGTCGATGCCCTTGGTGGATAGGCCGTCCTTGAGCATCACGTTGGTCTTGTGACTTATTTCGGAAGTAACCTCTATGGTCTTCTTGCCGGTCTTATATAATAAGGTGGCGTGTTTCTCTGTTGCCCTGGCGATGCGTTGCTTGTGTTTCATGTAGGCCCCGAAAGCCCAGAAGAAGATGAAGAGGAGGGCGAGGCACGAGAAGACGATGCCCATCGAGAGGGCTGCGATACCGAAACCATGTGGGTCGGTCTTCTTCAGCATTTGCGGCTTGCTGAGTCCTGTGGCTTGCGGCAGGTAGCCTGGAGTCACCTCGTCAAGGTTACATACCTTCCAAGTCTTGAAGTCATTGCCCAATGCGTACGACTGGTCTTCTTTCAGCCAGGGGATGCTGATGGAGTCTATCAAGTCAACGGCATTGCCGTCGTACAGGGCTATCCAGTTGTTTTTCTGATGATAGTGAGCGGCTGTCTTCCGTGAAGGATACAGGCTGAGCTGAAGTTGGAATGGACCTGTGCCTTTTGCCAGAATTCGTACGAAGTCCAAATCCTTAGGGCAGTCGTTGCAGTATGTGTCGCTGTCCAACCAGTAGTATCGGTCGAAGATGACAATGCTCTTCTTGCCCGCCAGCGAAGTCCTTGGCTCGTTGTTGGGCAATGGACACATCAGTTTGCGCCTTTCTTCGGGCGACATCTTCGTGTCGAGCACGCGGCGGTCGGTGGTGAGGAACATGCCGCGGATGTTGTAAGTTGTAAACGAGGTGTTGGATAGCTCCACCCATGATTTGTGCGCACCATACTCATCTACGATGCCGGTACTGTTGTCTGTCACCACTTCCGTTATCCGGATGCTTTTGGCACCTTGCGACCAAGTGGGCAAGGCAGAAACGACAAACATGCTTAGTATAAATCCCAGTTTCTTCATAGGCAACTGATATTAAAGGGTTGTTCCTTAGATTTCTTGCCTTCAAAGTTACAAAGAATTTGGGAATAGACAATAAAAAAATGCGCATTTTTTCGAAAATGCGCATTTCTATAGTTGTTTTCATTATTTGGGGCAAACGTACCCTTATCCGCAGAAGAAGAGCACCACTATCTGTGCCGAGAAGATACGTAGGAACATGCTCAGCGGATAGACGGTAGAATAGCCTACGGCAGGGGCTTCCTTCGTGCACGAAGCGTTGGCGTAAGCCAGTGCTGGTGGGTCGGTATAGGTACCGGCTATCATACCCATGATGGTGAAGTAGTTGAACTTGAACTTCAGTCGGGCTATGGTGCCCACGATAAGGATGGGGATGATGGTGATGAGGAAACCTGTGTATACATACTTGATGCCGTCGCCCTGTGCTACAGTCTCCCAGAATCCTGCTCCCGCCTTGATGCCTACACTGGCAAGGAAGAGAACCAGACCTATCTCTCGCAGCATCATGTTGGCAGAGGTCGTGGTGTAGGTAACGAGCTTGAAGCGGTAACCGAAGCGCCCGATGAGGATGGCGATGATGAGCGGACCGCCGGCGATACCCAACTTCAAGGGTACGGGCATTCCGGGAATGGCGAAGGGCAGACTACCGAAGATGATGCCGACCATGATGCCCACGAAGATGGTGGCAATATTGGGTGCGTCAAGACGCTTTACCGAGTTGCCCATCATTTCGGCTACACGGTTAACGTTCTCTTCAGGACCTACCACCATGATGCGGTCGCCCACATGGAAGTGGTGGTTACGCCCGGCAAAGAGGTCCATGCCCTGACGCGAGATACGTGTCACGTTCACGCCATAGACGCTCGAGAAGTGCATCTTGCCCAATGTCTTTCCGTTCATCTCGGGGCGAGTGACGATGATACGCTTCGACACGAAGTGCTGTATTTCGTCGTGCTCCTTGTCCCATTCTGCCTCCGTCTCCGGGCCGATGAAAGCCTTGATGGCTTCGGCGTCAGCCTCGGCGCACACGATGAGCAATTCGTCGCCCACCTCAAAGGCCGTCTTGCTGGTGGGGATGCTTACCTCGCCGTTGTGGAGCAGACGGGCACATACGAAGTCGCGGTTAAGGAACTCGGACAACTGGCGCAGGGTTCTTCCGGCGATGTAGGTGTTTTCCACACGCAGGTGCATGTTGTGGGGTTTGGCGTGCGGGTTGGCAGCATCTTCCTCGTTCAGTTTCTCTTCCTCCTTGGTGGTGTTCACCTTACAGATGTACTTGATGAGGATAGTGGCACCGATGATGCCCACAACACCGAGCGGGTAGGCACAGGCGTAACCGTTGGCGATGCTGGGCGCACCGTCGGGGAATACGCTGATCAGCGCCTCGTTGGCAGCACCGAGACCCGGCGTGTTGGTAACGGCACCATAGAGCGTACCTACCATCATCGGCAGATTAACGGGGTTGCTGGTGTCGAAGAAGATAAAGTAACATGCGAACATGACGCACACGTTCAGGAAGATGGCTGCTGTGGAGAGCAGGTTGAGCGTAATGCCGCCCTTCTTGAAGCTCTCGAAGAAGCCCGGACCTACCTGCAGACCTATCATGAAGACAAAGAGGATAAGTCCGAAGTCCTGTATGAAGGTGAGTATTTCCTTGGGAGCCGTAAAACCTACATGCCCAGCCAGAATGCCGGCAAAGAGCACAAAGGTTACTCCTAAGGAGATTCCTCCGATTTTTATCTTACCAAGATAAACGCCCAGGGCAATCACGATGGCGTAAAGCAAGGCGATGTGTGCCACAGACTCTGTGTTGGTAAAAAGGTTGATAATCCAGTCCATGAATATTTAAGTTGATTTAGGGTATTAGTCGGATACAGAAAAAAAGGCAGAGCAAGCAGATAGGTGTAAGGACAAAAATCGTCGAACTGCCTTCAACTGAAAATTCGAGGACACCACAAAAGAGGATGCCCTCGAACAGATAATTTTCCTATCAAAGATCTAATGTGTGTTTAGCCCCCATGCCCGTTATGAGGCGGTGGGCAAGGCACACACACACTTTAGCTTGTTACTTCTCGATAGCAGCTACACCTGGCAATACCTTACCCTCGATAGCTTCGAGGAGCGCACCACCACCCGTAGAGATGTAAGAAACCTGGTCAGCCAAGCCGAACTTGTTGATGCAGGCTACAGAGTCACCGCCACCGATGAGCGAGAATGCACCATCCTTGGTAGCCTCTGCGATGGCGTCTGCGATAGCCTTAGATCCACCAGCGAAGTTGTCGAACTCGAATACGCCAGCAGGACCGTTCCAGAGGATAGTCTTGGCACCCTTGATGGCCTCGGCGAAGAGCTTGCGAGTCTCAGGACCAGCGTCCATACCCTCCCAACCCTCAGGGATGTCGTTAGACGGGCAAACCTGCGTGTTGCAATCGTTCTTGAAGTCGTCGCCACAGATAGAGTCAGTACCGAGTACGAGGTTCACACCGTTCTCCTTGGCCTTCTTCATTACGTCGAGAGCCACGTCGAGCTTGTCGTCCTCGCAGATAGACATACCGATTTTGCCACCCTGCGCCTTAGCGAAAGTATAGGTCATACCACCGCAGAGAATCAGGTTGTCAACCTTTGTCAGGAGGTTCTCGATGATACCGATCTTGGTAGAAACCTTAGAACCACCCATGATGGCAGTAAACGGGCGCTTGATGTTGCCGAGTACAGCGTCGACAGCCTTCACCTCTTTCTCCATCAAGAAACCGAGCATCTTGTGATCCTTGTCGAAAGAATCGGCGATGACAGCGGTAGAAGCGTGCTTGCGGTGAGCAGTACCGAAGGCATCCATAACATATACGTCAGCGTAAGAAGCCAACTTGGCAGCAAACTTCTTCTGACGTTCCTTCATCTCAGCCTTGGCAGCGTCGAACTCAGGAGTACCCTTCTCTACGCCTACAGGCTTTCCTTCCTCCTCGGGGTAGAAACGGAGGTTCTCGAGCAAGAGAGCCTCGCCTGGCTGCAAGGCAGCAGCCTCTGCGTCAGCATTGCCGCAGTCCTTGGCAAACTTCACGTCAACGCCGAGAGCGGCAGAAACGTTCTTTACAATCTGAGAAAGAGAAAGCTCTGGCTTAACCTTGCCTTTTGGCTTACCCATGTGGCTCATCATGATGAGTGCGCCACCATCAGCGAGCACCTTCTTCAGTGTAGGAAGGGCACCCTTGATACGAGTCTCGTCAGTTACATTACCATTTTCATCCAATGGCACGTTGAAATCAACGCGTACGATTGCCTTGTGACCGGCAAAGTTGAAGTTTTCGATTTTCATTTTCCTAATGTCTTTATTTATTAGTATTCCTTTTGTTTCTTTTTGTTGATGTATAAGGTAGTACAGGATAATATGGGCGTCTGGTACCAACCGTTGTTCCCATGCTGCTGAAACCATGGGCAAAGGTAAGAAAAAAAAGGATAACGACATAAAATACGCCAAGGTTTTTAGCGTTTTTTTAACACAAGGTAGCGTTAATGTAATATCGGTTTTACAAATTAAAGGTAAAACCAACATTCAGAAACTTGGCTTAATCTTTGGTGCATATAGGGAAAAACAGTATCTTTGTCGGCAAAAAAAGAAGACCATGGCAAAAGACAAGATAGCGTATGTCTGCAGTCACTGCGGACAGGAATCGGCCAAATGGATAGGCAAATGCCCCAGTTGTGGGCAGTGGAATACGTTCAAGGAAATATGTGTCGCCTCCGATTCGGGCATGGCGGCAGCCAAGAATGTAGGCATGGCGATGCGCCACGGCGGTGTGGCCACGATGTTCGGGGGCAACCGCCACGCCGGCGAGTCGAAACCCATGCGCCTGCCCGAAATATCGGCACGCGACGAGGAGCGCATAGACATGCACGATGCCGAGCTCAACAGAGTGCTGGGAGGGGGAATGGTGCCGGGCAGCATCATCCTGCTGGGTGGCGACCCGGGTATAGGAAAGAGTACGCTCACGCTGCAGACCATGCTCCATGTGCCCGAACGCAAGGTGCTGTATGTCAGCGGCGAGGAAAGCGCCCACCAGATTAAGTTGCGTGCCGACCGTCTGGCATCGTCAGCCATAGAAGGGGTAGGGGCGGCCTCGCTCGACAACGTTAGTATCCTCTGCGAGACATCGCTCGAGAAGATATTCTCGCAGGTGCAGGAAGTGGCTCCCGACATCATCGTCATCGACTCCATCCAGACGATAGCTACCGATGCGGTAGACAGTTCGCCGGGCAGCGTGTCACAGGTAAGGGAGTGTGCCGCTGCCCTGCTGCGTTTTGCCAAGACGAGCGGTATCCCCATAGTCCTGATAGGACATATTAATAAGGAGGGAACGCTTGCCGGACCCAAGATACTCGAGCACATCGTCGACACCGTCATACAGTTTGAGGGCGACCAACACTACATGTACCGCATCCTGCGCAGTATCAAAAACCGTTTCGGCAGCACCTCCGAACTGGGAATCTACGAGATGCAGCAAGGCGGCCTGCGCCAGGTGAGCAACCCCTCAGAACTGTTGCTTACCGAAGACCACGACGGCCTCTCGGGAGTCGCCATCAGCAGTGCCATAGAGGGCGTGCGCCCCTTCCTGGTAGAGACGCAGGCGTTGGTGTCTACCGCAGCATACGGCACGCCCCAGCGTTCGGCTACAGGTTTCGACCAGCGCCGGCTCAACATGCTCCTGGCAGTACTGGAGAAGCGCGTGGGGTTCAAGCTGATGCAGAAAGACGTGTTTCTCAATATCGCCGGAGGTCTGCGCGTTACCGACCTTGCCATGGACCTCAGCGTAATAGCCGCCGTGCTGAGCAGCAATGTGGATACGCCCATAGAGTCAGGGTGGTGCATGGCAGGCGAGGTAGGACTGAGCGGCGAGGTGCGCCCCGTCAACCGCATCGAACAGCGTGTGGCAGAAGCCGAGAAGTTGGGCTTCAGCCACATTATCATTCCCAAATACAACTTCAAGGGCTTCGACGCTTCCAGGTATCGTATCGAGATACATCCAGTACGCAAGGTGGAAGAGGCGTTAAGGTGCCTGTTTGGATAAAGAGTAAAGTTGCAAATAAAAAATATGAAAGATTCAGTTATTATTGTGAGCGGAGGCATGGACAGCATCACCTTGCTCTACGACAAAAAAGAAGAGATAGCCTTAGGCATCAGTTTCAATTACGGCTCCAACCATAACGAGCGCGAGATACCGTACGCCCGCATGCACTGCGATCGATTGGGCATACGCCACATTACCATCGACCTCGGTTTCATGCACCAGTACTTCAAGAGCTCTCTGCTCGACGGAGCCGATGCCATCCCCGAGGGCCACTACGCCTCGGAGAACATGAAGTCCACCGTAGTGCCCTTCCGCAACGGCATCATGCTGAGCATCGCCATCGGCATCGCCGAGAGCAACAACCTGAAGAAGGTGCTCATCGCCAATCACGGAGGCGACCATACCATCTATCCCGACTGCCGTCCGGAGTTTATCGACGCCATCGACCGTTCGGCTGTGGCAGGCACCTATGTGGGCGTGCATGTCTCGGCACCTTACACCAACATCACCAAGACAGACATTGCCCGCATAGGCAAACGCCTCGGCATAGACTACGCCGAGACATGGAGCTGTTACAAGGGCGGCGCGAAACACTGCGGCAAGTGCGGTACCTGTGTGGAACGTAAAGAAGCCCTGGCAGAGGCAGGCATAGAAGACCATACGGAATACGCCGAGTAGAAAGGTGGAAAAATGTACGGCAATGGAGTACAACACACCGCCTATCGTAAGTAGGTGTTCAAAATTATCCGTATATATTATGGTACAAGCAGGCGCATATTA
>CAVCGV010000084.1:0-13620 GCA_963601815.1 bacterium
CGCCCTGAAAGGGCAGAAGCACATAGCCCAGGGCAAGCGAAGCGGCACCCTGGGTTAATGTTGATGTGGTTAACGTACGCCCTGAAAGGGCAAAAGCGTTAAAACAGAACCAACGGACGCCAGCGCAAAGCGGAAAGGTAAGGCCCGCGGGGGGAAAACATAGGAAGTCTCGCCCCTGGTGGGAAGGTTTGACAGGCCAAGCCACATGTCTTGACATTCTTACTAATTCCGATAAAAGAAAAATGCTCCAATCCTCTAATTTTTGACATTAGATTTTTACGCCTTTCAGTTATTTCCTTTCTCTTTGCTCGTAGAACTTTCTGGCTGCCAGGAAAAAGAGTGCTACCCCGCAGGCGTTCTCTACTGCCACCATCCAGAACGTGGCACTATACCCGGCGTGTTCTGCCACGACGCCGCCCAGCAGGCATCCGATTCCGAATCCGAGGTCCCATCCGGTGAGGATACTGCTGTTGGCAGTACCTCGCTGGTCGTGCCTTGCTACATGGATGAACATGTTGAGAAAAGCGGGGTAGAGGTGCCCGTTGCCTATTCCGATGAGGGCGGCAGAGAGATAATAGGCTGCGGGGTGGGGGAATGCTACGAAGAGGACAAACCCCACGAGCGACAGGCACATGCCCTCGGCGGCATTGTGTGTAATCCTGCCCTGCCGGAGAGCCTTGCGCCCTTGCAGGCGGGAGAGGAAAAGCCCCATGGAGAGAATGGCAAAATAGGTGCCCGTGCCTCCCGATATTCCCAGTTCCTCCTTGCTGTAAATGGCGAGGTAATTGCTCAGTACGCCCCAGCAGAACCCGAACATGGCGATGTTGACGGCCAGTAGCCATGCACGGGTAAGGAAGAAGCGGTCGAGCGAGAGCTTCTCCTTGTTCTTGACGGTCAACTTCTCGGGCAGGTGCAGGGTAGAGGCTATCAGCACCGCCGACATCGCCACGAAGAAGGCTATCCAGAAGAGTATCATAAAACTGTCGTAGGCATGGTAGAGCCAGATGCCGGCCGACGGGGCTATGGCCATGGCGAAATTGTTGCTCAGTCCGTACAGTCCCACGCCCTCGTTGCGCCTGCTGGGTGGCAGAACGTCAATGGCACAGGTGCTGTTCGCCACTGTCACTGCCCCGAACGGTGCACCGTGTAGCGTGCGGCAGATGGCAAACATCAGTAGGGTGCCGGCGGCAATGTATCCGGCAAAGAACACGAAGAATCCGGACAGGCACACCATCAGTACCTTCTTGCGCGAAAAGCTGTCCACAATGTAGCCGCAGAAAGGTCGTATCAGCAGTGCCGCCACGGTGTATCCGCTCAGCACGATGCCTATGGTGTCCTTCGTGGCACCGAAGGCTTCGCTAAGGTATAGGGGCAGCAGGGGTGTGAGCAGGTAGAAGGCGAAATAAAGCAGAAAATTGGTAGTCATCACCTTCATATAATTGGCGTTCCAGAGTCTTTCTTTCATGTCTCAATGTTATTTCATGTCTGTTATTTAAGGTACAAAATTACAATTTTTATCACAACCGGCAAATGTTTTCGATAATTATCCGTACCTTTGCATGAGGCAAAATGCCTTATCTGTTTACAAATACCCTGTTAGGATTTACAAAACACGATATTTATTTACAAAAACACTATATTTAGACAAGCAAAAAATGATAGATACAAGTGCCTTTGCAGGCAAGAGGGCTGCCTATTACACGTTGGGCTGCAAACTCAATTTCTCCGAAACGTCCACCTTCGGCAAGATGCTCGAAGACATGGGCGTGGTGACGGTACAGAGGGGCGAGAGGGCAGACATCTGCCTCATCAACACGTGTAGCGTTACCGAGGTGGCCGACCACAAGTGCCGCCAGGCCATACACCGCATGGTAAGGGAGAATCCGGGTGCCTTTGTCGTGGTGACGGGCTGTTACGCTCAGCTCGAAGCCGAGAACGTTAGTAAGATAGAGGGGGTGGACCTTGTGCTCGGTGCCAACGAGAAGGCTCACCTGGTGCAGTACCTCAGCGACGCATGGGCGCAGAAATACGCCGAAGAGGAAGGTAAGGGTGCTGCCCTGCCCGTTGCCGGCGATGCTGCCGCTGTCCACGGTCTGCACGAGCATCATAGCGTGAAGACGAAAGACATCAGGACCTTCCAGCCTTCATGCTCTAAAGGCAACCGCACGCGCTATTTCCTTAAGGTGCAGGACGGGTGCAACTACTACTGTACCTACTGTACCATACCCTTTGCCCGCGGCAACTCGCGCAACCCTACCGTCCAGTCGCTCGTGGAACAGGCTGAACAAGCTGCTGCCGAGGGCGGAAAGGAGATCGTCATCACGGGTGTGAACATAGGCGACTTCGGACAGACTACAGGCGAGCGTTTCATCGACCTTGTCAAGGCGCTTGACGGGGTTGAGGGCATCAGAAGGTACCGCATATCGAGCCTCGAACCCGATCTTTGCGATGACGAACTGATAGATTATTGCGCCCAGAGCCGTGCCTTCATGCCCCATTTCCACATTCCGCTGCAGAGCGGAAGCGATGAAGTGCTGCGGCTGATGCACCGGCGCTACGACAAGGCGCTCTTTGCCCGCAAGGTGATGCGTATCAAGGAGCGTATGCCCCATGCCTTTATCGGTGTGGATGTCATGGTGGGATGCCGTGGCGAGACTCCCGAGTGCTTCGAGGAGTGCTACGATTTTCTCGACAGCTTGCCCGTTACGCAGTTGCACGTGTTCCCTTACTCCGAACGCCCCGGAACGGCTGCCCTCCGCATACCTTACGTGGTGTCCGACCGCGACAAGAAGTTGCGCTCCAAGCGACTGCTCGAACTGAGCGACCGCAAGACGCAGGCTTTCTATGAGGAGCGCATCGGTACCGAGGCGGAAGTTCTCTTCGAGAAGGCTCCGAGAGGCAAGGCGATGCATGGCTTTACGCCCGACTATGTGCGGGTGGAACTGCCGCCTGCCGAGGCTAAGGAGGAGTACGACAACCAGTTGGTACGTGTGCGCCTTACCGGGTTCAACCACGACAAGACGGCGCTGCGTGCCGAGATGATAGGAGCGGAGTAGACTGCTATGGATGTAAGCAAAGTTATGGACAATGCCTTACCTTATTGCGACTACGGCGCATGGATACGCAAGCGTTTCCCCCAGTTCAGGGTGCAGAAGATTTCGGTAGATGCCGGTTTCTCGTGCCCTAACAGGGACGGGCGCATTTCGCATGGCGGTTGCTCCTTCTGCGACAACCGTACCTTTAACCCCGCCTATTGCGACCGCTCCAAGTCCATTACCCGACAGCTCGAAGAGGGCAAGGCTTTCTTCAGCCGCAAGTATCCGGACATGAAGTACCTCGCTTATTTCCAGGCATTCACCAATACCTACGCCCCCGTAGACCGCCTGATGGAAATGTACGAGGAGGCGCTGAAGGTGGACGGCGTGGTGGGCATTGTGATAGGAACACGCCCCGACTGCGTGAGCGACGAGTTGCTCTGCCGGTTGGAAGAACTGAACAGGCGCACTTTCCTTATCGTGGAATACGGCATAGAGAGTGCCAACGACGAGACGCTGAAGCGCATCAATCGTGGGCACGATTTTGCCTGCAGCCGTGACGCCGTGGAGCGTACCCATGCACGTGGCATCCTGACGGGTGCCCATGTCATACTCGGGTTGCCCGGCGAGGATGCCGAAGAGTCGCTCCGGCAGGCTCCGCTCATTTCGTCGCTGCCCATCGATATTCTGAAGATTCACCAGATGCAGGTGATTAAGGGCACACGACTGGCAGAAGAGTTTGCCACCCGGCCTTTCCATGTCTATTCCGTGGAGGAGTATTTGGACCTGGTGGTGAAGTACATCGGCAAGCTGCGGCCCGACATCGTGCTTGAACGTTTTGTCAGCCAGTCGCCACCCGATCTGCTTGTCGCTCCACGATGGGGACTGAAAAACCACGAGTTTGCCGACATGCTAAAGAAAAGATTGAGAACGTAGCCCCCGTTAGTAACGTGTAAATTGCCCTTGCATGGCGCGAGGATACATGCAGCTCCCCTTGAAAATATAGAATTACGGGAAGGCTTGACAGGTCAAGCCAAAGGTCTTGAACCGAGAAAAGAAAAATGCTTCAATTCTCAAATTCTTGACCTTAGAAAAGTACCAAGTCTCTTTTTTTGAACATTGATTAACTCCTTAACACCAAAAAAACATATGTCAAAGACAGCTGTAGTAATACTCAATTATAACGGAAAGCAGATGCTGGAAAAATACTTGCCGGGGGTAATAGAATACTCACGGCAGGATGCGGAGGTATGGGTGGCGGACAACAACTCTACCGACGGTTCGGTAAAGATGCTGCAGATACATTTCCCGCAGGTAAAGACTCTCGTGCTGGAACAAAACTACGGATTCGCCGAGGGATACAACAGGGCACTGAAGAAGGTGGAGGCCGACTACTATGTGCTGCTCAACAGCGACGTGGAGGTTACCCACCACTGGCTCACGCCTCTCGTCGAGTTTATGGACTCACACCCCGAGGTGGCTGCGTGCCAGCCCAAACTGCTTGCCGAATACGACAAGGAGAACTTCGAGTATGCGGGAGCCTGCGGCGGCTTCATGGACAAGTACGGATACCCTTTCTGTCGCGGCCGTATCTTTGGCAACGTGGAGCGTGACAACGGGCAGTACGACTATCTGGAGGAGGTGTTGTGGGCTACGGGAGCCTGCCTCATGATACGCTCGCACGACTATTGGGGCGTGGGCGGACTGGACAGGAGGTTCTTTGCCCACTGCGAGGAGATAGACCTTTGCTGGCGCCTCCGCCTGAAGGGCAGAAAGATATATTGCGTACCCGAGAGTCAGGTGTACCATGTCGGTGGCGGAACACTGCCCAAGAACAATCCCCACAAGACTTACCTCAATTTCCGCAACAACCTCACCATGCTCTACAAGAACCTCTCCGACGAAGAACTGAAGCCCGTCATGCGTTGCCGCTGGTGGCTCGACAGGTTGGCTGCCATCGAGATGCTCATACTGAAACGCAGTTGGGGCGACTTCTTGGCGGTCTGCAAGGCGCGCAGGGCCTTCAAGGCGTGGCGTGCCGACTTTACTGACGACAGATGCCGCATACAGCGCGAACGTACCGTAAAGGATATTCCTCAGATATACGGCGGGTCCATACTGTGGCAGTTTTATGCCCATGCCCGCAAAACATTCGACCGCCTCGACTGGCGAAAAGCATAACGTCGAACGTTGGAAATGTTTGAGTACTTGCCGTAGTGNGGGTGTGCAGCGAGGACGCCTTATCTCCTAACAAAGGGAACATACCGGAGGCATCGCCCCGAAGGGGCAGCTGCACATAGCCCAGGGCAACGCCCTGGGTAAAATATCCCTGCTAATCTGTGCGCCCTGTAAGGGCAGCTGCATAAAACGCAGCGGATTGCCGACCGACCGCTCCCTTGCGCCTTTACTTGCTTCCGAAATAGAGGAAGAGCATACCGAGAAGCACGAGCAGAAGGTCTACAAACTTCGCCTTGAGGTTCTTCTCGTGGAAGATGGCGGCACCGAAGAGGAAGCTCACTATTACCGAACCGCGGCGTATCATGCTCACGATACTGATCATGGCTCCCGGCAGGCTCAGGGCATAAAAATAGACAAAGTCGGCAGCGCTCAGGAAGATGCTGATAAAGATAATGGACCAGTGCCAGTGGAAGGGAGTGGTGGACTTGCGAGCCGGCAACCAGATGATGAGCATCATCGCCCCCATCATAAAGCATTGGTAGATGTTGTACCAGCTCTGCACGATCATGCGGTCCAGTCCCACGCCTCCGTTTTCGGGAGGAGCCATCAGGTACTTGTCGTACAGACCGCTCACCGCACCGAGCAGGGCGGCAAGAACGATGAAGTATATCCACTTGTCGTGCTTGAAGTCGATGCCCTCTTTCTTGCCGCTCTTGCTCAGCATGAGGAACGACACCACGGCAAGTATAACACCCGTCCACTGGTAAAGGTTCAGGTGTTCGCCGTACACGATCATGGCACCTATGAGCGTCATTACAGGGCGCGTGGCATTGATGGGGCCTACGATGGTAAGCGGAAGGTGCTTCATGCCGAAATAGCCGAACACCCAACTGCTCAGTACGATAAGGCTCTTCAGCACGATGTAGCGGTGTACCTCCCATCCGCCCTCGGCTACATGGAAGATAGTGCCGTCCAGGGCGTGCCCGTTGTAGCTTGCCACGATGAACGGCAGAAAGATAAGTGACGAGAAAAGGGTGTTCAGAAAGAGCACCGGTATTACTGCGTTACCCGAAAGTGCCTTCTTCTTGAAGGCGTCATAAAATCCCAGCAGTGCTGCCGAGAGAAATGCCAATACTAACCACATTTGTTTGTCTTGTTATTTTGTTTTCTGAGTTCAGAAAGTAGGATACCTTACTTCTTCCAGGAAGAGGGCGTGCCCGGGCATGCTCTCGCCCGCATCGCTGCGGTTGCCGTGCTGCAGTATTTCTGCAAACTCCTCTTCTGATAGGCGCCCCCTTCCCACCTCTATCAGGGTACCCACTACGGCGCGTACCATGTTGCGCAAAAAGCGGTTGGCCGTAATCCTGAAGTACCATGTCGTGGGCGATGTCTGTATCCAGCGCGCTTCGGTTACGTGGCAGACGGTAGTCTTGTTGTCGCCGCCTGCCTTGCAGAAGGCTGCATAGTCGTCGTGTGCTAAAAACTGTTGGGCGGCACGGTTCATTCTGTCGAAGTCGAGCGGATAATGCATCTGCAGCGAATAGTGTCTGCAGAAGGGGTCCTTGCTTGTATGTATGTAATAGTGGTATGTGCGTGCCGTGGCGGAGAAGCGTGCATGCATGTCTGCGTTTGCCTGGCGCACCTCGTAAACGGAGATGTCGCGCGGCAGTATGCGGTTCAGTCTGTAGGCGGTCTGCGCCGTGTCGATCGGATCGCCCTCCCAGTCGAAGTGGGCGGCCATCTGTCTTGCGTGCACGCCCGTGTCGGTACGCCCGGCACCTACCGTCTCTATGTCCCGGCGCAACAGGGTAGACAAGGCTCGCTGCAGTTCCTGCTGTACCGTGATGGCGTTGGGCTGTATCTGCCAGCCGTGGTAACGGGTGCCGTCGTATGCGAAAAATATGAAGTATCTGTTCATTGCGGGTGCAAAATTACTAAAAATTCAGTAAATATGCGTTGCGGATGTGCAATATTTTGCCAAACGTAACGTGAGTGAAAGAAAATGACGAAATGTTTTTGCAATATGATGAAAAAATTGTATTTTTGCCAACGGATTAGTACAATCATGTTTAACGGCGTGCATTTCCGGGCGGTTGCGCTATGGCTCTTCCTTTGTTTTTGAAGAAGCTGGGCGACCCTTGGCGATGGCGTCTATGGAATAGGAATATGGCACAAAACATTTTCAAGGGGCTGGGCATTGCCCTCATTACCCCCTTTACGGCCGACGGAGCGGTAGACTACAAGTCGCTGAAGAGGTTGGTGGAGTTTCAAATAGATAACGGTGCAGACTTTCTCTGCATCCTTGCCACTACAGGCGAGGCTCCTTGTCTTACCCGTGAGGAGAAAGACCGCATTACCGAGTTGGTAAAGGACGTAAACCGGGGGAGAGTGAAGATACTGAAGTATTGTGGCGGAAACAATACCGCCGCCGTGGTGGAAGAGATAAAGACCACCGACTGGAGCGGCATCGACGGCATTCTGAGCATCTGCCCTTATTACAACAAACCTTCGCAGGAAGGACTCTACCAGCATTTCAAGGCCATTGCCGAGGCAAGTCCGTTGCCCATTGTGCTTTATAATGTGCCGGGCCGTACGGGCATCAATATGAAGCCCGAAACCACCTGCCGCATAGCGCGCGACTTCCCCAATGTCGTGGCAGTGAAGGAAGCATGCGGAAGTCTGGAGCAGGTGGATGAAATCATCAAGAACAAACCGGACAACTTTGATGTCATCAGCGGCGACGATGCGCTTACCTTCTCCATGGTGGCAAGCGGTGCGGCTGGCGTCATTTCTGTTATCGGCAATGCGCTGCCCAAGGCTTTCAGCCGCATGATAAGGCTGGAGTTCCGTGGCGAATACGAGCCGGCACGCAAGATACACCACATGTTCACCGAACTGTACAGCCTGCTCTTCGTAGACGGCAATCCCGCCGGTGTGAAGGCATTGCTCAACGATATGGGCTTTATAGAGAACGAGCTGCGCTTGCCGCTTGTGCCCACGCGTATCGCCACCAAGCAGAAAATGTCGGACATATTGAAGACGCTCAATATCTAAGGCGGGCTGTAGTAGGTGCAGCGTCCTCGCTACACCTACTACAGTGATACGATTGTTGGGGCGTACGCCCTGTAAGGGCAAAAGCGTTAAGATAGAGTTGTTAAATAGCGCAGTTTTCCCTTTCTGGGCGCAGCGCTAATAGTACGAAGTTACTTCGGCAGTACCTGAAAAATAAGCTTTTTTTCGGGTACGCATAGAGAAAGAATATAAGAATAATAAAGCGTGGTATTCCGTACACGCCCATAGCTTATGGCAGAGGAAAGAAGAATCATACATGAGATAACGCCCCTTATGGGCAAGGACGTGCTCTACATAGCCGACAGGCACAAGAAGGAGTTTACGTACCCTATACACAACCACTCGGTCTACGAACTCAATTTTGTGGAGAACGCCAAGGGCGTAAAGCGCATCGTGGGCGACTCGCAGGAGATTATCGGCGACTATGACCTTTGTCTTATCACCTCTGCCGACCTGGAACATGTATGGGAGCAGTGCGACTGTACCAGCGACGACATACGCGAAATTACCATACAGTTCGACTTCAGCATGGGCGACGAAACCCTCTTCGGGCGTAATCCCTATGCCAGCATCACGCGTATGATGCAGCAGGCACGCAAGGGCCTCTGCTTCCCCATGAAGGCCATCCTCAAGGTGTACGGCATGCTCGACACGCTCAGCAGCGTAAAGGACGGCTTCTATGCCGTGCAGCAGTTTCTTACCATCCTCTACGAACTTTCGCGCTGCGACGATGCGCGCACGCTTGCCTCCAGCAGTTATGCCAAGGTGTCGGTGGAGGACGACAGCAGGCGCATACTCAAGGTAAAGAACTATATCTCCAAAAACTATATGGACGACCTGCGCCTGCCCCAGTTGGCGAGCATAGCAGGTATGAGCCCCAGCGCCTTCAGCCGCTTCTTCAAGTTGCACACGGGGCGCAACATCAGCGAATACATCATCGACCTGCGTCTGGGCTACGCCGCACGCATGCTGGTAGATACAGCCAAGAGCATTAGCGAGATAGGCTACGACTGCGGATTCAACAACCTCAGCAATTTCAACCGTATCTTCAAGAAGAAGAAGGGGTGCGCCCCCAGCGAGTTTCGCGAAAACTACCATAAGACGCGTATCATTGTGTAAGACATGAGAGCTAAGGATATTTTCGGACTGTACTCCCGTCTTTTTCTTCTTCCTGCCGGCATGGTAGCAGCTTCCTGTTCGTCGGAGAAATATCTGCCCGACGGTGCTTACCAGCTCAACCGCGTTACCGTTGTGAGCGATGCGACCGGGGTAGATGTGGCCGACATGAAGGCGTATGTGCGGCAGAAGGAAAAGCCCAAACTCTTTTCACTCGTCAAGAATCCCTTTAGCCGTAAGCCTGTGGTGTACGATACGCTACAGGCCAGTTTGTCGTGCCGCGACCTTCTCACGGCCATGCAAAACCGAGGTTACCTGCAGGCGGGCGTTGACCTCTACACCTCCGTAGACGGACGGAAAATAGATACCAGATACGTGTTGCACCCCGGAGTGCCTTTTCATATCGGAAAGGTAGACTACATCGTGGAGGACGACAGCATACAGAATCTGCTGCATCTGGACCGCCCTGAAAACCAACAGCTCAAACCCGGAATGCAGTTCAGTGTGGATGCACTTAACGCTGAGCGCAAACGCATCTCCACCATCCTTGTCAACAACGGATACTCCCATTTCAACAAAGACTTCATTCAGTTTGGCGCAGACACCATCCGGGGACAAAAGGACATTGCCCTCACGCTACGCCTGCTTAAGTATAAGCCCAGCAACAACGCACCTGCCACCCTGCACCCGCGTTACTGGGTCAGGAAGGTCAGTTTCCTTTCGCCCGACAGTACCCGCCTGCCGTTGCGCAGACAGGTAATGCTCAATGCCACCGACATCAGGGAGGGACAGCCCTATAACGCTGAGGCATTGCAGCGCACTTACAACAACTTTGCCAGGCTGCAGGCTATAAAGTACACCAACATACAGTTTGAGGAACTGCCAGATACCAATCTGCTCGACTGCAACATACAGGTGAGTGCCAACAAGAGGCACACCCTGTCTTTCCAGCCCGAGGGTACCAACACCACGGGAAACCTCGGCGCGGCTGCCTCGCTTACCTATACCAACCGCAACCTCTTCAGGGGGAGCGAACAGTTGAGCGTAGAACTGCGCGGTGCCTACGAGGCGATCAAGGGACTGGAAGGCTACAACAACGAGAACTATACCGAGTATTCGCTCGAGACCAAACTAACCTTTCCGCGTATGGTGGCGCCTTTCCTTTCCAAGAGTTTTCGAAGAAGGCAGAACGCCACCTCCGAACTCGCCGTGAGCTGGGACATGCAGAACAGGCCCGAGTTTTACCGTCGTGTCTTTTCTACGGCATGGAGGTACAGATGGAACGAGCCCCACCATCACCTCAACTGGCGCATCGACCTCCTCGACCTCAATTATGTCTACATGCCCTGGATTTCGTCCACCTTCAAGGCCGACTACCTCGACGATACCGGTAGCCGCAATGTCATCCTGCGCTACAATTACGAAGACCTCTTCATCATGAAGGTGGGCTTCGGCGTGTCGTATAACGACGGCGTGGATGCCGTACGTGCCAATATTGAGACGGCTGGAAACGTGCTCGAAGGACTGTCTGCCCTGTCTGGCCAGAAGGCGAATGCGGACGGGCAGTACACTTTCCTGAATATAGCCTTTGCGCAATATGCCAAGTTTGACGTCGACTATGTGCACCTTGCCAAGTTTGACGACCGCAACTCGCTCGCGCTTCACGCGGGTTTCGGCATTGCTTATCCCTATGGCAACAGTACGGTGCTGCCCTTCGAGAAACGCTACTTCTCGGGTGGCGCCAACTCGGTGAGAGGGTGGGGCGTAAGAGAACTTGGCCCCGGAAAGTTCAGGGGCACTGACGGCCGCATAGACTTCATCAACCAGACGGGTGACGTAAAGCTCGACCTCAATGCCGAATACCGTGCGGCGCTGTTCTGGAAGTTCCAGGGAGCCCTCTTTGTCGATGCGGGTAACATATGGACGCTGCGCAACTATGCCGACCAGCCGGGCGGACAGTTCACCTTCAGCGAGTTCTACAAGCAGATAGCCGTGGCCTATGGCTTGGGGCTCAGGCTCGACTTCAGCTATTTTGTCCTGCGTTTCGACATGGGCATGAAGGCTATCAATCCCGCTTACGAAACCTCACAGGAGCATTGGGCGGTCATCCACCCCAAGCTCAGTCGCGATTTCTCCTTTCACTTCGCGGTAGGCCTTCCATTCTGACCTTCCATACGCCTTCGTGCAGCACCATGGGCAGTCGTACGGTAGCCTCCTTTACAGGGTGGGCTGCCTGGCCTATGCTGTCCATCTGCAGAAAGTCGCGTACGGTGAGGGTCACCACGGCCGCTGTGTCGCCCTCCTGCGTCTCCACATCCTCTATCTCTATGCTTGCGTCCGTCTCCTTGGCGCGCAGGGCGTCCACGTCCTCCTGGGTGGCACCCGTGGCGGCAAAACGGAGCCATGGCTCTGACGACGGCGTGCAGAAGCGCAGGGCCTCGCCGAAGTGCCAGTTGTAATAATAGGTGGCAAAGGAGTCGCAGTATTCCTTCAGTTGCTCTTCGCTCCCGCCGGCATGGCTGCACGATGCCCATCCCGCAGACAGAATGGGCAACAATAATAGGGGAAACACTTTCTTGGCTGTCATGGCGTTGCTTGGTTGTTCGTGTTAAGTAGGAAAATGATAAATTACTTAAAATTGCCACAAAGGTAAGAAAAAACTTTGTAAATAGAATCTTTTTCGCTAACTTTGCATGAAAATAACACTTAAAAATGCTAAGATTCATTTGCTTCGGCAGCGGAAGCAGCGGCAACTGCTACTACCTCTATACCGAAACGGATTCGATAATGATAGACGTGGGTGTCGGTATCAGGACACTCAAGAAACAATTTCACAACTACGGATTGCGGCTTGAGGATGTACGCCACATCCTTGTAACCCACGACCACGCCGACCATGTCAAGTCGGTGGGAAGCATGAGCAACGACTATCGGCTGCCTGTCTATACCACGGCTCTGGTGCACAAGGGCATCAGGCACAACTATTGTGTGCGCAAAAAAGTGGATGCCGACCTTGTCAGGGAGGTAGAGAAGGGTAGGGAACTTGTCGTCGGCGACTTTCGCATTACTCCTTTCGGCGTGCCTCACGACAGTACCGACAACGTAGGGTATCTGGTAGAGTACGGTGATGTCGTCTTTTGCCTCATTACCGATGTGGGCCATATAACGGAGGAGATGTGTGGCTACATAGCTCGTGCCAACTATCTGGTGCTGGAGTCTAACCATGATGTCGAGATGCTGCAGCAGGGGCCTTATCCGCAGTACCTCAAGGATCGCATCATGGGCGGACGTGGCCACCTCAGCAATGCCGACTGCGGCAAGGCGCTTGCAGAGAATGCCACGGAGAAGCTGAAGCATGTATGGCTGTGCCACATCAGCGAGGAGAACAACCATCCCGAACTGGCACGCAAGACGGTGGAGCAGATTCTCAGGGCGCATGGCATCGTGCCTGGCAAAGACTTCCTCTTGGAAGTGTTGCGCCGTAAGGTGCCCAGCGAAATATACACCCTGGACTAAGTAGCTTGGCTTGCACTTTCGGGTGTGTCCGAAACAAGCGAAAGCCTCATAGGGAATAGGCAAAAATTTCAGATTTCAGTTTTCAGTTATTTTTAAAGGGGGTATCCATCTCCCATACCCTCTCTTTATATACTTATAACTTATTAATAATTAATTAGTTATATATAATATATAATAGGAAGGCGAAAAATGGGGGTACCTTTTAAAAATAACTGAAAACTGAAAACTGAAATAATTTACCTCGAAACCTCAATGTAAAAATCGTCTAATTCTCTAAAAGACAATAAGTTATATTCTTTTTGGTAAGACCGCTCCAGTTATACAGAACCCCGTTTGGGTTACAGTTTTCCTGAAAATAGCCCGTTTACAGGCATCAAAAACCATGCAGAAAATGCTCTTTCCGATGCAAAATCCGCATTTTCCGCTCTTCTCCCCCTTTCAAAATTTTTGTACTCAGACACCAAAAACTACATGTTTTTGCGCCTTTTTGCATCTCTTGCCCCACATCCTACCGTATCTAACCCCGTTTTCTCCTGTGCCGGAAAGGCTGTGCACCGGGACCGCTGCACCTACTATAACGCCTTCCGATTGTATCCTCACGCCCAGAAAAGGGCATAAGCGTAAATATCCCCAACTTCATTTCAATAAACGCATTGTAGCCTTTACAGAGCGAGACTGTAATCCGTGCTTTCCGTGTTCGAAA
>CAVCGV010000085.1:0-13616 GCA_963601815.1 bacterium
TCGCTTCGTTAAATTCGAAAGGTAACTGTAGTAGTCGAAGCGTCCTCGCTTCGTTCATTATACCTCAAAAACATCGACGCTTGAGTACTGTGTACTGAAGGGTGTACGGCGAGGACGCCGTACCTACTAAAACATACGAACCATATGGGTACGGCGAGGACACCGTACCTCCTAATAAAGGCAATCTATAGAAGGTACGCGCAGTAAGGTAGAGCAATTTCGAAAGAAGCGAATCAGATGGTTTTTCTTATCTCTGCAACACGACATTCCAGCGTGCGCCGCAAATCATCATTGCGGTTCATGTTGAGTTTCTTCCTGATGTGGCAACGCTGACTGGTAATGTTCGACTCAGACTTGTTCAACTTGTCACAGATTTCCTTCAGCGTAAAGCCTTCCAATATAAGCCGGCAGATTTCGGTTTCGCTCTTGGTAAGGTCTGCGCAAACCAGGTCCCACGCAAGTTTCTCGAGTTCCTCCTTACGCAGATGCTCGCTGGCATGGTGCACAATGCGCTGGCGCAGTTCCGGACTCAGACGCTCTATCAGGTTGGTGTTCTTCGTGCCGGTAACATCTTTGAGGTTCACCAGCATCTCCAGTGCTTTTTTCTCCTCCAGTGACACCTCTTGTGGTTGGCGCAGTCCCTTCGTTATCTTACTCATGTTATAGGTGAACACGTAGACTATCATCACAAAGCCCACCAAGATAGGCTTTAGAATAAAGAGCATCATTTCAGACCGTTGGGACAAGACATAGAACCCCACCAAAGGCACCAGTGCCACCGTGGTAATCAGCGCTACCTTATTGAGCATCATACTCATTGCCGATATTGCCAAGATAACCAAGATGAAGATATTGCCCAGTACCGTAACGTTGTCCGTCAAGACACCGAAAACGGTACAGAACACACTGTCCAGCAGCAACTTTGCCACAACCATCAGGTACAAGGCAGCCAAGCCACTGCTAAACTCGATACTCTGTCGCCAGATGAGTGTCTGGATAACTGCAAAGGTAAGCAGGTGCACACATGCCACCGTAAATCCGTAAGGCTCCCACCACGTCAGGAACAGGAAGAAGTGCAACGGGATAATTACCAGTTCGATAAATGTGAGGAAGATGTAGGCTATGACACGCCGACGGTCCACCACGCCACAATACTGCGGACACAAGGTTTGTTCCACATGCATTATCAAGTCTACGAATCCTTTGCTAAGTCCTTTCATTTGCCAAATCCTTTCATACATTCGTTCGTTTACACATCCCCCTTTATGGAAATGTTCCTCCAAGATTTCCATGAGAGTTTACACCATATACATATATAGGGGAGAAGCTTAGTTAATATCAGTTTTTATATGCGCGACCTATCCCACGCTTTCATACCATTCTCTATAGGCAGAACCGTCAGACGCTAATCTACAGTTTTTGCCTTTAGGCGCGTTCTAAAAAAATACATCGTCGAACTTTTCCTTTTGCCGGAGGCTCTATGAATATTTTCGAGAACTGTCCTTTGATGGCGCAAATATAATAACAAATAACGAGAAACATTCTTTTCGGGGGGGGCAGTTATGGCTTTTTAAGCATTTTTCAGTGATAAAAACGGAAAAAACACCTCAAATCAGTATTTTTCAGTGTAAGAAAATTTGCTTTCCATGAAACTGTAGCCTAACTTTGCCGTCAACAAAAGCCGACTAACCGATGCATGTGGAAAACATCAAGCGTAACAAGGCGAGCAAGAAAAAAGGCGAGCAAGGCGAAAAGGCGAACAAGAAAGAAGAAATGTATAAGTAAAAATCCTATAACTATCACGGATTATGAAAAAAAAGATGATACTAACAATGCTGGTCTGCATAGGTGTAGCCTATTCAGTCATGGCGCAAAAGGTAGCTGTCAAGACCAACCTTCTGTACGATGCTACTACTACCATTAATCTGGGAGTGGAGTTTGGACTTGCACCGAAGTGGACCCTTGACATATCCGGCAACTACAATCCCTGGACTTTCTCCAACAACAAGAAATGGAAGCACTGGCTCGTACAACCGGAAGCAAGGTACTGGTTCTGCAACAAGATGATGGGCCACTTCTTAGGCTTCCATGCCGTAGGCGGGCAGTACAACGTAGGCAACATCAACGCCGACTTCAAGTTTCTGGGCACCGACTTCTCCAAACTGAAAGAACACAGGTACGAGGGATGGTTTATTGGTGCAGGCGTAGCATACGGTTATGCATGGGCTCTGTCCAAGCACTGGAACCTCGAGGCAGAACTGGGCATAGGTTACACCTACAGTAAATCGGACGTGTACAAATGCGAGAAATGCGGCGAGAAGGTGGAAGAGGGAAAAGGTCACCACTACGTTGGCCCCACCAAAGCGGCTGTCAATCTCGTATATGTATTCTGACGGCACAACCCCTACGCCCCATCAGAGAAACAGCAAAAGACCACAACCATTTAACAAGCAAAGACTATGAAAACGTACCATATCATCCTTTCAGCCTTATTCCTGACACTGCTCAGCGGCACAGAGGCAGCAGCCCAGCAACTGCCCGGCGGGAAGGTAAGCATACTAAACAAGGAAGTGAAGAAAACGGGCGATTACGTCAACGTCGACATGGACTTGCGCCTCGACAACCTTAACCTGAAGAGCAACCGCGGAACTGCCATCATCCCCATGATAGTAAACGGGAACGACACGGCCAAGTTGCCTGCAGTAGAGATAATGGGACACAAGCGCTACATCTACTATCAGCGCAACGGGAAGACCGCCACGCAGAATCCTTCCATCGTAGAGAAATACCAAAAGGGCGAAGCACAGAACATCCATTACCAGCACCAGACACCCTACAGAAGTTGGATGGAAAACTCGCAGCTCGTCATCGGCGAGGATGTATGCGGATGCAACCAGGCCATCGTGGAAGAAGGACTTCTGCAGCGCATAGGCGAAGCACTGCCCGGCCCCATGAAGTTATGCTACGCATACGTACAGCCACCGGCCGAGCCTGTCAAGGCACGCAGCGAAAAGGGTACGGCACGGTTACAGTTCGACCTGAACAAGGCCACGGTCAACACCCGCCTCGCCAACAACAAGGCGGAGCTGGAGAAGATGCGGAAGACCATCGACCTGGTAAAGAACGACCCGGATGTACACATCACGTCCATCACGCTCCACGGCTACGCATCGCCCGACGGCACTTATGCCAACAACGAGCGTCTGGCAAGAAACCGCACCAAGGCCGTGTACAGTTATCTGCGAACCATCTACCCCGTAGAAGAGAAACTCATATCGTTCTCCTCCACCGCAGAAGACTGGCAGGGCGTAAAGGACTATCTCGCACAGAACGACATTCCGCAGCAGCAGACAGTAAACGACATCATCGCATCCAATCTGTCGCCCGACGCCAAGGAGAAGAGCATTGCCACCAAGGCAAGAGACGCACACCGTTATCTCATAGACCATGTCTACCCACAGCTGCGCCGCACGGAATATACAGTCAACTACGAGGTAAGGAACTTCAACCTGGAAGAGGCACGCAAGTTGGTAAAGACCCAGCCGCAGAAACTGTCGCTCAACGAGATGTACGCCGTGGCGAACAGCTACGAGAAGGGCAGCAAGGACTACAACGAAGTATTCGACGTGGCAGTCAAGATGTATCCGAACGACGAGCTTGCCAACCTCAACGCTGCCAATGCAGCACTCGACCGTGGTGACGAGGTGAGTGCGGAACAATACCTCAAGAAGGCAGGCAACAGCCCGCAGACCGACAATGCCTACGGTGCCCTTGCCGTACAGAACAAAGACTACGCCAAGGCAAAGACCTACTTCCAGAAAGCTGCCGACGCCGGACTGAAAGAAGCCAAAGCCAACCTGCAGGAACTGCAAAAGCGGATGTAACAGAACACAGAACATGTATAAGTATAAGATGAACAAGATGTAAAAAAGATGCAAACGTAATAAGTATAAGATGAACAAGATGTAAGCGTAATAAGTAAAAGATGATAAACCTGGTTTCTGACACATAAAAAACACACCTAAGAATATATGCGAAAACATTCAAATATGTATAAGTAAAAAATGTCTAACTTTTTAAGAATTCAGAGTATGAAGAAATTTAATCTATTCGCTATGAGTTTGCTTGCGACAGCAGCATTCACATTCTACAGCTGTAGCAATGACGACACCACCGCAGAACCTACCCACAGGTCTGAAACGGTATCCGGTTTCTACATGACACTGCAAGTGAAAGGCTCGGCCAACAGCACCGGCACGAGAACGACACAGCAAGCCGACCCGAACAAAGAAGACGGCACCACAGAGGAAAGCACCATCTCCAACGGTACTATCTACATCTACAACGGAGCGTCGCTGGTATTCACCAAGGCAATCACATCGGCCGACTGGTCTACAGCACCAACGCAGACCACTACGGGCACCACAAAGCCTATCAAGGTTAGTGTGAACAGTGTTACCGAGGGCACCAACTACAACGTTTACTTCCTCGCCAACAATGCAACGTCTATCGCAGACCCCATCAACAACGACGCACTGTTCGCTGTATCTACAACCGGTGGTTCCGACTACGCTACCGACAACAAGTTCGTCATGTTCAACCAGAACGACAAATCGAAGGTTGCAGCCCACAGCAAAGTTAAGTTCGTGGCTGCGAACAAGAGCGAAACTAATCCAGCAGAGGCAGAGCCCATCTATCTGGACCGCGTCGTTGCAAGAATTGACAAACCTACCGTCACTGCCACTGCCATCACGACAAATCCAAGCGAAACGGCTACCACACAGACCAAGCACATCGACTACATCGCAAGTGTATCTTACGTAGACTACGCTGTTTCGAACCTGAACAACCACTCGTACGTAATGCAGAACTGGACAGCTGACTGGACGCTGAACACTGCAGGAAGCACCTACTACAAGGACTACGCTACCTACGGCACCACCTACGAGGCCAAGGGACTTGACAACTTTGGGGAAGTGGCAAAGAACTACATGTTCGAGAACACTACGAACGACACAGAGAAAGCCACGGCAATGTACTTCCGCATCAAGGCGAACCTGACCACAGACGCACAGGCAGGAGCCGACTTCGCGGACGGCACCTTCTACCGCTACGACAACCGCATGTACGTCTCTATCCAGGACATCCTGGATGACGCCGAAGTGGCTTACCCATTCGTAAAGGTGAACGCAGACAAGTCTACTACCGCCATGACACCTGCTGAGGTACTGGCCATCATCAAGGGTACAGACGGCAAGCTCATCGCAGAGGGCACTACACTTAGCAACTTCCGCGAGAAGTACAATATAGAGGTTTACCGTGAGGGCAACATGTACTACCGCCACGCCATCACCGACAACTTCTACACACGCGACGGCTACTACTCTATCCTCCGCAACAGCATCTACCGTCTGACCGTCGACGCCATCTACGACATGGGTAAAGACGTGCCTAACGGTCCTACCCCACCGGATGTCACTCCTAACTACTACATGAACGTAACGGTAGCCATTAATCCTTGGGTACTCAACACTCAGACTATACAACTCTAACATAAGACTTTCATTCTCCCGGAGCTTCCTCTCTGCTCCGGGAGGATACCACCCCAAGAGAGAACAGATACAGATGCACCTTCAAGGAACTTAACTCAAATTCATGTCCGTCTACATTCAGGACGGGAATCCATACACCGTGCTAAACAAACAGGAAGCACCACCGGAAAAGAACATCCAGTAGCCGCCGGAAACCAAGAGCAGACCCCATGCCTACAAAAAAACGGCGACACTCCACATACATACACCCCCACAAAAACAGACATTTCCCACGAGTATTAACTACATAAACACTTAACAATATGGCAAACATCCTAAACAACACTTTGTGCCGCCAGACACAATTCACAGCCAAAAACTGGGGCAAATTGGTGATTTCTTCTGCCATAGTTCTCTTAGCCCTCTCGTCCTGCATCAAGGACGACATGGATGACTGTCCTCAGGGACCAAGCAAGGTTTCGCTGTCATTCGACTATACCTACAACGTGAAAGACGCAGATGCTTTTGCCGCAGAGGTGAAGAACATCAACGTATATGCTTTCGACGAGAACGGCAAGTTCTTCGACTCGTACATCGAGAGTTCGGATAAGTTCAAGACAGGACACACCATGGACATCAGCGGACTGAAGGACGGCAAATACACCTTCGTTTGTCTGGCTCGCGACCGCCAGCTCGGCACACGTGCTGGCGAGGACGAGATGGAGTTCTCCTTCTCTTCGCTTACCCCAGGCGTTTCCACCATCGATGACCTCACCGAGAAGATGGGCAGCCAGGAAGGCGGTTCTTTGGTCAACGACAAGGAGTTTGCGGCACTCTATACAGCCCAGACCACTGTCGACTTCAGAAATCTCACCCCCGAAGGCAAGACAGGTAACGTGGTGGCAGATACACTCAGCCTGTTGAAGTGTACCAAGACCTACCGCATCGTGCTGCTGCCCTACGAGAACGACCAGACCGACTTCAAGCCCGAGAACTTCGACGTACGCATAGAAGGCTCTGCTGCCTGGCTCGACCACAAAGGCGACAAGGTACAGAACGAACTGATAACATACCTGCCCTTCAACACCGAGTTGCGCCAAAACTACGGCGACGAGAAGACACTCGTAGACACCAAACCAGTAGACCAAGCCTTGGTGTACGACTTGATGTCCTCGCGCATGTTTGAACGAGCAACCGGAAAAACAGACGAGACAGGAGCCACATACAGCGACAAGCGCATCATCATTACCGACAAGCGCGACCCGCTAAAGCCAAAAGAGGTATTCAACCATTCGCTGCCATGGTTCCTCGCCCTCTGCGGCGAGCACGTCGACAAGGACTGGGGCGACCAGGAATACCTCGACCGTCAGGACCACTACGTACTCATGTTCTACGTGCCAGACACACGCGACTACAACATGTCTGCCATCGTGAAGATAAACGGATGGGTACTCAACAACATTGACACGTCACTTGGACAAAAATAAAAACAGATTGTTATTATGAAGATACATACGAAAACATACCACCAAGGCAACCGCCTAAGGCAGTCGCTCACGACGCTCCTGCTGGTCGCCCTGCCACTGGCAGCACTGTTCTCGTCATGCTCCAATGATGACAGTCCTGCTGCCACAACACCTGCAGAGACCTATCTGAACCTGAACGTACAGACAGCCTCGCCCACAACGACAAGAGCAGCCGACTCGGAGACAACGCCTGCCAACCCCTCTACGGAGAGCAGCATACACAGCATCTACGTATGGGCGTTCAGTTCGAGCGACACGGGCAGCGGCGCTCTTCCTGTAAGCTACAAGGAAGAAAGCCTCGCCACCCCCGTAGACGGAGAGAACTCCACGAAGACCATCAGCATGAAGATACCACGCATGGGCGACGGAACGACTCTCGACCATCTGGACCTCTACATCCTGACCAATGCCGAGAGCATTACGGGGCTGTTCGACGGTGTAACATACAAGAAGACGCTGACACGCGGACAACTGGAGAGCCTCAACATAACAAGCCAGTTCGGCATTGCCACCGACGGCACAGCGCAAATCACCACGGTGCCCGACGGTGGACTGCCCGCCGCACGTGTCATCAAGAACATCGACGTTAATGCACATGTAGCGGAAACGCCCGCCGCAGCTGCAAGCAAAGCGCTGAACATTCCCCTCGTACGCACCGTATCTAAACTGCACTTCTTCTTTGCACGCAAAAGCAATGCGGCAACGGACAACGTGAAGATAACCAAGATAGAACTGGACAAGCAAGTATTGCCTACTGCCTCCAAAGTATTCCCCATCGGAACGACTGTAAGCAACATGGAGACAGACGGACTCACCGGACTTTTCGGGAGCGACACCCAGTACGATGATACAAAGATGGTGATGAACGGCGTGGAGACTTCCGACATAAATGAGGTGGAAGACCCAACCAGCCTCATCCGTCAGGACAGCGAGACGGCAAGCACGTACATAGAGCGACTATACGCAGCCACGAAGGAGAGCAACCGCAGCTACCTGCGCGAATCGAACAAGCCACTTACAGGCACCATATATTACAGGCTTAACTCCAGCACTGCAGAAAAGACCGCCACTTTCCAGATACCTGCCAGCAAACCGGCTTACAGAAACCACGAACTGGTAATATACGGCTACTTCCTTGACGGCGGTACTACCGAACTGGCACTGAAATACTATGTGGCTGAATGGAACGAAAAAGCTGACACCAACATCAACTTCAACTAACCTCTCAAGAGAACATCGCTATGAAAAAGAACATCAAACACTATACGGGCAACAGATGGGCTGCTGTGGCATTCCTGGCGGCAAGCATCATGTTCTTGCTATGCGGATGCTCGGAAGAGATTTTCACACCCAGCATCCACGACGGAGAGATGACCACCGTAACGCTAAGCTATGCTGATGTGTCGCCCAAGAACATCACAGTCAACACGCGTGCCACGGAGGCAGAAGAGCGCCGCCTCGACAACCTGTACATCTATATCTTTGACGCTACAGGCAAGTTGAGCGGATACAAAGAGACAACCAGCGGACTGGACCAGAACACGAGCAGCACCAGCCAGGCAACCATAAGCGGCGTGAAGACCCGTGTGGGACAAGCCTATATCTACGCCGTAGCCAACATCAACACAGGCCTCTACCCCGTCGCCACAAGCAACGGCAGCATAGAAACGGGCAAACTCCCTATAGGACTGGACGAGGCAAGAGCCCAGAACGGCGAATACGAGTTTACGAAAGACATGCTGCTGAGTCTGCCGTTCGCAAGAAACAACGACGAGACCATCCAGATTTCAAGTGCTTTCCTCATGAGCGGTGCTGTAAACGGCGGACAGGAAGTAACCATCACCAATACAGGCAGCATCACGGGCAGCAACGTCATCAAGCTCAACCGCATCGTGTCGAAGGTTAAGTTTACCGTAAAGGCCGCATCCGGCTACAGCAGGAACTTCAAGCTCAGCACCTACGACATCATTCATGTGTCAAAGGACGGCAAACTGGTGGGCACCACCGACAACAATACACGCTACGAGGCCAAAAGTTTCAGCGACATAACGGGTATGACAAGGGGCGTAAACGACGTGGACACACAGGGAAGGGAATTCTTCGAGTTCTACCTGCCCGAAAACCTACAGACATGCAAGAATAATGTCAGCACCTGGCACGAAAGGGAAGACGACGGCAAGACCACAGCAAAGGCCTTCACCAATGCCCCCTCCTATGGCACATACGTAGTGCTGAAAGGCAAGTATACGGAGGTGAAGGACGGCGCAACAAAGAACGCCGACGTGACATACTACGTACACCTGGGCGACTGTGCAGCCGACGTGAACAACTACGACGTGGAGCGCAACTGCCGTTACACTTTCAACATCACCGTGGAGGGTGTGGACGAGATCATCGTGGAAGCCAAGAAGGAAGGCAACAAACAGCCGGGAGCCGAAGGCGTAGTACTCGAATACGGTTCGGCAGGCAAGAACATGGTACTCGACAGCCACTACGAGTACATGGTGATGCGCTTCTACCAGAAGGACATACAGACGCTGAAGGCGAACGGACACGGCTACTACTACCAGGTGCAGACCATCAACGGCAAGACTGACCCTATGGAGGTGGCATCCGAAGTGACGGGCAACCTCAACGGTACCGATACCGACTGGGTACAGTTTGCCATCGGCAGCAGCAAATACAGTTCGGCAGCCGACGACAGAGGTACGCCATGCGACTATCCCGGCAAAGGCAAGACAGGACTCTACTCCATCGAAGACTTCCTCAAACTGCTCTACGAGAATGCCGACAACAGTTCGTTCTGGACAGGCGGAACAAGCAGCAGCAACAAGTACATCGACGCCACCTGCTTCGTAGACGAGAACTACTATGCCGACAAGACCTGGGACGCCTATGTCAACGACGTACAGATGCGTTCCTTCTACGTAGCCAACGAAGTGGAGGAAAGCACCGACGGCAGAAGCATCTACGCCAAAGCGGCCTACGGACTGCAGCAGTACAACATACAGACCTTCTACAACCGCTCGCTCGCCGGCAGCATCACAGCCTTCGGTTGTGAGACGACCAATGACGAAGAGGGCAAGGGTTACACTGTGAACGGAAGCGGCTCGCAGTACCAGACAAACGGAAAAGACTCGTGGGACGGCCACGCCAACATGCTGGCTGACATCTTCTATACCAGCTCGGGAGCTGTCACTACCAACCCACGCTACACCTGGAGACAACTGGAAGACAACAAGTCTCTGGTAAAAGCCTGCATGAGCAGAAACCGCGACCTGAACGGCGACGGCAAGATAAGCCAGGACGAGGTAAGGTGGTACGCACCTACCATAGAGCAGTACGCCGGACTGTGGATAGGCGAGGAAGTGGTGAGCACCGAGTCTAAACTCTTTAACCGTAGCACCTCCACACTGAGCACCACCAACGACCCCGGATGCCGTATGCTGTATTACGCATCTACCAATGGCACCAACACGTTCTTCTCCGAGGAAGGTATGGCAACAAACAATTATACATCCACTGCCAAGAGTTATCCTCCTACCTACGTACGCTGCATCAGAAATCTGAAATCCAATGCAGAGGGATACGCCGAAACTCCGGACAAGTATTACACCTATACGGCAAGCGACAAGAAGGTGAGCCTGGAGAATGTGGATGTACGTGCTGTCAACGCCACAGGAGAGCAGGACGAACTGAACGCCCACACGGAACGTTCGGAGGGCAACAAGCCCGCCAGCGCATTCTACATCGCCAGCAAGACTCACGGCACCGCCACACAGGCCAACGTGGTAAACGGAGTATTCAAATGCTACGGCAACTACAACGAGACCGACAAGAAGTGGAGAGTGCCCAACCAGAGGGAAATGAGCCTCATGGTGCTCATAGACCCGAGCCTCGTAGAGGGCACCTACTGCCGCACGCTGTTCTCGAACACCGACTTCAGAAAGTCGTGGACATACACCACCGTATTCACCATGCGAAACAGCTGGTCCACCCAAGGCTCCGTACGGTGCATTAAGGTAACAAAATAAAAATCTGTGCCGTACATACGGCAAAGAACAAGAAGCGATCTTTTTTCTTTTACTTAAATACGAGTAAAAACCTTGTTAAAACCGGCCGTTGGAAGTATAGTTGCCGAGTTTGCTCACCTTCTATGGTTCCGCGGCCTTCTTTTTTCGGATAATTGTTGTATCTTTGCACTTGTTGTATCTTTGCACTATAACTATGTAACTCTTTCACTATGAAGAAACGCTTGATAACTCTGGTCTGCATTCTTGCCGGCATCATTTCGGCACAGGCACAAAGCGTCCATTTCCGCTATCCCACAATACCCGACTCGCTCAACACTGCCGACAAGCGGGCTTCTTACCTTCTGCTGCATTATTGGGACAATTTTGACTTTACCGACACCCTGCAACTGAAGGATGCCGACAATGCAGAACAAGGATTTGTCAACTACATAGACCTTCTTTCCCGCCTTGCAGAAGCCATAAGATATGGTAATTTGCGTGAGACCAACGACAGCACTTTAGCACAAAGTGTCGGTTGTTTTGCGTCGAAGGCTTTTGCCACCATACCATCGAGAAACAAGTTTCAGAGTCTCATTGACCATTATCTTGACGACCCGCAGTCGCCCATGAGAAACGACCGCACTTATCTTCTCTTCCTCAAGGATATGGAACGTTCCCGCTTTTTGGACGCAACAGTCAAAGAGAAAGTGGCATTCAAGATAAAGGCGAAAGACAAGAATCTGCCTGGCGACAGAGCTATAGACTTTGTCTTTAAGGGGAAGGACGGGAAACAGCACCGACTGCATGACTACAGCAACGGGAAAGTGATACTCTACTTCTACGACCCCGACTGCGACAACTGCCATAAGGTTTCCGCATGGCTGAGCAAACAGGTAATACCCCAGGAATATACCTTGTTACAAGTCTATGCAGACGAGAAGTTGATGGAGCTGTACAGTTTGGAAGCCATGCCGTCCATATTTCTGCTGGATGCGGGCAACAAGGTTATCCTCAAAGACTGTTCTCCGGAAACCCTGATAGAAGTTGTCAACAACCGCCAGGTTTAGTCTTTTGCCTTAGACGAATCATAGTTCATACTGAACACAGCCCTCACATTGTCGTTACGTTTTACCACAATGGTATAGTCACCGTCGGCAAGTCTGCCTACTGTGGCTGTAAGTGTATAATAGCCATAGTTTCCGCTGTCACCATATGCTCCGCTCTCGGTCACCGTCAACTGGTTGCCTTGCAGCGTAGTGGCCAACTGTATGGTTGTGGCATCGTCAAAAACGACATTCTTATGGGTAAGAAGCAGTTGACCATTCTTCAGCACTTTACATACCAACTTCTCGTCCATATCGTCAGACGATTTGCTGCCGTCCTTGGGCACAGGCGTACTGGCCGACTGAGAGTAATGCAGAAGTGCAAACGATGCTGCACCGGAAAGGCTCTGCGCAGACAGGCCAAGAGATTCATCGTCTGAGGCACTGCAACTACTCAAGGCACAAGCCGTCAAACACACCATCAACATAGTAAAAAGTTTCTTCATAACCGTATATCATTTACCGTTAATAATTTGAACCATTTTTGCAACGTCAAAAACTGCGCTGCACACACAGCGTTTCAAATCATCTATACAATATACAATGATATACTGGCAACAGGAACTTCACAGAAGAGGAAGATACGGTTGTCATTCGCTGCAAAATTAGACATTATGTCTGATACAAGCCCTACCCTCCGCGTTAAATTATATTAAACGTACACAAATAGTATGGATTCTGTTTTATCTACAGTGCAGAAATATAAAGGGCACCTATGACCCGTGCATATGGAAATGAGAACGATGAAAACCAATAACTTATGGTGATAATACGCATAAGAATGGTGTGTGTTGTGTCCTCCGCAGCACATCTCTTCATTTTAGGCTATGACGCGGGGACGCGTCATGCTAATACGGTTTTGAGTTGCTTGTCTGAGGTCGACGCGAGGACGCATCTCACTACTATGGTTAGCGTATTTCGCTGCAGGTCATAAGTAGTAGCGAGACGCGTCCCCGCGTCGCATCAAGGAGGGGGGCGTTAGTCAGCGCCGCCTTCATCGACAGAGCTACCGCCGCCCGATGGGGTGCTTCTCGGTGGCGGAGCCCTTGTTGGGGTTCTTCAGCTTGGCGAGGTGGATCTTGTTGCTTGATGGTTTCTTTGGTTGTCGGTTTCATAACGGATGGGGGTTTAATTGGTTTGTGTTCGGGTTTTGTTCGGGTTTTGTTCGGGCTACGGAGACCTGTTTTCTTGTTCACGATGCAAAGTTACAACATTCGAAATTGGCAGTCTACACTTAGCGGCACTTGACGGCATTTAGCGACACATTTCGGCATTTTCTTTGGGGGGGCATAGGAAGTACGGCTGTTATAGTAGCGAGACGCGTCCTCGCGTCGGTTCTCACTTGGGGTGCAGCGAGGACGCCTTACACTACTACGTGGTGGAAGGGTAGCTGCATTATATTATAGTGATTATTAACGCTTTTGCCCTTACAGGGCGCACGTG
>CAVCGV010000086.1:0-13431 GCA_963601815.1 bacterium
TAATAAGAAGAAGAAGTTTAACGATGCGTGAGCATTTCAGAACACGCATTAAATAAAAAATGCCCGTCCTCTCCACACTATATTGTGGTTAGTGACGGGTTCTTAAAGAAACTGTAGATGTCAGAACAACAGGCAGAGATGAGGCAATTGGTAGAACGCTTGAACCAAGCCTCTGAAGCTTACTATAACGGCAAGGGCGAACAGATGACCGACTATGAGTGGGATGCACTGTTCGACCGTCTGAAACAGCTGGAGGAAGAAACGGGCGAAATCCTGCCCGATTCCCCCACCATCAAGGTGTCGGAAGATACGCTGGCCGGTCAGAAAGAGGAGCACGAGTTTGCAGCCCTCTCCCTCGCCAAGACAAAGAGCGTGGCAGAACTCGTCAAATGGGCCGAAGGACGTCCCGTATGGCTCTCGTGGAAACTCGATGGCCTGACGCTTGTCGCCACCTACGATGACGGCAGGCTCTCGCGCCTCGTGACACGTGGCAACGGACACATCGGAACCAACATCACCCACCTCGCCACTGCTATTAGCGGACTGCCTCAACAGATTAACGAGACGGGACATCTCGTCGTCAGGGGCGAGGCTGTCATCTCCTACCCCGACTTTGAGCGTTTTGTACTCGAGACGGAAGGTGACTATGCCAACCCACGCAACCTGGCATCGGGATCGCTCTCGCTAAAAGACAGCGAAGAGGTGAAACAGCGCCACATACAGTGGATTCCATTTACGCTGGTACACACCGAGCGCGAAATGACGTCATGGGGCGAGCGTATGGACATGCTGGCATCACTGGGATTTAATCCTGTAGAACGCGAGTGCATAGACACCCCCACTACGGAAAACATACAAGCTGCGATAGACCGTTTCACACAGAAAGTAACGAACAATAGTTTCCCCTTCCCCGTAGACGGACTCGTCATTACCTACGACGATACGGATTACGCCTCCACGGGGTCGGTAACGGGACACCACGCCACAAGAGCAGGATTTGCCTTCAAGTGGCAGGACACCGCTGCGGAGACTGTCCTCGACCACATAGAATGGTCATGTGCAGCCAATACCATTTCGCCCGTCGCTGTCTTCGCACCGGTAGACCTGGAAGGTACTACCGTGCAGCGTGCCTCCCTCTGTAACATCAGCGAGTGCGAACGCCTCGGAATAGGCGGTAAAGGAACCCGTCTGCAGGTTATCAAGGCCAACAAGATAATACCTAAGGTAATCAAGGTTACCGAGGCAGTAGGTACACTCGACATCCCTACCCTTTGTCCCGTCTGCGAAAAGGACGCAGAGGTGTGCGAGAGCGAGAGCGGAACGCGCACGCTACACTGCACCAACCCGCAGTGTGCCGCCAAGCAACTGAAGAAATTCTCGCGCTTTGTCAGCAAGGAGGGCATCAATATTGAGGGCATTTCCGAGCAGACGGTTTCACGCCTTATCAACGAAGGATACCTGCGCGAGTACGCCGACTTCTACCACCTCTCCAAGTACAGCTACCAGATAGCCAGTTTTGAGGGCTTCGGCAGAAAATCGGTACACAACTTGCTGGAGAGCATCGAGAAGAGCCGCCACACCGACGGCAGACATCTGCTCTACGCACTGTGCATCCCCCTCTGCGGTGGCGATGTGGCAAAACGCCTGTTGGCGAAATATAAGGTGGCAGAACTGATACAGACGGCACGCACAGCACTCTTCGATGACGAGTTTGCTGCCATCGACGGCATCGGACCGGAGAAGAGCGCACGCTTTGTAGCATTCTTCCGCGACGATACAAACTATACACGGGTGCAAAACCTGCTGAACGAACTTACCATAGACGAAGCTGAACAGGCTCCGCAGGGCGACAGATGCCAAGGCAAGACGTTTGTCATTACCGGAGATGTACACCACTACAAGAACCGCAACGAACTGAAAGCCTACATCGAGGGACAGGGCGGAAAAGTGACGGGAAGCGTGTCGAAAAGTACCGACTACCTCATCAACAACGATGCCACCTCGGCAAGCACCAAGAACCGCAAGGCTCAGCAGCTCGGAATCCCCGTCATCACGGAAGACCAGTTCGTGGAGCTCTTCGCCTGAGGCTTTCGCCCTGGCAACACCCCTATACTACACTTACATACACACTACTACTACACACATACATGTACATAGCTATAGCCGGCAACATAGGCAGCGGAAAAACCACACTCACCAATATGCTCGCAGAGCACTACGGATGGAGAAAGTATCTGGAACCCATCGACAACAACCCGTACATAGACGACTACTACAACGATATTTCCAGATGGGCGCTCAACCTGGAGGTGTATTTCCTGAAACAAAGGTTCCGCAACCTGCTCGAGATAGAGCGCAGTAACGATACCGTCATACAGGACCGCACCATCTTCGAAGGCGTGTACGTCTTTGCTGCCAACAACAGGAAAATGGGCAACATGGACGACCGCGACTTCGACACCTACATGGGTCTCTTCGACTCGATGATGCAGGTGGTAAAGATGCCCGACCTTATGGTGTACCTGAAGTCGTCGGTGCCCCATCTCGTACAGAACATTCAGAAACGAGGACGCGACTACGAACAGCAGATGCCGCTCGACTATCTGAAGGGCATCAACACCCTGTACGACGACTTCATCTACCACAAGTATAAGGGACGCGTGCTCGTCATAGACGTGGACAACCTCGACTTCGAGCATAACCCGAGAGAGTTTGGAAATATCATCGAAAAGATAGACGCACAGCTCTTTGGCCTCTTCGCCGACAACGACAGCGAGAGGTAAACACCCCCTGTTTACACATCACCTAATATCACCAAGCAAAAAAAAGAATTATGCATATAGCAATAGCAGGCAACATAGGCAGTGGCAAGACCACACTTACCAAACTTCTCAGCAAACGATACGGCTGGAAACCCAACTTCGAACCCGTAGACAACAATCCATACCTCGCCGACTACTACGGCAACATGAAAAGGTGGTCGTTCAACCTGCAAATCTACTTCCTCAACAAACGGTTCCACGATGTGGTGGAGATTTCACGCAGCGAGAACACCATCATACAGGACCGCACCATCTTCGAGGATGCTAAAATCTTCGCACCCAACCTGCACGACAAGGGACTCATGAGCGACCGCGACTTCGCCAACTACACCGACCTCTTCGACCTCATGATTAGTCTGGTAAAGCTACCCGACCTCATGATTTACATACGCAGCAGCATCCCTACCCTGGTAAGCCATATAGAGAAACGCGGACGCGACTTTGAGAAGAGTATCCGCATCGACTATCTGCAGGGGCTCAACGACCGCTACGAAGACTGGATAGCCCATTACAAGGGCAGACTCATCATCGTAGACGGAGACACGCTCCACTTTGAGGACAACGCAGAAGACTTCCGCAAGATTACCGACCAGATAGACGCCGAACTCTTCGGACTCTTCCCCATCGAGTAACTTTAAATCATTTCACTACCACAGCCTTGATGATGACAACATCCTCAAGCGGACGGTCGTTGTTGTTGTGGTCGGTAGGCACGTTCTGTATGCGGTCCACGACATCCATACCTTCCAGCACTTCTCCGAAGACAGTATATCCGTTGTCGAGGTGGGGAACGCCGCCATACTTGATGTAGCCTGCCTGCACCTGCGGACCGGGCACGGCGTACCATTTCTGTTCGCGCTGCATCTTCTCCACGGTGTACTCCATCTGCCGCGGCGTATAGTTGCGTCCCCAGGTAATGTAGAAGTCGCAGGGAGCCGAGGCACGCTGCGGATTGATGTCATCGCCCTCTCGCGCAGCACAGAGTTGCCCTCGCTTGTGGTAGTACTTGGGGTAACGTATCTCTGCCGGAACGGTGTACGCCGTATCGAAACGCTCCACCTTGCCGGGCGTTACCTTGCGCGAACCGGGGTCGCCGCCCTGTATCATGAAGTCCTTGATGACACGCTGGAATATACAACCGTCATAATATCCCGTACGCACCCACTTCAGGAAGTTGTCGCGGTGGAGCGGCGTATCGTTGTACAGAGCCACACGGATATTGCCCATGGTGGTCTGCAACAGCACCTCGTGACAGGTGGTGTCCTGGTGTACGGCGGCAGTGTCTATGCCAGCCGTAACGGCAGCAGCTTGGCTCTGTGCAGAAGAAGGGGCGAAAGAAAGTATGGCCAATGCGGCCGAAAGTAAGATTTGCTTGATCATGTTTTTTGATGCAAAAGTACAACATTTTCCCAAACCTGCCAATATTCCGCGCCTAATTTGTTATCATCAACAAAACATTCCTATATTTTGTTATTTGTAGCACCGCATGTAACGCTTTTGGCGGAAAAGCTGTAATTTTGTATCACGTACTATCATGCCGCTCCGCTCATTATGCCACCCAAAGCCCCTGCCGCAAAGAAATATGTGGTTAAGGACAGCAACGCAAGAATAGAAACGCAAAAGCAGGCAAGAAAGAGAGCGCAAGAAAGAGAACCAAAAAGGAAAAAAGCGAAAATGAAAAGATACACCGTGTACACCAGTCTACTGCTCGCCATGGGCTTACAGGCAGCACAGGCACAGGAAGTGAGGATGGGGCCGTTGCACAGTCCCGACAACATGAGGGAAGCGTGGCTGCTGCCCGGCGACACCATCGTGCAGCAAGAAGAAAGGATGGTTTACCAGGGCAAACCGGTGAAGAACATGAAATACTCCGTGGGCAACGCTTCCGCAACGACCGGACAACAGACTGAAACTACGCCCTTTACCCTGCCACAATACAGTTACGGCTATGGTCTGCACCAGGGACTGAACGTATCGCTTGGCGCTTCCGCCTTCATTACCTCCGGCAAAGGACTTCCCCACAAGGGCGGTTTCTCACAGAACATCAACGTTACGTACCTTGCCCCACTCACCCGCGACCGCAAGTTGTGGATAGCGGGCGGCGGTTATCTGAACAATACGTTCTGGGGAAGTGACAGTTACCGCGATGCAGGGCTTTACGCCATCGTAGGCTACAAATTTGACGAACACTGGGAAGCCTACGCCTATGGGCAGTTGAGCCTCTGCAACAACTACAGCAACATCTACAGTCGCTACGGCAGTTATGGTTACGGCTACGGAATACCGGGATACGGAGCCGGCCTATGGGGAACGATGCCCATGGGATACGGCATGGGAGCGGCTGGTGCCAATGTGCTGGGAGCCGGCGTAAAATACAATGTGAACCGGAACTTTACCATCGGTTTCAATGTAGAAGGGGTATGGTACAACAACCATTCCGCCCCTATCTATTTCGACCGCTACAACTATCCCCTGCCACAGGGCGACAAGTAAGAGAGGCCGACTGCCTCTTATCTCGTTTCCGATTCCATCACCCTACACACCCTGATACCTCTCTGTGTAGGGTGTTTTCTCATATAGTCGACGAGGAGCATCGGCTCGTCTACTACCTTTTTATGTATGCTGCTGGCATTGAGCAGATGCAGTCCGTCGTTGTGCCAGGATGCAATGCCCAGATGCGTGGTGTCGAGTCCTTTCTTTCTTGTAATGATGGCAATAATGTCGCCGTCATGGATAGTGGCGCGGGAAAGGGCATTGTCCTTTATGGCCGCCTTGGGTATGTAGCGGTACTGCCTGCCGCTGATGCTGCGCTCCATGTCGCGTATGGGTTGCTGCCACTCGGGATGGGCTGCAAGCATACGGTAGTGGGACACATGCGCACTCATCCAGAATACCTGAACCGTCTGGCAAGCCGTGAAAAGCGGCACGCTATCGATGTTCTTTACGTATCCTTTGCGCCCGTTGGCTTCAGCCCACAGCGTGAAGTAATGATTACGCGAGGTGTACGCCACCTGTCCGTCTGCGTACCTCACGTCGGTCAGTCGCCTACAGTAGTCGGCAAATGCGGTTTCAGCTTCCTGGGCACAGAGCGTAAGGGCGGTGATGGTCTCAACAAAGGTGGTGCAGTCCATCTGCCGCGTGTTAACCACCAGTTGTTCCTCGTCGCTGCGATCGAGCGTTCCGCCCACATAGGGTATTCCCACAAACTTCTTGCCGAACCACAGCATCCAGCTGTCGGGCTTCTGCTGCAGGTCTTTTGCTTCTTGCAGGAGCGACACGATGCACAGGCTGTCGCTACTGCGCCATGCTGCGTGCGAGGCACTGGACAAAAGACTAAATATACATAGGAGGAATAGGACTCTTGACGTTTTCGCTGTTTTTCTCATGTGGATGATATTTGTAGATGATGTGCGCGGATGATGTATGTATAAAGCGGATGATGTATGTATAAAAGGGAATGGTGTCACCTCCGTCCGAAGTTGACTCCGAAGTAGATATTGAGCGAACCGAAAGAGTTGTTGGTAGAGAACTGGCTCTGCTGGTAGTTGTAGGAATGGATAATACAACTGGCTCCAGCATACCACCTTGTATTGTTCCACACCAAGGCAAATCGTCCGATGCCGTCGATGTTGAAATTACTGAAGTTGAACAACTGGTGCGATGTTTTCTCCTCGTTCTCGCCGTTGGACGATGTATGGTTGTAGGTAAGCGCGGCCGACAGGGATGCATTGAAGAGGAAGTTGTGTGCAAACACCCAGTTGTACGAATATCCACCGCTCAGCGAGAAGGACGAATAGCTTACGGTACTCTGCTTGATGCTCTGGTTGAACTTCTCGTCCCATGCCGCCCCCATCTTGTCATGTATCACGTTCTCCAGATCGGTCCAGTCCACGTCGAGCGTATGGCGCGTAAAACCTATGCCTGCCAGTGCACTGCCTGTACTCCTGCGCTGAACGGTACTCTGCGAATAGGCGGCAGGGTAAGAGAAACGCCGGTGGTTGAAAATGTAGTAAAGGTTGAAGCCCTTGATGCTCGACTTGAAACCGTCGAAGTCTATACCGCGCATGGGCGACATGTCTATGTCGTCGCCCACCTCCACCTTCTGTATATGGTAGTCGTTGCCCGTCTCCCTCCAGAAGAGGTCCACACCCAGCATACTGCTGTACAGGCTCAGGTCTATCTCCTTTTTCGATGTATTGTGTGTCCAGAAACCGATGTTCTTCAAGTCGACAGTGTATCCCAGGAACACCCATCTCCATCCCACATAAGGTCCCATGCGGTACGACACGTCGGGAGCGAAGGTTACGCTCTGTCCCTGCTTGTTGGAGAGTTTGTACAGCTCGTAGGTGTTCGTGTTCTGCAACATGACGGTATAGTTGTAGTGTTGCGGCTCGATGTAGGTACTGTCGGTATTGTCAAACTCACGGAAGAAGCGCGTAAAGACATCCCCCACCCTATGGAAGAACGTGCGTTTGTGCTTTTCGCGTGCCAGCGTGGCGGCAAGGCGGTTGCGTGTAGCCGTGTCCAACGTGTCGGCATCGGCAAAGGCAGAGTCGCCCACAGCCGTCTGTTCCCTGTCTGCCGCAGTGGCACACAGGGAACAACACGTCATGGCGATGCCCGTCATAAAAAGTCTTACACTTGCTGACACGTCTCTTTTATTGTTGTTGGGCGTGTTCTATAAAACTGTTTTGCGATTTTTCTGAACACGCCGTTTGCCTTTGTTTTCTCCTTGCCGGTCTTGCCGACTGTCGGTTTCAGTTCTTCCAGAGTATGCGGTCGAGCACCCAGTTGGTAGGCGTTGCCGAAATACTGGTACAGGTACAAGTATCTATGCCTTGCAGGTCTTCTATCACATTCTTGATAAGGGGCAGCTGCACGTATGGCGGATTGGACACGGTAATGCTGCGCCTGCCCTCGCTGGTGACAAGGAGAATGGGGTCGTAATTGAATACGGAGAAGGAGAGCGACCCCTTGTCGCCTATCAGTTCGATGCGGTCTTCCTTGGCACTCTCGTGGCCTACGAAGCACCACGACCCACTACCGGGAATGCCGCTCTCGAAGTAGAAGCATGCCGACACGGTGTCTTCCGCATCGTAGAGGTGCGCTCTGTTGGCAGGGTATCCGTGTGCACGTGTAATGATGCCGAAGATATCCTGCAACAGGTCTATCTGGTGGGGGGCAAGGTCGTAGAAGTATCCGCCTCCCGCAATGTCGGGCTGTACGCGCCAGGGCGTATTCTTGCCGGTGGCACGGTCCATGTCGCGCGGCGGTGCGGAGAACCTTACCTGTACATTTACCACCTGACCGATGCTTCCGCTTTTCACTATCTCCTTCACTTTCTGGAAATATGGCAGATAACGGCGATAGTAGGCTACGAAGCAGGGCACGCCCGTCTGCTCGCTCACGCGGTTAATGCGTATGCAGTCGTTGTAGCTGGAGGCCAGCGGCTTCTCTACATACACCGGTTTGCCTGCCCTCATCGCCATGACTGCATATGTAGCGTGCGACGAAGGCGGTGTGGCTATGTATACGGCGTTGACATCGGGGTCGTCTATGAGTTCCTGCGCATCGGTGTACCATTTGCGTATATGGTGGCGCTCTGCATAACTGCGGGCATTCTCTTCGTGGCGGCTCATCACGGCCACGATGCGCGACCCGTCCACCTCATTGAAGGCAGGTCCCGACTTCTTTTCGGTTACCTCACCGCATCCGATGAAGCCCCATCCTATCTGTTTCATATTTCTGTGTATGGTAGAGATGTACACACCCGCCCTGTAGAGGCGGGTGCGGATTCTATTTATTTAGTTCCTTGTTTATCTGGTCTATGTAGTCGAGCACCTCGTCACGTCCCAGCTTTTTCTCGCTGCTGGTAATGAAGTAAGGCGGCAGCTCTTCCCACCGGTCTTGCAGTGCCTTCATCCATTTGTCGGCATTCATCTTCGCCTTGCCGGGCCCCAGCTTGTCGGCCTTGGTAAAGACGATGCAGAACGGCACGCCGCTCTCGCCCAACCAGTCGACAAACTCGCGGTCTATCTTCTGCTGGTCGTGGCGTACGTCTATAAGCACAAAGACATTGGCCAACTGGGGGCGCTGCAGTATGTAACTGCTTATCATCTGCTCGAGCTGTTTCTGGACTGTCTTCGACCGCTTGGCGAATCCATATCCCGGAAGGTCTACGAGGTACCACTCGTTGTTGATGATGAAGTGGTTGATGAGCAGTGTCTTGCCGGGTGTGGCAGAGGTCTTGGCAAGTCCCTTGTGGTTGCAGAGCATATTGATAAGACTCGACTTGCCCACATTGCTCCTGCCTATGAAGGCATACTCGGCCTTGTCGTCCTTGGGGCACATGCTGAGACGGGGCGCCGACAGTGTAAACTCAGATTTCTTTATTTCCATTTCTCCTGTTATAATGCAAGATTGTTTCTTTATTGGCGTGTGCTGAATATTCCGCACATAGTCATTCTTCTTTGGACGGGCAGCTCTTTTAGCTCCTTATCCCTCTATTTCTGCGAGTTCCAGCCACCGCAGCTCCTTCTCGTCGAGCAGTTCCTTTATTTCGGGCAGTCGCTTGCTCTTCTCGGTGAGTTGCTCCACCGACAGGGTGCCGCTGCACAACTCTTCCTCCAGTTGTTTCTGTTCCTGGGTGAGCTGTTCTATCTCGTTGCCCAACTGCTCGTACTCGCGTTTCTCCTTGTAGGACATCTTACGGCGGTTTTCGTGTGCCGAGTCGCGTTTGGCGGTTCCTGTACTGTCTCCACCCGTACCCGGCGCAGCGGTTGCTTTGGGCTTGGGGGTACTTTCCTGAGGCTGCAGCCTGCTCCATTCGCGGTATTGCGTGTAGTTGCCCGGGAAGTCCTGTATCTCGCCGTTTCCCTTGAACACGAGCAGATGGTCCACCACCTTGTCCATGAAGTAGCGGTCGTGGCTTACCACGATGACGCATCCGGGGAAATCCTGCAAGTATTCCTCCAATACCTGCAGCGTCTGTATGTCGAGATCGTTGGTAGGCTCGTCCAGCACCAGGAAGTTGGGGTTTTTCATCAGCACGGTACAGAGGTACAACTTGCGTTTTTCTCCACCGCTGAGCTTCGCCACATAGTTGTGCTGCTCCTCGGGCGTGAAGAGGAAGAACTGCAGGAACTGGGAGGCGGTCATGTGGCGTCCGCCTCCGAGGTCTATGTAGTCGGCTATCTCCGTAATGACGTCTATTACCTTCTGGTCGTCGCGAAACTTCAGTCCCTCCTGCGAGAAGTATCCGAAGCGTACGGTCTCGCCTATGTCGAAGGAACCGCTGTCGGGCTTCACCTCGCCCAGGAGCATCTTGATGAAGGTAGACTTGCCCGTACCGTTGTTGCCGACGATGCCCATCTTCTCGAATCGTGCAAAGTTGTAGTAGAAGTCGCGCAGTATCACCTTCTGCTGTCCGCGGTCGTTGAACACCTTGCTTACATACTGGCACTCGAACACCTTCGAGCCTATGTACACCGTAGAAGCCTTCAGCCTTATCTGCCTGTCCTCTATGCGCTGGCGCGCCACCTTCTCCAGTTCGTAGAAGGCATCCTCGCGGTACTTGGCCTTGTGTCCGCGCGCCTGCGGTTGCCTCCTCATCCATTCCAGTTCACGGCGGTAGAGGTTGCGCGAGTGCTGTATCTCGGCACGCAGATTGTCCATGCGTTCCTGGCGTTTGTCCAGATAGTAGGCATAATTGCCCCGGTAAGTGTACACACTGCGGTTGTCCAGTTCCAGTATCTCGTTGCACACCTTGTCGAGGAAGAATCTGTCGTGCGTCACCATAAATATGGTCTTGTTACCCCTGTTAAGGTAACCCTCCAGCCATTCTATCATCTCCAGGTCGAGGTGGTTGGTTGGCTCGTCGAGCATGAGGAAGTCGGGGTCGGTAATGAGCACGTTGGCCAGGGCCACCCGCTTCTGCTGGCCGCCGCTAAGCTGCCCCATGGGCTGCTCCAGGTCGTTGATATGAAACTGCGTGAGTATCTGCTTGGCCTTGAGCACCCGTTCGGCATCGCCCTGATGGTTAAAGCATGCGTCAAACACACTCTCCTCGGGGTCGAACACAGGTGCCTGCTCCAGGAATCCCAGTTTCAGGTCACGCCGGTAGATGATGCTGCCTCCCTCGTGCCCTTCCTTGTCCATAAGTACGGACATGAGGGTAGACTTACCCGTACCGTTGCGTGCCACAAGTCCCACCTTTTGCCCCTCTGATATGGAGAAGGAAATGTTCTCTAACAGTACCTGCGCACCGAAGCGTTTGGTGAGGTTTTGTACGTCCAAATAGGGTATCTGACTTGCCATGATTGAATATTTTTTGCAAAGATAGCGAAAATATTTTGCAGAAACGAATATTTTTACTTATCTTTGCACTCGATTTTAACACTATCAGGCGTTTCCCCATATCTCGAAACGCTTTCTTTAACAGTCAAAACTTCATATACACATATTTATATAATGTATAGCAAAGACGAATTAACAGCTAAAAATGTCGTTACGCTGAAAGATATTGCCCGCAGTATGAGCGTGAAACTGAAGGCCGGCGACAACAAGGAGAACATTGTCTATGCCATCCTTGACGCCCAGGCCGAAGGTCAAATGCCAGCTTCGGGAGAGGCTGTGGTTTCTCCCGACCAACCCGTCAAAAGGAAAAGGACAAGGATAACAGCCAAGAAAGACGACAAGGTCTATTCCGTGAAAGGCAAGAAAGGCGAAAACTACGACGTAATGAAAAACCAGGCCACCGGTCCTGCACTCCCTGTAGAGGAGCCTCTGTTCAAAGAGATTCCCGAAACCATCCCGAACACCACAGATACTGCCGGCGACACTCCCACCCCAACGGAGGCCACCCCCGCTCCTGCCAATCCGCAGATAGACGAGAAGGCGATACTCGCATCCTTCCCCAAACACAGAGGAAGAAAGAGTAAGGCAGAACTGGAGGCCATCGCTGCCGCCAAAGCTGCAGCCCTGAAGGAACGTGCCGAAGCTAAGGCTGCCGAGGCTGCTCCTATGGCGCAACAAGCCGAAGACACAAAGGTAAGCATGCCTGCAGACAACCATGAAACGGCAGAACAACAGCACAAAGCGGATATTGCCGCCCAGGAAACAACACCCAAGGGTGTATGGGAAGGCGACCCCGGCGACGGCACCGACTTCATACCCGTTGTGGATTTACCCATCGAGGACCTGGGAGCCATGCCTACCTACGACATCTTCGACCGCCCTACCAGCACGCCTACTGCAGCTGTACCTTCCGACGCAAAGTCTGCCATGCCCGGCGCAAAGGATGCCGCCTACGACTTTAACGGCATCATCACAGCCAATGGCGTTCTCGAAGTAATGCCCGACGGATACGGATTCCTCCGCAGCAGCGACTACAACTATCTTTCTTCTCCCGACGATGTCTATGTACCTGCCAATACCGTAAAGCGCTATGGCCTGAAGACGGGCGACGTGGTACAGTGCCATGTACGTCCGCCACGCGAGGGCGAAAAGTACTTCCCCATAACAGACATCAACAAGATTAACGGACGCAATCCGGGTGAAGTGCGCGACCGCATCCCCTTCGAGCACCTTACACCTCTCTTCCCCGACGAGAAATTCAAATTGTGCGCCGACCCCAGCACCACCAATCTCAGCACACGCATCGTAGACCTCTTCTCGCCCATCGGCAAAGGACAGCGTGCCCTCATCGTGGCTCAGCCCAAGACGGGTAAGACCATCCTCATGAAGGACATTGCCAATGCCATTGCGGCAAACCATCCCGAGGCTTACCTCATGATGCTGCTTATAGACGAACGTCCCGAGGAGGTTACGGACATGTCGCGTACTGTCAATGCCGAGGTCATTGCCTCTACCTTCGACGAACCGGCTGAGCGCCACGTCAAGATAGCCGGCATCGTACTGGAAAAGGCAAAGCGTATGGTGGAGTGCGGACACGATGTGGTTATCTTCCTCGATTCCATCACGCGTCTGGCACGTGCCTACAACACTGTGGCTCCCGCTTCAGGAAAGGTACTCACGGGTGGTGTCGATGCTAATGCCCTGCAGAAACCCAAGCGGTTCTTCGGTGCCGCACGCAACATAGAGGGTGGCGGTTCGCTCACCATCATCGCTACCGCACTTATCGATACGGGCAGCAAGATGGACGAGGTTATCTTCGAGGAATTCAAGGGTACAGGCAACATGGAGCTGCAGCTCGACCGCTCGCTCAGCAACAAACGCATCTTCCCGGCTGTCAACCTGGTGGCTTCGTCTACACGACGCGACGACCTGCTACAGGACCGCACCACACTCGACCGCATGTGGATTCTGCGCAAGTACATAGCCGACATGAACCCTATAGAGGCCATGAACACCATTCACAAGAGCATGGAGCGCACACACAACAACGAGGAGTTCCTCCTTGCCATGAATTCTTAAGACATTATCATTCCATTATAGAAAAGCCACGCATCCTCACCCGCAGAATGCGTGGCTTTTCCGATGGATTCACCCGTCCTTTCCTCCTCCACCCCCACAGTAAAGACAAGCTCCACAAATAATCAAGGTACAGCTCAAAAAATAAATTTGGCATATTTTTAGTAATGTATAAAAA
>CAVCGV010000087.1:0-13415 GCA_963601815.1 bacterium
CCAGGGTGCCGCTTCGCTTGCCCTGGGCTATGTGCAGGTTGCCCTTTCAGGGCGCGCTGGAGCAAAATCTGCTCAAGTTATCATATTACTAAAATGCCGTCACAAGGTATGGAAAGTTTTCTGCCTGCAGGGTTTACACACCCGGAAATGGGGCCTCTACATGAAGTCCATTGTATAGACCCCCAAAAACATAGGTTCGAACCTTAACCCCTCGAGGTTCGAACCTTTTGCCCTCGAGGTTCGAACCTCGAAGAAAAAAGGGCCGGCACAAGCAGCCAATTTTGCCATCGCCTGGTGTGGGTTGGTTCTTCGGGATGCGTTCGGGATGCGTTCGGGAAGATGCTGCAAGTTTTCTACACCTTACGCTTATGGACAAAGGAGCATTTTACTTGGTTGCGGACGGCACGATGCTCTGCAGCACCTCAGGTTTCTCTACCGTTACCTTGCTCTCGTCACACTTGGCGAGGTCCAGCCCGAACACGCGGGCAAAGAACTCATAGTTTGCCTTGCGCTTGTTCTCGCCATAGTCGTGGCGCTCTTTGGGCAGGTGCACGTTCTGCACCTTGTCGCTGGCGCCATAAAAACCGTAGGCTCTCTGCAGGAAGGGATATTCCAGTGAGGGCACCGATGCCGTCCAGTCGCCCCCGTCACTTACCACGAGCAGCGGCTTGGGTGCAAAGAAGGCTGCCAGTTCGGCATTGCAGGTACCGCCTCCTGCCAGTTGGATGGGCTTTCCGCTTTCGCAGGGGCAGCCGCCGTCGAAGTGGGAGGCAAGATTTACCGTAGGTGCAGCCGCCGTGATGCGCGAATCGAGCACTGTGAGCAGAATGGTGTGCGTACCGCCGCCACTGCCCCCGTTAACACCTATGCGGGTGCGGTCCATGTCCTTGCGGTTGTTCCACATATAGTCGAGCAGCACTTCGGCATTGAGTGCCTGCACCACATGGGCACGGTCTGTCTGGTGCGACCCTTTGCCATATTCCTTTTCGCTCTGCCCCCATCCATAGAGGTCGAAGTCTACGCAGATGGCTCCCATGCGTGCCAGGGTGGCAAGGCGCTGCTGTTCGTCGGCACGGTAGCGCCCGCCACCGAAGTGGCCGTCCGGGCAGATGATGAGCGGATGCTTGCCCCGTGAGGTCGGTGTGTAGATAGAACCGAAGAGGTGTTCGCCGGGCAGCGTCTCGATACAGATGTTCTGCACCGTATACCCGTCGTAGCGGCGTACCTTTCCGAGAATGGGCTTGGCATGGACGAGCGAATCTTTGTAGCGGTCTATGCCCAGGAGGGCGCGCACCTCACGCCGCACACTGTCGCGGCGTGCCTCAAACTGCGCCCTGTCGCTGTAGAGGGTGGAGAGGTAGCCCAGCATCTTCTCGCCCTCGTCGGTATGGCGGCGTGGATACTCGTAGGGTTTTATCTTGTAAAGGTTACCGTTCTGCTTCCACCAGTTGAAGTCGAAGTACCGGCAGATGGCGGTAAGTGTCTCCTCGAGCGAATAGGGACGTATACGGAAGTCGGCATAGGGCAACTTCCTGCCCACCGTGTCGACATTGTACTTGAACCTCACGCCCCAGCGGCGTGCCACCTCGTCCATGACGTCGTGGAGCGGGCGCGTGAAGTGTCCCTCGTATGTATTGGCAGGTGCAGCAAGCGTTTTGGCGTCAGTCTGCGCACGTGCCGACAAAGACATGGCTGCCGCGATGGCTGCCATACATATTACCTTTTTCATCTTTCAGCTTGATTTGATATTCTACATCGGCAGCGGTGGTCACCGTCACCTCTATCTTTTCTCCTGTCGTGCGTTTCCACGCCACCTCTACGCGCTCTCCACCGGGAAGCACGGTACGCCCCTTCGCCCACGTCAGGTTGCCCATGGGCATGGGCGCCACGGTGAGTTTGCCGTTGTGTATACGTATGCCCACAATATTCGGGAGGAGGTGGTTGTTGATGTGTGCCATCATGAAGTGGTTCATCGATGCCCCCATCTCCGGGTTCCACTGCTCGGTGAGCGTCGTCATGCCCCGGCTTATCTGGAATCCGTAGCCCGGCACCCCGTCGTGGTCGAGCATACGATACCAGAGGTCGGCGTATCCGTTATCCAGGAGTGCCCGGAAGAGGTAGCGGTTTCCCACATCGCCCGTCGTGAGGCGGTCGGCATGGGCGTGAATGTCTGCCACGAGATGCTGCAGCACGAGGTGGCGGTAGGCTGACGGCACCAGTCCCATGCAGAGGGGTATGGCATCGGAAGCCTGACTGCCCGAGCCGAAATACACGGCTGTTACCTGTCCGCCGTTGTCCCGCTCCACGTGCATAAACTCCTTGCGGAAAGCCTGCAGTATGTCCATGGCGAGGAGCGCATAGCGGTTGGCGTCGGCAGTACGCCCGCAGATGGCAGCGGCACGCTGCACCAGTCTTGTCCACTGATAGTAATGGGCTGTGGCAACGAGGGGCATGGGCGTATTCTGCGAGAAACCGGAGCGTCCCTTGCCGTAGTCGTACCAGTCGCCCAGTCCCTGCTTCAGTATGCTGCAACTGTCCTTGGTGTGCAGATAGTCCACGTAGCGGCTCATCTGTGCATAATACTTTCTCACCAGACTGTCCGTGCCGTAATGGTCGAGGTAGAGGAAGGGGAGTGCCACGAGTGCGCCGCCCCATTCGGGCGACTCGGCAAAGGGGTCGAGCCATTTGCCCTTGAAATAGATGTACTCCGGAGCAGTGGTGGGCACGGCACCGTCTGGATGCTGCGCATCGGCTATATTCTGCATGGTCTGCTCTATCATGGCGCGGCAGTCGTAGTTGTACACCAGTCCTTCGCCGTTGAGCCAGTCCTGCTCCAGCCACCCCAATTTTTCGCGGTGCGGGCAGTCGGTCCATACGGCCTGCCAGTTGCTGCGCACGGCACGGTCTATGATGCGGTAGGTTTCGTTGAAGAGCGGGTTGGAGCAGGAGAAGTCGCCTGTCTTTGCTGCCGAGTTATAGACAAAGCACGACTGTATGTCTTCTATGACGGGTTTGCCCTCCGGGTTAGCATCGCCCTTCATCACGGCTCCCTCCACCTGTACATAGCGGTATCCGTAATAGGTAAAGTGGGGATGCCACGTCTCTATGCGCTTGCCGTCGGCACCGCGCAAGCCCTTTCCGCTAAGGGTATAGGTAAGGTAGTAGGGACTGCCCGTCTGCTTCTGGTTGCATGTTCCCTGGGGCGTAAGGGTTTCGGAGAGGTAGAGGCGCACCTGCTGCCCTGCCTTTCCCGACACTTTTATCTGAGGAAAACCGGAGAGGTTCTGACCCATGTCGAGCACAAAGGTTCCGGCGGGTATCTCATGCTTGGCGGTGGATGCCCCGGCTATCTGCTGCGGCGACAGGCGGACACACTTCTTTACGCCATAGGTCTCCATTATCCTGACGGGGGCAGCCACCTGCCTGCGCAGTATGCCGCGCGGCCCCTGCTGCACCACTGCCGTGTGCCACGTAGCGGAGGCTGGCGTGATGCGTGCATCCTCGTCCTCTCCGCCGTATATGCTGTTGAAGGTAATGCTGCTGGGCGCATACTGCCACGTGCCGTCGCTCAGCACGCTGACACGCTTGCCGCCTACCAACTCTACCTGGAGCATACAGCGCAGTGTGGGCGGTCCGTACGATACCTTCATCTTGCTGTACCTGCCGCCCTGCTCGTTATAGAATCCGTTGCCGAGGAGCACCAGAAGGGTGTTCTTGCCTTTTTTCAGGAGAGGCGTCACGTCGTAGGTGTTGTAGAACACGCTCTTGTCATAGTCGCTCCAAAGGGGTGCGAAGACGGCATCGGTCACCTTCGTCCCGTTCACACTCAGTTCGTAGAAGCCCAGACCGGCTATCTGCATGGTGGCACGCACAGCGGCGGCTGGCAACTTTACCTCGCGCCGCAGCCACACACTGCGCTGCGACAAGGGGGCTGTGGCCTTCCAGTCGGGTTTGCCCTTGGCATTGAGCGTACCGGTACCCACATAGTTGCGGTTGCTCGGTATGTGTGCATCGGCATCGGTTATGGCACCTATCCACTGTGCCTCCTGCCCGTCAACGGCAAAGGACTCCTGGGCATGCATCTGTGTCACGCCCAAAAGTCCTGCCAATATATAAAGGTATAGTATTCGTTTCATCATCAAGGTATTCTTTATTTTATCATAGCACATCCTTAGCCACCAGCTTGCCCAGTGTGTCACGGTGTGCCACGCGCTTGCCGTCCACCATTATCTGGAGCCCCTTGCCCTGATGGTAGCGGCTGCCGTCCTTGTCGTAGAGAATGGTAAGGTCGTGGCCGTGGTAGCGCACGCCGTCCAGACAGAAATAGTTCCACTTGCCCTCGGGCAGGATGGGGCGCACCTCTATGGTTCGGTCGGCACGCGGGCGAAGTCCTGCGAGGCCCGTGATGACAAGGTCGCAGAAGGTGGAGTGGTTGTAGTAGCGGCTGCGCTGCTGGTCGCCCTTGAGCCAGTAGCCCGTGGTCTCGTCGAGGTATTCGCCTATGTATGGCTTGCCGCGGTGGCTCTGGCTCTGTACATACTTCTCCATCTCGGCATAGTAGAGGCTGTCCATGTCGAGCGTGCCTGCCTTGCCGTCGAGGGCAGCAGGGCGCACGCTGTAGTCGTTGATGTAGTTGGCCATGGCGGTAAGGGTCTGCGCCGTGGCAAAGGGCCATACGGCACCGTCCCACTCACACTTGCCCACGCCGTGGGTACGGAACTGCGGATGGCGGCGTTCGGCTGTAGTCTGTCCATAGGGTGCCGAGAAACCCTTCTCGTCGGCAGCCTGCTGCCAAGCCGCAGCAAAGGTAGCATTGTCGGTTGGCAGTCCGAAGTACCAGGGCAGGTAGCCTATAGCCTCCCTTACCTGCGCCGAGCGTGTGTTCTCGCCGCTGGGCTTGGCTGCCTTCACCTCGGCCTCAGCCGGTTTGTACACCTCGAAGAACTGCTGTCCGCTGTCCCAGAGGTTCTTTTCCACAAGGGTTTTCAGGGTATCGGCTGTGGCATCGTAGTGTTTTGCCATTTCGTCCTTGCCTGCCAGGCGCGCTATCGACGCTATGCCGCGGGCGTTGCCGTACATATAACTGTTGATACTGGGGCGTGCATTCTTCTCGCGACGACCTCCGCTGATGGTTTCCTCCATGGCGTCGCGCACGTCATACTGCCAGTACAGTCCGTTCTTCCATTGCTTGATGGCCCACTGGCGGTACTCCCAGTCGAGGTCGTCGAGCAGTTTTACGGCAGCATCCTTCCTGCCGTCCACAAGGTAGCGGCTCCACACCGAGGCAGGCGCCCACGAACTGTAGGCGGTCAACTTGTTCATCGCCTTGCCGTCGTTGCCGTGATACCACGTGTTGAGTATGCCGTCAAGGTAGGCGGGGTTACGCAGCCATCGGCTCTCGTGTATGTGGTGCCCCAATGCCGAGGAGATGAGGTTATACTTGTCGGCATAGTTGCGCGGCACGATAAACTCGGTCATGGCGTAGCCCACGGGGGTATTCTCTATATGTTTGCGCAGGGTCCACCAGCGGTAGTAGTACATCTGCTCGAAGTCTTGCTGCGGACAGTCGAAGAGGGGCACGTTCTGTTCCATCCACTCCCACGCCTTGGCATTGGGTATTGCCGGTGTGGCACCGGCATACTTCTGCTGCGCCTTCTCGTCCATGGCGGGTTTTCCCTTGTCGTCGAGTATGGGCTTTCCCTTGCTGTCTACCGTGGCTATTGCCTCCGGCTCCATCTGGTTGAAGTAGTCTACATGGTGCTTGTAGTCGGCAGCACGCAGCACGGCGGCAGCAGAGTCGGCATCGAGACTGCGGGTTTTGAAGTGAGCTATGCGGTAGACGGCAGCAGTATCGGTATCGCCGGCATGGGGCAGCGTGCCGTACCAGTCGGCAGGTGTGTCGATGGTGGGGAAGGTACGCTGTGCGCCGGTACGGAACTTGATGCGCTCTATGCTGTGTACGGGGGCGAAGAAGATGCGGCGTGTCGTCTTCTTCAGCTCCTTGCCGTCCTGCTGTGCGGTAACGGTGAGGTTCAGCTCGCGGTGTGCCGCGTCGAGGGTGGCGTCGAGGTGCATGGTCTGCCCTGCCTTATAGGGCATCACGTTGCCGTAGCGTGCCCCGTTCTTCACGCGCAGCATGCCGTCGGGGGTCAGTTCGATGCGGGTGCAGGCAGTGCCCTTCTCGTCGAGGAACTCCATCTGCAGCGTGCCGTTGGCGTTCTGGTCGGCCTGCAGGTCGAAGCTGACGCCAAGCTTGCGGGTGGCGGGCACCTTGCGCTCTACGACGGCATAGTCGAAGGGGTCTGCGTCCTTCAGCTGCAGCCACTCGCCGTCTACCGACACGGGAGCCATGAGCGGCGAATAGATGTTCCAGTCTCTCAAGTCGGCCAAACCATGTGCTTTCGAGAAGTCGTCATCGGCATGGGCCGTGGCCTCTGTCCTGACGGGCACGGGCACATGTGCCACCCACATGTCTTCCTTGTTCATGGAGTAGCTTACCCAGAGGTCGGAGTCGCGCGGCACGCCATTGCCCTCCTGTATGCCGCGTACATACTGCGGACCGCGGTTCTTGTAGTTGCCGCCATAGCGTTCGGCAGGCACCTCGCCGCAGATGAGGTTGAGCGTCTTATACTCCAGTCCGTCACTGCTGAGCGAGATGCCCAGCGGCCATCGGTACTCCGAGGGGTTGTACACCGTGGCATAGGTGCCGTCGGTGAGTCGCTGGCCCCATATCTTGGCATTGCTGTTGACGAAACCGAGGGCACGTGCCGTCGTGGTGTAGGTGTTTCCGCCATCGAGGCTCAGCGAGGTGAGGGCGTGTTTCCAGAGGCATGCTATCCTGCCGTCGGGCAGCGTGTAGTCGCAGTATGCCTTGTAGCTGTTGCTTACGGGTATGAGTGTATCGCCACGGTCTGCCTCCTCTGCCCACTGCATGCGGAAGCGCGGACTCGCCAGCATTTCTTCGCACGCCTTCCTCACCGCCTTCGAAGCCTTGCGGTAATGGGGGTAGGCGGTATTCTTCTCGCTGAATCCGTGGTTGTAGTATATAAAGTAGATGGGGCCGAGGCTGCCGTCCTTCTTCACCTCTCTTACCACTCGTCCTATGCCGTTGCCGTCGTTGGGGTCGTCCTTGCGGTCGAGTGCCACGCCATAGTTGCCGGTGGCAAGGAGGATGCCGCTCTTCGCCACATACCACCCCACCCTCTGGTGCATTATCGCCTTGAGGGGCTTCTGCTTGTACACGTCGGGATATTGGTTTTCGGGCTTCGGCGTATAGTTGGGCTTGGCGTATCCCTCGGGCACGTCGTATTCGGGGAAGAGCACCTGCGGCGCCGTCCACGTGTATCCGTCGGCAGAGGTCTGCATCATGGTGCGCGATGGCGGCACATGCTCCTCGGCAGGGTCGCTGAGGTAGTGGAGGTAGAACTTGTTGTTCCAGTATGCCATCATGGGCTGGTGGTTGTAGGTCCAGCCGTCACCGTTCTCACTTGTGGGGTGCTCGCGGTTAGCCCGCATGGTCTGTATGTTATGCACTCCCACTACGGGCGACAGGGCGCCGTCGTGGCGCGAGGGGTCGGCCATGGTGGTGCCGGTATAGTGTATGCGGTCCTGTTCCAGAAGCGCCTTCACGATGCGCTCGGGAGCACGGAATATGGTACCGTGCTTGTGCAGTTTGGGCACGCTTACCTTGTCGCTCACGTCGGTAAAGTGGATGAAGTCGTCGGTATAGTGTGCCCCGAAATCGAAGAGGCGGTAGCGGTCATAATATATTAGGTATCCGTTGCCCAGCGTGCTGCCCTTGGGTAACTTGACGGTAGTGGGGCCTTCCATGAAGTGGCCCGTAAAGGGTTCGGATGCCTTGCTCCACGGTCCGTAGGGACTCTTGGCAAAGGCCACCTTGATGTCGCGTTCCTTGCGCGTATTGTCCTTCAGCACCATGACATAGTCGTCCTTGCCGCGCTTGAGCATGGTGGCGTCTATGCAGCTGAAGCCGGGGTCGATGAGCAACTTGCCCGGCGTCCAGGTCTTGAAGTCCTTGGTAACGGAATAGTACAGACGATGATTGTTCTTCTCTTCCTCTATGCCGCGCTCGAAGTTCTGGCTGGGCACGCACGATGCCCACACCACCATGGCTTGCTGACGGTCTTCGTCCCAGAACAGTTCGGGCGCCCATACGTTCACCGTAGTGGGGTCGTCCATCACCTTTATGAACCGCTCCTCGCTCCAGTGCATCAGGTCGCGGCTCTCGGCATAGCCGAAGCCTTTGTCGTGCTTCCAGCTGCAGGTCCACACCAAGTGGTACACGCCGTCGGGGGTGCGTATGATGCTGGGGTCGCGCATCACCTTCTGTGTCCCTATCTTCGGGGGGAGGAATGTGCCGGGTATGCTGTCCCAGTGTATGGCGTCGCGGCTGTAGATAAACCGCAGCCCCTCACTGGCGGGCTCATGGAAGGATGTGGATACGTAGAGGTCTTGCGCCTGCACGCCCACCGAGGCTGTCATGGCGAAGAGGAGGGATAGTAGATTGTTTCTTGTCATCGTCGTTTTCTTTTCTCTTGTAATAAAAAGACGTACGACACATGTTTTTGTAACGAATAAGCTGCAAACGCGGCACAATTAGCATCAGCAAAAAAGGTGCAGCGCCCTCGCTGCACCAATCTGTAAAATGGGTACGGCGGGAGCGCCGTACCTTCTAAAGTATACAAAAAATCGTTGGGGGATGGCCGCAGCGAGGACGCTGCGGCTACTACCTGATGAAGAGCAGTTCACGGTACTTGGGCAGCGTCCACAGTTCGTCGGCGACGAGGAGCTCGAGCTTGTCTATCTGGTAGCGTATCTCCTCCATGAGTGGAGCGACGGTGTCGTGGTAAGCGACGGCCTTCTGGCGTTCGCTCTCTATGCGGTTAGCCACCTTTCGGGCATTGACGAGCTGCTCTACGCCACGCTCTATGGTCTCGGTGCGCTCGGCTATCTCGCGGATAATCTTCACATTGCGGGCAGTAAGTTGCTTACCTTCCTCCCCGCCGAAGATATTGACCATGCCCTCCACGTTCTTTGCCAAACGGCTCTGGTAGTGGGTGGCTACGGGGATGATGTGGTTGAGCGTAAGGTCGCCCATGACGCGCGCCTCTATCTGTATCTTCTTGGTATAGGTCTCCCACTTTACCTCGTTGCGGGCCTTCAGCTCGCTCTCTGTCATGACGTTGGTACGGGCAAACATGTCGATGCTGTCCTGGTCGAGGTAACGGTCGAAGACTACGGGGCATGACGACTCGCAGTCGAGTCCGCGCTTCATGGCCTCTTCCTTCCACTCGTCGGAGTAGCCGTTGCCGTCGAAGCGGATAGGCTTGCAGGTCTTGATGTCTTCGCGTACTACATCGATAATTGCCGATGTCTGGTCTTCGCCTTTCTCCATCAGTGCATCGACACGCGCCTTGAAGTTCTGCAACGCCTCGGCCACCGCCGTATTGAGCACGATGAGCGCAGAGGCGCAGTTGGCCTCACTGCCCACGGCACGAAACTCGAAGCGATTGCCCGTAAAGGCGAAAGGCGAGGTGCGGTTGCGGTCGGTATTGTCTATCATGAGGGTAGGTATCTCGGGGATATCCATCTCCAGTCCTTTCTTACCAGCCACGTCGAAGAGCTGCTCCTTGTCGGCCTTCTCTATATGGTCGAGGAGGTCGGAGAGCTGCTTGCCGAGGAAGGAGGAGATGATGGCGGGAGGAGCCTCATTGGCGCCGAGACGATGGGCATTGGTAGCACTCATGATGGATGCCTTCAAGAGTCCGTTGTGCTTGTAAACACCCATGAGCGTCTCTACGATGAAGACGACGAAACGGAGGTTCTCCATGGGCGATTTTCCGGCGGCATGGAGCAGGACGCCCGAGTCGGTAGTGAGGCTCCAGTTGTTGTGCTTGCCCGAGCCGTTGATGCCTGCGAAAGGTTTTTCGTGGAGCAGCACACGGAAGCCGTGCTTATGGGCAACACGCTTCATTAGGCTCATAAGGAGCATGTTATGGTCTACGGCGAGGTTGCACTCCTCGTAGATGGGAGCCAGTTCGAACTGGTTGGGTGCCACCTCGTTGTGGCGTGTCTTGCAGGGTATGCCCAGTTCGAGTGCCTGTATCTCCAGGTCTTTCATGAAGGCCTGCACGCGCTCGGGGATGGTACCGAAGTAGTGGTCGTCCATCTGCTGGTTCTTGGCGGAGTCGTGCCCCATGAGTGTACGGCCTGTAAGCATCAGGTCGGGACGTGCCGAATAGAGGCTCTCGTCCACGAGGAAGTATTCCTGCTCCCAGCCCAGGTTGGTCTGCACCTTCTTTACCTGCGGGTAGAAGTAGTGGCACACGTCGGTAGCGGCCTCGCTCAGTGCATGCAGCGAGCGGAGCAGCGGAGCCTTGTAGTCGAGGGCCTCGCCTGTGTAGGAGATAAAGATAGTGGGGATACAGAGCGTATCGTCGATGATGAAGACGGGCGAGGTGGGGTCCCATGCCGAGTAGCCGCGTGCCTCGAAGGTGTTGCGTATACCGCCATTGGGGAAGGAGCTGGCATCAGGTTCCTGCTGTACGAGCAACTTGCCCGAGAATTCCTCTATCATGCCGCCCTTGCCGTCGTGCTCCACGAAGGCATCGTGCTTCTCAGCCGTACCCTCGGTAAGGGGCTGGAACCAGTGGGTGTAGTGTGTCACGCCGTTCTCCTCGGCCCAGAGCTTCATGCCGGCAGCCACGGAGTCGGCAATGGAACGGTCCAGACGGGCACCGTTGTCTATCACGTCCACCAGTTTCTCATACACGTCCGACGGAAGGTACTTGTACATCTTCTGCCGGTTGAACACATACTTGGCAAAATATTCCGACGGGCGCACCTTGGGTGTAGGCACGTCCACCGGTCGTTTCCTGAAGGCCTCAGCCACGACCTCAAATCTCAAGTTAGACATTCTATTCTTTTATTGGTTGTTAAAGTTTGCGGTTGCAAAGTTAACAATTTTATCGGCAACTGGACAGCATTGCGTCAACTTTTTTGGCATTATGGCTGTAAAAATGTCATAACCGGAGATCTGTCAGGACTACAGACTACTGAAACGTTCGATGCGTTTGCGCCTGAAGAAGCGTTCCACCTTGACGTAGTCTACCGCATCGAAGGGGGATAGAATTACTATCCCCTTACTTCTCCACGGCATTGAGCCCCTGCAGTAGCCATACATTCATCTCGTTGGCACCGCGGTGGTTCCATGCATAATAAGGTATGAGCGTGAGCGGCAGCGGAGAGACTGACACCGTTCCGTCGGCATTCTCGCCAAGAAGTTGCGCCTGCGTCTTGAGCGCCTTGACCACAAAGGCTGGTGCACCCTGCGTCTCGGTATTGGCAATGGCGTAGCCGTCTACCTCTGTAAAGGACGGACGGGCATTCATTACCGCCCGCAGCACAGAAGCGCCACCGTTGTCGGCAGCCTCGGCACAGTACACCAGCGGACCACGTTCCACCGCTACTCTGCCCCGATCGTCCGCCACACGGTCGTTGGCCACGACGGTGCGCACAGGCATGTCGAAGTGAATGCGCACCACGTCGCCCTTCTTGATGCCCATTACTGGCAGATACCCCTTGCCAGCCTCGACGTCGCCCTCCACGGGCCGTCCGTTTACAGTAACACTGTAGGTAGGCTTAGCCGTATCGCTGTAGCGGTAGAGGTCGCTCGGCACCACCTGGTTGCGTACCCAACCGGGTATGCGCACCAGCAGGTTGGCATTCTTCAAACTGCTCTTCTTTACCACTATCTTGATGTTACCGTTCCACGGATACTCCGTAGTCTCCTCCAGTACCACGTCCTTGCCCTGCACCCGGATGGTGGAGGTATTTCCGGCAAAGAGATTGACATATATATTGTTGTCCTTCACGCCGTAGAGGTAACCCGGTACAGAAGGGATAAAACGGCTCAAGTTACTGGGACAGCAGGCACACCCGAACCAGGGCTGGCGCGTAGTGGTGTTGTCGGAATTAAAAGCATACTTGCCGTCGCTCGACAGTGGGTTGGGATAGAAGAAGCGTCCGCCATCTACGCTCATGCCCGAGATGACACCGTTGTAGAGCGTACGTTCCAGACAGTCGATGTACTTGCTGTCACCATGGAGCAAGAACATGCGTTCATTGAGGTACACCTGTGCTATGGCTGCACAGGTCTCATTATAGGCCGTCATGTTGGGCAGTTCGTAGTTGGCGCCGAAAGCCTCGCCCTGATGACGTGCCCCTACGCCTCCCGTAAGGTAATACTTGCGCGAGACGATATTCTGCCACAGGCGGCCGATGGCATTGATGTAGGCTGTATCCTGCGTCAAGGCTGCCACATCGGCAATTCCGGCATACATATAGCCCGCACGCACGGCATGTCCCCATGCCTCCGTCTGCTGCAGAACCGGTTTGTCGCTCTGCGTATAGAGGTCGTGTATGCCCGTCTTGCCACGCATATCGAGGAAGTACTTGGCTTCGTCGAGGTATTTCTTCTCGCCCGTCAGGGTATAGAGGCGAGCCAGTGCCATCTCGGCTATCTGGTGTCCCGGCACCACATGGTGCTGTCCTGGATTGGGGCCCACCTCCCTGATGACACAGTCGGCATAACGGCGTGCTATGTCGAGAAAGCGTGTGCTGCCCGTGGCCTGGTAATGGGCACAGGCGGCATCGACCATGTGCCCGAGGTTGTACAACTCGTGGCTCAACACTTCCACCATGCTCCAGCGTGTATCGCCCGACCAGCCCTGCGGATGGCGGGGATTGATGGTGCGTGCTGTGTACAGATAGCCGTCAGGCTCCTGTGCCGCCGCCACCACGTCGAGCACGCTGTCTATGTATGCTACCATTTTCTTGTCGGGATAGGTCTGCAGTATATAGCTGGCGCCCTCTATGGTCTTGTACACATCGGTATCGTCGAAGGGGAAGCCCATAAACGTACTCACGTCCCATTCACGGGTGTCCAGTGCAGCATGACCGGGATGCTGCAGGGTGTAGGCAGCCATCTCGAAGTTCTTGTACCGGCGTTCGCTCTCACACTTGGAGAAGGCCAGGGGCACGGTAACCTCACGCGCAGCCTTCAGACGGTCGCCCCAGAAGGTGCCGGCTGTTATCTTCACACTGGTAAAAGGAACCTGGGCATAGGGATAGCCGTTCGACACGGGCGTGCGGGCAGACACAGGGAGTATCGCAGTCGCCATGACAAACACTGCTGCAGAAATCATTCTTTTCATAGTTTTTGGGTGGTTTAGGTTAATAAGTGCAAAGTTAACACTTTTCCCCGGAAAGAAGAGAAAAGCATGCGTTAATTTATCTAACTAAAGTTTCCCTCCCTCCTTTTTCTTGACTACAGACAAGCAAAATACTCGTAATGTTCTGAAAAAGAGAAGCTTTAACTTTTACCTAAAAAGTGT
>CAVCGV010000088.1:0-13058 GCA_963601815.1 bacterium
TAAAAAAGAGGTGTAAATATAGGGCGGGAGATAAAACAATCGGGCAGGAGGAAAACTACACCGTTTTACTCCTGCCCGATTTTATATGGCTTTTGGATACCAAAACAACGTTTGGCGCCCAAAAGGGGAAAGGCAATGATTTACTTCTGGCACTCCTTGCAGGGAGCCCAAGGCTTCAACTGCTTGAAGAAGTCGTTGCCCTTGTCGTCTACGAGGATGAAGGCAGGGAAGTCCTCGACGGTAATCTTCCAGATAGCCTCCATACCCAACTCAGGATACTCTACGCACTCGATGCTCTTGATGCTGCTCTGAGAGAGAACTGCTGCAACACCACCGATGGTACCGAGGTAGAAGCCGCCATGCTTGTGGCAAGCGTCTGTAACGACCTGGCCGCGGTTACCCTTGGCAATCATTACGAGGCTGGCACCATGATCCTGGAACTCGTCAACGTAGGGGTCCATACGGTTGGCTGTGGTCGGACCCATACTTCCGCAAGGATAGCCCTCCGGAGTCTTGGCAGGACCAGCGTAGAGGATAGGATGGTTCTTGAAGTAGTCGGGCATCTCCTCGCCGGCGTCGATACGAGCCTTGAGCTTGGCGTGTGCGATGTCGCGCGCCACGATGATGGTACCCTTCAGGTTGACGCGAGTGCTTACGGGATACTTGGTAAGCTCAGCGCGAACGGCGTCGATACCCTTGTCGAGGTCAATCTCGATGCCCTTGGCACCCTCGCCCGGCTTTCTCAATTCCTCAGGAATCAACTCTGTCGGGTTCTCGTCCATCTTCTCCAACCAGATACCGTCCTTGTTGATCTTAGCCTTGATGTTGCGGTCGGCAGAGCAGCTTACGCCCATACCGATAGGACAGCTTGCACCATGGCGAGGCAAACGAACCACACGGATATCGTGAGCGAGGTACTTGCCACCAAACTGTGCACCGAGGCCAATCTTGTGAGCCTCCTCGAGGAGTTTGTTCTCAAGGTCGATGTCGCGGAAAGCACGGCCCGTCTCGTCACCCGTAGTAGGCAACTCGTCGTAGTATTTGATGGAAGCGAGCTTCACGGTGAGGAGGTTCTTCTCAGCAGAAGTACCGCCGATGACGAAAGCAATGTGGTAAGGAGGACAAGCGGCAGTACCGAGGCTCTTCATCTTCTCTACGAGGAAGGGGAGGAGTGTGCCTTCATTTTGGATGGTAGCCTTGGTCATGGGGTAGAAGTAGGTCTTGTTGGCAGAACCGCCACCCTTTGCCACCATCACGAAACGGTACTCGTCGCCCTCAGTAGCCTCGATGTCGATCTGGGCAGGGAGGTTGCAACGGGTGTTCACCTCGTCGTACATGTTGAGAGGCGCGTTCTGCGAATAGCGCAGGTTGTCCTGAGTGTAGGTGTTGTACACGCCGAGGCTGAGAGCCTCCTCGTCCTCGAAGTCGGTCCATACGCGCTGGCCCTTCTCACCATGGATGATGGCGGTACCAGTATCCTGGCAGAACGGGAGGATGCCCTTCACTGCAGTCTCTGCGTTGCGGAGGAACTGGAGAGCAACATACTTGTCGTTCTCCGAAGCCTCCGGGTCGGTCAGAATCTTAGCCACCTGTGCGTTGTGCTCACGACGGAGCATGAACTCCACGTCGTGGAAGCCCTGCTGTGCGAGCAGGGTCAACGCTTCCTTGGAAACCTTGAGGATGGTCTTACCCTCAAACTCAGCTGTGCTTACGCCTTCCTTGGTAAGCAAGCGGTACTCAGTCTTGTCCTCTCCCAACTGGAACATGGGAGCGTACTTGAATTCAGGAGTCATAATGTTTATGCTTTCTTATTATTTATACATTATAATTTATAATGCGATTAGTATCCGAAAATCTCTTCTTGTGAAAGTCTCTTCACAGGAGCAATCTTCTCGAGCGCCTTCATGTCGAGGTTCTTCTCGTCGCCGAGGATAACCATGCGGTAAGGCTTGCCTACGATGTTCTGCTTCTCGAAGTTGGTGATGTCCTGCAGCGTGATGGAAGGAAGCGTCTCATACAACTTCTTGTTGGGGTCGTAGTCCAGTCCCTTCTGCTTGGCGTTGAGGTAAGCCCACAGCACGCTCGACTTGGTGGTGCGCATACTCTGCAGACTCTTTGTAAGGCTCTGCTTGGCGAGGTTGAAGGCTGCCTCGTTCTGGGGCAGGTCGTTGATGATCTGGTCGAACACGTTGACGCAGTCCATCATCTTGTCGTTCTGTGAGATGATGTGTGTGAAGAAATACTCCGTATCTTCCTTGCGTGAGGGACGTGCGTAGTAGGCACTGGCGTTGTAAGCCAGACCGCGTGTTTCGCGCAGTTCCTGGAAGACGATGGCGTTCATACTGCCGCCGAAGTACTCGTTGAAGAGACCCACGAGTGCGCCGTTGTCGGGATTGAAGGTCTTGCCCTCGTTCTGGTATTTGCGCATGTAGATGTTCTTAGCCTCGTAGGGAGCGATGAGAATCTCGTTGCTCTTAGGCTCCAACTGCTTGTATTCCTTGCCCTCGGGCACGGCAGCCAGTTTCTTGGCAGTCTTGTGTTCCTTTGCCAGCAGGGCGCTAAGCTCCTTCTCGCTGTAGGGACCGTAGTAGAGCACGGTGTGCTCCATGTTGTTGAGACCAGCCAGCAGGCTTACGATGTCCTGTGGGTTCATCTTGCGAAGCTCATCGGTCTTGATGGCATTGCGTGAGGGGTTGTAGGGTCCGTAGACGCCATATGCCCACAGGTAGTTGAAGTTGGTACGCTGGTTAGCCTTGGCATCAGCGTGAGTCTTGTCGAGGAGGTCAATAAACTGGCTCCAGGAAGTCTGGTCGGCCTTGGCGTTGTGGAGCAGGTCTTCCAGGAGGTTGAGAGCGGCAGGCAAGTTCTCGTTCAGACCGTTGAGGCTTATCTGCAGCGTCTTGCTGCCCTGCGATACGTTATAGTTGCAGGCAAGCTTGTAGAAAGCCTGTTTAATTTCCGATACGCTCTTGCTGTTGGTACCGATGTAGTCGAGGTAGTCTGCAGCATAGCTGTAGCGCAAATCGTCCTCGTCGCCAAACTCATAGCGGAATACGAGGTTGAAGAGGCCGTCGTCAGTATTCTTCTTGTAGATGAGGGGCAGTTTCTTGCTGGTCTGGGTTACGGTAAGGTCTTTCTTGAAGTCGAGGAACTGGGGCTGTATGGGCGCCACTTCCGCATTCTTGATTTCCTTTACAAAGTCGCTCTCGTACTCGCGGTTGGCGGGTATTGGGGTGATGATAGGCTTCTCTATCTTCTTGAGCGTGGTGTCTTCGCCCATACGCTTGTACACGCATACGAAGTTGTCGTCGCGTAGGTACTTGTTGGCAAAGTCGACGATGTCCTGCTTGGTGAGCTTGCTGATGCGGTCGAGTTTGCCTGCCACGTCTTCCCATTTCTGGTCGTTGATGAATGCATCCACCATTTCGCTTGCGCGGCTGTTGTTGTCGTCGAGGCTCTTGAAGTAGTTGAGCTTCTTGTTGGCGATGACCGAAGGCAGCAAGTCGTCAGAGAAATCTCCGCGGCGCAGTTTGTCCATCTCGCCCAGCATAAGGGCACGCACGTCCTCGAGCTTCTGGTCCTTGTTGGGCACACCCTCTATGAGGAAAGCCGTATAATCGTGGAGGGCATAGGGGAAGGCAGCAGCAGTAGCGAGTTTCATCTTCTGTTCCAGATCAACCTCGAAGAGACCAGCCTTGCCGTTGGCAAGCATCTCGGAGATGACGTCCAGCGTATCGTTCTGTAGGTCGTTGGCGCCATTGAAACGCCATCCTAACATCACGTTCTCAGCCTCCTTGCCCACTACGGCGGTATCCTTTACGGCTGTGATGGCAGGCTGCAGCCCAAATTCGGGGCGTGAGAGAGAGTCGCTCTTCTTCCATGTACCGAAATACTTGTCTATGATGGCGATGGTCTTGTCGGGGTCGAAGTCGCCAGCCATGACGATAGCCACATTGTTAGGAACATAGTAGCGGTGGAAGTAGTTCTGTATGTTGATGATGCTCGGGTTCTTGAGGTGGTCCTGCTCACCGATAGTGGTCTGTGTGCCGTAGGGGTGGGTAGGAGTGAGCAGTTTCCAGAGGGCGGCAAACTCCTTAGTGCCGTCGCTACCCATAGAGATGTTCTTCTCCTCGTACACGGCCTCCAGCTCGGTGTGGAAACCACGTATTACCATGTTCTGGAAACGGTCGCCCTGCACCTTCGCCCAGTTTTCTATCTCGTTGTTTGGTATGTTCTCTACGTAGCATGTAACATCGTTTGAGGTGTAGGCATTGGTGCCTTCGCTACCGATGCTCGACATGAGCTTGTCGTACTCGTTGGGGATATTGTATTTGGCGGCAAGCTGCGAGATGGAGTCAATCTCGTGGTAAGCCTTCTTGCGCTGTGTGGGGTCGGTGAGCTTGCGGTAAGTCTCGTATCTTTTCGTTATTTCGTCGAGATAAGGTTTCTCCTTGGCAGCGTCGGTGGTACCGAACTTCTGGGTGCCCTTGAACATGAGGTGCTCCAGATAGTGGGCAAGACCGGTAGTCTCGGCAGGGTCGTTGCGCGAACCCGTCTTAACCACCACGTTTGCTTGCAGACGCGGTTTCTCCTTGTTTACCGACATGTACACCTTCAGGCCGTTGTCGAGGGTGTAGATGCGTGTCTTCATTGCATCGCCGGGCACGGTGGTGTAATGGTAATCCTTGGCCATGGCGGCAGAAGTGCCGGCGACCAGGAATGCTGCTAACATGTAATGTTTCAGATTCATAACTTTTGTTTTGTTTATGTTGAAATGTATTTTTTTTTCTATGTTGGGGATGTTAAGGGAATTTAGGGGGGATTTCCCCTTTAACTTCCTTCTAACTTCCCATATTCTCTATCTTCTCCCTCTCGTGTCGTATCCGTCCGATGTGTTCCTTGTAGACAGACTCTTCCACGTCGCCGAGGGCGTATTCCTTCTCAATGTCCTGTTCCATGAGGGAGAGCCAGAAAGTCTTGGCCTCCCTCCCCTGGCGAACAACCTCTTCGACCATGCAGTCAGTTATGTTGTCGGAAGCATAACGATCGAGAATAAGCCGGTAGGCATAAGCGTAGAGATAGTCGTGGTAAGAGTCGTTGGCACGTTTCATTTCCTCACCAATCTGCTCTATGCTTGTCAGTTCGCCGCTCTTGATGCGGCAGGCTATGCTCTCCTCCAGTCTTGTGGGCAACAGCAGACCGGCAAGGTCGCTCCAGGGCTCGTCGTCGCTCTGTGCGAACGTGGAGTAGGGCGCATAGTCCTCGTCGTAGGCAGCATGCTCTTTGCCCTCGTCGAGCGCCTTAGCCAAGAACATCTTGACGATGGCGTCGTAGAACCTGATGCCGTTGTCGAGCGCCTTGCGTGGAATGTACATTCCCTGCCAGGCGTATTCTGCTACTTCTCCACCCTGCGTGTCGCGCAGTTGTTGCAGTATGCGCATGCCTTGCAGAACGCCCTGCAGAGAGTAAGGCGAGAGCCAGTCGTGGTTGATGATGTTCTGGCGGTGCTCCGTAGGGCGCATGTCTCTCTCTGGCCATTTGTGTATGTCGCGGTAGAAACCGTACGAGGCGAAGCTTCTGCCGGGGATGATGACCGTCCTGTTGCCCTCGCCATAAATATAAGAGAAGGGCATGTGCGAGGTGTCCGGGTGACTCATGACCTTGCCCAACACTACGCAGAATGCCCCTATGCGTGCCGGCAAGAAGAGGTAGGAGCCGCTTGCCGTCTTGCAGCCGCGTTGCAATTCGCCCCCATGCAGAGGCCCCATCTTGTAGGCGTGGTTGGAGAAGTTGGTTGCCGAACCAGCATTATAGAACGAGAACATGCCTCCGATGAGCAGGCTGCTCTTGTGGTGGGATGCCGAGAAGGGACCGCAGAAGGCTGCGCATGCCTCTCCGCAATGCATCTCGCTGTTGGCAAAGAAGAGCGAAGAGGTGGCCGTGAATCCGTTGGAAATGGTGCAGGCTTCGCCCACGAAACAGTTGCAGAGCCTTGCCCCCGATGCTATGTTGGCGTTTTGGTCAATGATGCAGTTGTCCAGACACACATCGTCGCCGATGTTCACTTCCCCGTAGATGGATCCGAGCGTGCAGTAACGGAGTGCTGTGGCGTTCTCCACCTCACATTCGTCATAGACGGTGCAGTTGGTTATTTCCTTGGTGTTGGTAATGATGACGTTGTTGCCGATGATACCCCATTCGAACTCATGCGACTGGTCCACGTTCACCCTCTTGGCGATGTTCTCTTCTATGAGCTGTTTCAGTTTGCGTTTCAGATCCAGGTCGGCATCGTGCCTTACCATGAAGGCTGCCAGTTGACTGGTGAGTTCGCAGAAGAGTGTCACGTTTCCCTTTCCAGCCTCGTTGAGCACGCTGATGGCGTCGCCCTCTCCGCAGCCCTCTCCGTGGTTCCATTCCATCTTGCCTATATTGGCGATGTGGCACGAGTCGCCTATGACGTAGTTGGCGATGTATACTCCCACGTTCTCTATGAGGCATAGGTCGCCCACGGTAACGTTGCGCAGGGTGGCGTTGCGGATGCCGCAGGGACAGTAGAAGTCTTCGGTTATCTCCAGGTCACCGCACAGGCTTCCGATGTTAACCTCGCCATACATTCTTACCTGGCTGAGCCGGTCGGTCTCGAAGTCTTCCGCTACGTTTACCGATGTCCAGTCTTCTGCCCAGCATCCGTTTTTCTTCAGCGCCTCGATTTCTTCCGAGGTCAAAGGTCTGTAGTCGTTCATGATTGTTCTGTTTGTGGGGGGTAAGGAGTTAAAGGAGTTAAGACAACAGCTGTGGAGTTAAGACAACAGCCTTTGTGGTACCAGCCTCCCCTTTTGCTTTTTTACGTTTTTTCTTTTTCCTTTTTTTACCTTTTACCCTTTTCCTTTTTTACCCTTATTCATAGTCTTGGTACAGGAAGTCGTTGTAGGGATACTTCTGTACATGTAGTTCGCGCACTCTCTTGTAGAGTATGTCACGGAACTCGTCGATGTTCTCCTTGTTTTTTGCCGAGATGAAGAGACAGTCGTCGTTGAGTTTCGCCATCCACGTCTTCTTCAGGTCTTCCAGGGGGATGTTCTCCTTCTGCATGGGCGTGAGGTCGTCCTCTTCTTTCTCCACCCAGGAGTAGTTGTCTATCTTGTTGAAGATAATCATCGATGGCTTATCGGCACATCCCAGTTCCTTGAGCGTATTTTCCACCACCTGTATCTGTTCCTCGAAGTCGGGGTGTGAGATGTCCACCACATGCAGCAAGAGATCAGCCTCGCGAGTCTCGTCGAGCGTACTCTTGAACGAGTCCACCAGGTCGGTAGGCAACTTGCGTATGAATCCTACGGTGTCGGCAAGGAGGAAGGGCAGATTGTCAACCACCACCTTTCGTACGGTAGTGTCGAGTGTGGCAAAGAGTTTGTTCTCGGCGAACACCTCACTCTTGGCAAGGAGGTTCATGATGGTGGACTTGCCCACGTTGGTGTAGCCCACGAGCGCCACACGAATCATTCTGCCACGGTTCTTGCGTTGGGTGTTCTTCTGCTTGTCAATCTCGGCAAGGCGTTCCTTCAGGAGGCTCATGCGGCCGAGGATGATACGGCGGTCCATCTCCAACTGGGTCTCACCCGGTCCGCGAAGACCTACCGAACCCTTTCCGCCGCCCGATCCGGAACCGCCACCCTGGCGTTCCAGGTGCGTCCAGAGTCGCTGCAGGCGAGGCAGCATGTAGCGGTATTGTGCCAGTTCCACCTGCGTCTTGGCGGCAGCCGTCTGGGCACGCATGGCGAAGATGTCGAGAATGAGCGAGGTGCGGTCGAGAATCTTCACCTGCAGTTCCTGCTCGATGTTGCGTATCTGCTTGGCAGAGAGTTCATCATCGAAGATAACCATACCTATCTCGCGGTCTTCCTCTTCCTCGCTCTTGATGTATTGCTTAATTTCCTCCAGTTTTCCTTTCCCTACGTAGGTGGTTTGGTTAGGGGCCACCACCTTCTGGGTGAACCGTTTTACGGTGACGGCACCTGCCGTGTCGGCGAGGAACTCCAGCTCGTCGAGGTATTCCTTGGTCTTTGCCTCGTCCTGGTCTTTGGTGATGAGGCCCACGAGCACGGCGGTCTCTGCCTTTACCTCGGATATTACAAATTCTTTCATTCTGTAGGTTTGTACGTATGTTTGTCTTGTGTGCGGAAGGGGGCGGGTAGGAATTCTAACACACACATGCGTTGTTAAACTTCTGTTTTAGACGGATAGCCCTTGATGTGTTTTGTTCAGACTCCGCCCTTTATATTTATATAATAGGTGCAAAGATAGTAAAAATATTGTTGACACGGCATAAAAACTGCATAAATTATGTTTTTGTAACGATAAAATAGCGTTCGTGTACGTCTTTCTGTCAATGAAAAAAAGCGAAAGAAAACGCAAAAAGCCGAAAACGTTTACGTGCTTTTTTGCGTAAAAAACAGTTGGAAATTTGATTTATGTCAATTATTTGCGTAATTTTGCCCTCGAAAAGAAAAAACTGATTTTCAAAACAAGATCATAACTACATAAAAACACAAACTGCTGAAACATTCAAAAACGTAGGAACTGCCCCGACGAGATGTCGGGGCATTTTCCGTTTATAGAGTCTTGTCCGCAGATTCTGACTTGCCGCCTGTAACCCGTTCGCGACCTTCTTCTCTTCTGATTACAAAAAGCACCTTTAGCCGTCTTTCTTACATAAGAAAAACATAACTAACCAAAAGCTAAACATAAGAATCTGATGACACACATATCACGAAACAAGAAAACGGCAGGCAGGAGCCTTGCCCTGGGGTGTGCGATGACGCTCCTCACGCTTACTGCCCAGGCACAGGGCAACGGGCTTACCGACATGGCACACAGCAAGCAGGCAAAGATGGTAAACATGCCTCTGGGCAGCACCCATTGGACGGGAGGCTTCTGGGGCGACCGCTTCAAGGTGTTCTCCGAGACGTCACTTTGGGACATGTGGAAGACATGGGATACCCCCGAGGTATCGCACGGTTTTCGCAATTTTGAGATTGCGGCAGGCGATGCGGAGGGTGAGCATTGGGGACCGCCCTTTCACGACGGCGACATGTACAAGTGGTTGGAGGCATGCGCCTCGGTCTATGCCGTTACACACGACAAGAAACTGGACCAACTGATGGACAAGTTTATTGCCGAAGTAGCGAAGGCGCAGCGTGCCGACGGATACATCCATACACCCGTAGTCATAGATGAGCGACACAAGGGCATAGACAGTCATGCTGTGAAGAAAGACCGTACCGACGAGGCTGAGATAGGCATAACGGTGGGCGGAAAGGACGAAAAGGGAGCTTTCGCCAGTCGTCTGAACTTCGAGACCTACAACCTCGGACACCTCATGACCGCCGGTATCGTACACATGCGAGCCACGGGCAAGAAAACCCTCTTCAACTGCGGACTGAAGGCAGCCGACTTCCTCTACAACTTCCTGAAGAACCAGCGCGACGAACTGGCACGCAATGCCATCTGCCCCTCCCATTACATGGCTGCAGCCGAGATGTACCGTGCCACGGGCGACAAACGCTATCTGGAACTGGCCGAGGGCCTGATAGCCATCCGCGACGAGGTGAAGAACGGAGAGGACCACAACCAGGACCGTTATCCCCTACGCGAGCAATACGAGGCGATGGGCCACGCCGTACGTGCCAACTATCTCTATGCCGGTGTGGCCGACCTCTATGCCGAGACGGGCGAGGCACAGCTCATGAAGAACCTCTCCAGCATATGGGACGACATAACCTACCGCAAGATTTACATTACGGGCGGATGCGGTGCCCTCTATGACGGTGTGTCGCCCGACGGCACCACCTACGACCAGCCCAGCATCCAGCAGATACACCAGGCGTACGGCCGTGCCTACCAGTTGCCCAACGAAACGTCGCACAACGAGACGTGTGCGCAGATAGGCAACATATTCCTGTCGTGGCGACTGCTCGAGACCACGGGCGACGCACGCTATATGGACATGGTGGAGAACGAACTGCTCAACGGAGTACTGCCGGGCATTTCGCTCGACGGTACCAAGTATTTCTATACGCAGGCCCTGCGCCGCACGGGCGATTTCCCCTACGTGATGAGATGGCCCAAGACACGCGAAAAATACATCAGTTGCTTCTGCTGTCCGCCCAATACGCTGCGTACCCTCTGCCAGGCGCAGGAGTACTCCTATGCTGTGAAGGGAGATACGCTGTGGGTGAACATGTATGGTGACAGTCGTCTGCAGACCAAGGATGTCGATGTGGAGATGACTTCTGGCTATCCGTACGACGGCAAGGTGGCCCTGCGCCTGAACAAGGCCAAGGGCATACGTACCCTGATGCTGCGTGTACCGGGCGAGGGCAGGTACGAGGTCGTGACGGCAGTAGCGGAGAATGCCGCTGCCAAGGACGGAACCTGGAAGAAGGGAGCCGTGGTGGAGCGTTCGTTCGATGTGAAGCCGCGCCTGGTGGAGGCCAACCCGTTGGTAGAGGAGAACAGAAACCAGGTGGCGGTGAAGCGCGGTCCTATAGTATACTGCCTGGAGAATGTGGACATCGATGCATCGGACATTCCTGCAGACAAGAAGGACAAGCATGGAAGGGTGAGCGTCAACGATATAGTGATTCCTGCCGACATCCAGTGGACGGAGGTGAAGAAAACCATCGACGGACATGAGTTTGTGGCGCTTCAGTGCGATGCTTTGCTGGCAGAGAAGGGTACTGCAGCCTCTTGGAGGAAGAACCAGCTCTATCGTGATCTGGCACCTGCCCAGAAGAAGGTACGCATCACCATGATTCCTTACTATGCTTGGGACAATCGTGGAAGCGATGTAGAAATGTCGGTTTGGCTCTCGGTAAGGAAGTGAAGAGTGAAGAATGAAGAGTGAAGAATTCAAGAACTTTAGCTCTAAATATGGATAGGAAATGAATAAAATCATATTGTTGGCAGGACTCTTGTTGGGCGGCATTGCCCGGCAAGGGTTTGCCGTTTCGACATCTGCCGTTTCGGCTCATTCAGCTATAGGTGCCTCTGTATCTGCAGCGGAGAATGGCACCAAGCGAGTATCCTATGTGGAGGTAACCCCCGACTCCTCTCTTGCCGATGCCGTTCGCAAGGCGCGTGAGCTTCGTCGCCTCGACAAGGCAGACTCGGTGGTCATCAGGATGGCGATGGGCAACTATAACCTCTATGAGCCTTTGGTGCTCCGTCCAGAGGACAGTCATCTCTGTTTCTTGGGCACCAGCGAGGAAAATACAGGCGTGATTGGTACCGTTATCAATGGTGCCGTGCAGATTAAGGAATGGCGCAAGCAGGGCAAGCTTTGGGTGGCTGACGTGCCCGATTTCAATGGTAGGCCGCTGGAGTTTCGCCATCTCTGGGTGAACCGAACGAGAGCGGAAAAGGCGCGGTCGGTAAGCGATTATGAAAAGATGCCCCGCATACGATGGGTGGACAAGAAAAATCGTGTGGTATGGGTGCCTGCATCTGCCGTCAGACCTTTGCTCACGGGGGCAAAGGACAAGCTGGGCAACAGCATTATAAGGGACGACTCGAAGTATGCCGAGATGACGCTCCACCAGATGTGGGAGGTGAGTTGGCTGCGCATCAAGAGTATCAGAATACAAGGCGACTCTGCCGCCGTCTCGTTCTACGACCCGGAGGCAAAGATCCAGTTTGAACGCCCATGGCCGTCGCCCATGTACAATAGCGAGCACAATTCGCCTTTCTTCATATCGAATGCCTTGCCATTGCTCGACACACCGGGCGAGTGGTACCACGACATCCGTAATCGCAAGCTCTACTATATGCCCCGAAAGGACGAGTCGATGCCTGGCGCTTGGGGGCAGGGAAGGAATGGCGTGAAGGCTACCGAGGCGCATAGCTACGTGTCTGCTCCTGCCTTGGAAACTCTCGTTCGCTTTGTAGGTACCAGAGAGACCCCTGTCGATGGCGTTAAATTCAAGGATGTAAGCTTCGAGTTTACTACTTGGATGCGCCCATCCTTCAAAGGACACGTGCCCTTGCAGGCTGGCATGTACATTACCGAAGGATACAAGTTGCGCCCCAGTATAAAGCGCATAAACAATCACGGACTGGACAATCAGGACTGGCTCGGCAGACCCAGTGCCGCCGTGGAACTGAACTATGCCAGCCGTGCCGTCTTCGATGGTTGTCATTTCCGCTATCTGGGTGGTAACGGCATCGACTTCGTGGAAGGATGCAAGGACGGTGCCGTGATCAACTCTAAGTTTGAGGATATTGCGATGAACGGACTGGTATGTGGCAGTTTCTCGCCCGAAGGACTGGAAACACACCGACCTTACCGTCCGCTCGACCTTAGGGAGGTGTGCGAGGGCTTGCAGGTAAAGAACTGCGAGTTTTCCGACGTCACCCACGAGGAGTGGGGCACTTGCGCCATTGCCCTGGGCTATGTGAGCCGTACCAATGTGGAGCACTGCCATATCCACGACGTGAGCTATACGGGCATCAGCATGGGGTGGGGGTGGAACCGCGACCTGGGAGTGATGCACGACAACCGCATACATGCCAACCTCATAGAACGCTATGCTGGACATATGTACGACTGTGCGGGTATCTACACGCTCGGCAACCAGCCCAACACGGTAATCTACGGCAATGTGGTGCGTGACATCTGCAAGCCGTCGTACGTACATGCCCCCAAGCATTATTTCTATCTGTATACAGACGAGGGTTCTTCGAACATCCTGCTGAAGGACAACTGGACTTCGGAGGACAAATTTCTCAAGAATGCCTATGGTCCTAACAATGTATGGACGAACAACGGTCCTTCCGTATCGGAAGAAATCGTGAAGAATGCTGGCTTGTTGAAGGAGGGGAAGGCGGAATACGATGCGACAGTTCCTGCCTTGCCCAAGGAATAAAGGGAAGGTTAAGTAATGTGTAAAAAATAACTTGAGCATTTTTTTGATTCGCGAAATGTGCCAACGACGGGCTGAAAGGGCAAATCTGCTCAAGTTATTTTTTACACATTACTTAACCCATAAAATCACGAGGTT
>CAVCGV010000089.1:0-12917 GCA_963601815.1 bacterium
AAGATAAGTATGTTAACTTGCAGCGTTTATAAAACGAATGGATTGGCCTCTACAATGAATCCTTTAGACAGAATAATTATAACCGCACGCCGTAAATTATTTCGTGGAAAAGACGCTAATTCAAAATAAAAGTTGTATATTTGCTCAATAATTTGAAGCCAAAGGGCCAAATACGCATCCCAAAGGCCCGAAAACAAGAATACAAGCCTCCAAAAAGCCTAAGAAAACAAACTATGAGAATCGTAATACAACGCGTGAGCCATGCCTCTGTAACGATAGACGGAACTGTAAAATCGGCCATTAAGCAGGGATATCTAGTCCTGCTCGGCATAGAAGAATCTGACACGCAGAAAGACGCAGACTGGTTGGTAAAAAAGGTTATCGGCTTGCGTGTGTTCGATGACGAAAACCACGTAATGAACCGCTCCATTATGGATGTCGGAGGAGAGATACTGGTAGTGAGTCAGTTTACCCTGTTTGCCAGTTACAAGAAAGGCAACCGCCCCAGTTGGCTGAGGGCTGCCAGGCACGAGACAAGCATTCCGCTATACGAGGCTTTCTGCAAGAAGCTCTCCGCGGCTCTGGGCAAACCAGTCTGCACGGGTGAATTCGGTGCCGACATGAAAGTGGAACTGCTCAACGACGGGCCTGTCACCATCTGTATGGATACCCACAACAAAGAATAAACACCAATAGTGCTATAAATGATCAATAAATATAAAGAATACCTGGCAAATATTAGCTTGGGACTGGCAGCTTTCTTCACGGCAATAGACAAGTTTGTGATAGAAAACAGGGAAATAAATGCGCTGGGCAATTTCCTTCTATTTTTCAGTATCGCGCTGCTTATAGACAGTTCTAAAAAGAAACTGTTCTGGAAATTATTGCATTACGCATTTATTTGCCTTACAGCAACATTGCTTGTCACCCAATTACTTATGATGACAGGCTTGGTGAAAGAAAAGAGTTTCATATGACAATAAAGGAAGCACAACAGACTGTAGACCAGTGGATAAAGGAATACGGCGTTCGTTATTTCAGCGAACTGACCAATATGGCTTGCCTTACCGAGGAGGTGGGCGAACTGGCTCGCGTCATGGCACGCAAATACGGAGACCAGAGTTTCAAGGAGGGAGAGAATCCCAACATTGGAGAGGAGATGGCAGACATCCTGTGGGTTCTGATTTGCCTCGCCAACCAAACGGGCGTTGACCTTACGACCGAACTGCAGAAAAGTTTGGAGAAGAAGACCGCAAGAGACTCCGAGAGACACAAAAACAACCCTAAATTAAGGGAAAGAGAAGAGTGAAGAGGGAAGAATCCTACGGAATTGGAAAGGGCTACAAGAGCACTTCTACTTCAAATATCAAGCAATAAAAATAAAAGAAGCAATAAATATCAAACATCAAACACTATAAAAATCATGAACAGCATTAAAGATCAGGTCCTGGCACAACAAGGACAGTATAACGAATCTGACGACAAGTATTTGGCAGTACTGAAACAGTACAACTGCGACCTCAAGGACGAGGAAGTAGCCGCCGAAGTAAAGAAGATTCTGGACGAGAAAGTGGCTGAAAACGACACTTTGGAAGTAAAGAAATTCCTCTTCGGCAGCGTAGAACTCACCTCTCTGCATACAGAGGACACAGAGGAAAGCATCCTGAAGATGATAGAGAAAGTAAACCAGTTTGCCAAGGATTACCCTGCCCTGCCCCATGTTGCCACGGTATGTACCTACCCCAACTTCGCCGGACTTATCAGCCAGAGCCTGGAGGTAGACGGTGTGGAAATAGCGGTTGTTAGCGGCAATTTCCCTTCGTCACAGACCTTCATCGAGGTAAAGGTGGCAGAGACTGCACTCGCCCTCAAAGACGGCGCTACAGAGGTGGATATCGTAATGCCCGTAGGCAAGTTCTTCAGCGAAGACTACGAGGGCCTGTGCGATGACATCCAGGAGTTGAAAAACACCTGCGGAGAGCACAAAATGAAGTGTATTCTGGAGACTGGTGACCTCAAATCGTGCAGCAACATCATGAAGGCTTCAGTCCTCGCCATGTATGCCGGTTCCGACTACATCAAGACATCCACCGGCAAGGAGAAGGTTTCAGCCACGCCAGAGGCCGCATACGTGATGTGCCAGGCCATCAAGGCTTACTACGAAAAGACAGGCATCCAGATAGGTCTGAAGCCTGCAGGCGGCATCAATACAGTACACGACGCTGTAGTTTACTACACCATCGTCAAGGAAGTGCTGGGCGAAAAGTGGTTGACCAACCAATGGTTCCGCCTTGGTACCTCACGCCTCACCAACCTGCTGCTCAGCGAAATCCTCGGCACCGAAATCAAGTACTTCTAAGCCGGTCGTATTTACAGCGTTCTTACATGCATCACGCAAAAAGACATCGCCGTACCATCTTGGTTTCCAAGATGGTACGGCGATAAACATTTCCTCTGGCATGCTTATTCGGGGATAGGTTTATAACCTGCAAAAACACTATAAATATTATTGTTTGCGCTCTATCACAAAGTCAAGATACGCTTTTAGCGAATCATAGATTTCCTTATTCGTAACCATACTATCCAGGAAATTCATTGCCTCTGCATGAAACTCCCACATACGCTTGTCTGCATATTCGATGCCGCCATTTTCCTTGGTAAAAGCAACAAGACGGGCTATCTCTTCAGGTGTTATCTCGCGCGACTTAACTTTATGCGCCAGCTTCATCATCTCTTCGTCACGGGTAGATTTCAAAGCATAGATAACAGGCAAAGTCAGCTTTCCTTCTGTCATGTCGTTACCGGTAGGTTTCCCAATCTCGTACGAATCATAATAGTCGAAGATATCGTCTCTTATCTGGAAAATAATACCGAGGTTCTGCCCAAAGCGTTTGGCCTCTTCAATCTGTATTGCATTAGCATTTGCCGACATGGCACCTATGCCGGCGCATGCCTCGAAAAGGGCTGCCGTCTTCTGCTTAATCACTTGATAATAAACATCTTCCGATATTTCCTCATTGCTAATACTGTTTAGCTGAAGTATCTCGCCATTCGAGAGCGTACGTCCAAGTTCTGCAAGATAGCGCACTATTTCCTCCGAATGGGAGTAAGACACATGCAGCAAAGCCGTGGAAAGGATGTAGTCCCCCACGAGTACAGCCACCTTATTATTATACGTGGCATTGACACTTGCCTGCCCTCTCCGTTCAGCACTCTCATCCACCACATCATCGTGCACCAAGGAGGCCGTATGGAGCATTTCCAACCCTACTGCCGAATGTTGCGTCACCTCTGTTATCTTACCGAAGTTCTTGGCTATCAGTAGTATCAACATAGGGCGCATACGTTTGCCGGCACGCTGGCGTATATGGTCGAGCACCTGCGACAGAAGACCGTCGGTATGCATCAGCGACTTGCTGAACAACTCGTTAAAGTCGTTCAACTCGCATTCTATTGGTTGCTTGATAAGGGATAGATAGTCCATTACTCTTAGAAATTTTGATACAAAATTAATCAATTCTTCGCGAAATGTGGCAAAAATTTAGTAATTTTACGCGATAAAAATAAATATTATATGGACAAACTCTTTCTTTTAGATGCATATGCTCTGATTTACAGGGCTTACTATGCGTTTATACACAATCCGCGAATCAATTCCAAAGGCCTCAATACATCGTGTGTCATGGGCTTCTGCAATACGCTCAACGAGGTATTCACCAAGGAGAAACCCACCCACATCGCTGTGGCTTTCGACCATGGCAAGACTTTCCGCCATGACGCCTACCCTGCCTACAAGGCACAACGCGAGGAAACACCCGAAGACATCAAACGTTCGGTACCCATCATCAAGAGCATTCTCGAAGCTTATCACATACCCATTCTACAGGTTGACGGCTTTGAGGCTGACGACATTATCGGCACAATAGCTACCATGGCGGGACGCCAGGGCATGGACACCTACATGCTCACACCCGACAAGGACTACGGACAACTGGTAGGTCCCAACATCTTCATGTACCGTCCCCGCCACGGAGGCGGATACGAGACGCTCGGCACCGAAGAGATTTGCGCTAAGTATGGCATTACTACCCCACTCCAAGTCATCGACCTTCTGGCACTGATGGGCGACTCTGCAGACAACTTCCCCGGATGCCCGGGAGTCGGAGAGAAGACTGCCGCCAAACTTATCAACACTTTCGGCAGTGTGGAGAATCTCATAGCCAATACGGACAAGTTAAAAGGCAAGCAAAAGGAAAAAGTAGAAGGTGCCGTGGAAGACATCAAGATTTCAAAGTTCCTTGCCACCATCCGAACTGACGTTCCCGTACCCTTCACAATCGACGACCTGAAAATGAAACAACCCGACCAGGACAAACTGGAGGAAATCTTCGGAGAATTGGAGTTTAAGTCCTTTAGCAATCGGGTTCTTAAAAAAAGCAAACAAACACCAACAAAATCAAACGGAGAACTCGATTTATTTGCCGAAAATACGGGCGACTGTGAGGAAGCGGATAAAAAAACGAATTTTGAGAGCATTAAAACTACAGCTCACAGCTACCAACTTGTTGATACAGAAGAGAAGTTAAAGGTATTATATTCCATTTTATTGACAAACCGAATTCTCAGTTTAGACACAGAGACCACTTCCACCTCTACGGTTGATGCAGAATTGGTAGGATTGAGTTTCGCTGTCAAGGAAAACGAAGCCTACTATGTGCCCGTTCCCGCCAATCGTGAAGAAGCCTTAAAAATCGTAAACATCTTCAAACCGCTGTACGAGAACCCGGAAATCCTGAAAGTGGGACAAAACATCAAGTACGACTACGAGGTACTGATAAAGTACGGAGTAGAGATACAGGGCAAGATGTTCGACACGATGATAGCCCACTACCTCATCCAGCCCGAGCTGTACCACAACATGGACTATCTGGCAGAAGTATACCTCCACTACCAGACGATACATATCGAAGATCTGATAGGACCGAAAGGCAAGGCGCAGAAAACGATGCGTGACCTTGCACCAGCCGAAGTATACGAATATGCTGCCGAGGACGCAGACATCACCCTCCGGCTGAAGAACGTATTGGAGCCTAAGCTCAAGGAGGCTGGCTGCGAAGATCTGTTCTGGAACATTGAGATGCCGCTTGTTCCGGTGCTCGCCCACATGGAGATGGAGGGTGTGCGCATAGACACCGACACGCTGAAAGAAACATCCAAGAGCCTTACCAACCGCCTCACCGAGATAGAACACCACATCTACGAGTTGGCAGGCGAGAGCTTCAACATCGGTTCGCCAAGACAAGTAGGAGAAATCCTCTTCGGCAAGATGAAGATAGTGGACAAGCCCAAAAAGACAAAGACGGGGCAGTATGTTACCAGCGAGGAAGTACTCCAGCAGTTGCGCAGCAAGAGTCCTATCATCGACGAGATACTGAATCATAGAGGCTTAAAGAAGCTCTTGGGTACGTACGTCGATGCCCTGCCCAAGCTCATCAATCCCCGCACAGGCCACATCCATGCCTCCTTCAACCAGACCGTTACCGCCACCGGGCGCCTCTCGTCCAGCGACCCCAACCTGCAGAACATACCCGTTCGAGACGATGACGGAAAAGAGATAAGGAGATGCTTTATACCTGAGCCTGGCTGTCTATTCTTCTCTGCCGACTATTCGCAGATAGAGCTGCGCATCATGGCGCACCTTAGCGAAGACTCCAACATGGTGGAAGCCTTCCGCGAAGGCAGTGACATCCATGCCGCCACAGCAGCCAAGATATGGCACGTGAACACAGCGCAAGTATCTGATGCACAGCGCAAGAAAGCCAAGACTGCCAACTTCGGCATCATCTACGGCATTACCACTTACGGACTGGCCCAGCGCATGAATATCGACAACAAGGAGGCGAAACAAATCATAGAAGATTACTTCCGCACCTTCCCTGGCGTAAAGGCTTACATGGAGAAGTCAAAGGAGATGGCACGCGAGAAAGGCTACGCCGAAACCGTCTTCCATCGCCGCCGCTACCTGCCCGACATCAACAGCCATAACGCTACGGTACGGGGATTTGCCGAGCGCAATGCCATCAATGCTCCCATCCAAGGTTCAGAAGCTGACATCATCAAGGTGGCGATGGTACGCATCTTCAATCGTTTCAAGGCCGAGGGCATCAAGAGTAAGATGATTATCCAGGTACATGACGAGCTCAACTTTTCCGTCTTCCCGGAAGAGAAGGAAAAGGTGCAGAAGATTGTGGTGGAGGAAATGCAGAATGCCTACCCTCTCTCTGTTCCGCTCGTGGCGGATGCCGGATGGGGCAACAACTGGCTTGAGGCCCACTAACACGGCACACATACATTTCCCGATTGTTTCACATGAAACAGTCGGGGTTTTGTTTCTTTTTACAGTATCTTTCCTTTGTCGAGTCACTTACTTTTTATCTCACAAAGTTTACTTTTTCGCAAACCATCCGACGCGTACTCTTTTGATTTCCTGCGTATTACAATTTCCCGTCATTTACTTTTTGGGTTACCTGCCAGAACTACCTACTTTTCTTTTGCTTAACTTTGCAACCGAAATTACAAACCTAAAAAGTTAACGACCTATGAAATTGAAACCTATTTTATTGACTGCATGCGTAACAGCATTATGCGTGCACGGCCATGCACAAAAGGTTCCTCAGTTGGGTGTCGACCCTATTGACAAAGTTGTCTCGGCTATGACGCTCGATGAGAAACTCAACGTGCTTATCGGTTCACAGGGCAACGTGAAGAACGACGCCAAGGTTACCATCGGCAATGCCTCCGACCTCGTGCCCGGAGCGGCAGGACAGCTCAATGCCATTCCGCGCCTCGGCATCCCCTCCACCATTCTTGCCGACGGACCGGCAGGTCTCCGCATCAATCCTACCCGTACGGGCACGGACAAGACCTATTACTGCACCCATTTCCCCATCAACACCGTGATGAGCTCCACATGGAATACCTCTCTCGTGGAGACCGTGGGCAAGGCGACGGGCAGCGAGGTGAAGCACTACGGCGTGGATGTCATCCTGGCTCCCTCCACCAATATCCACCGCAATCCTTTGAACGGCCGCAACTTTGAGTATTACTCCGAAGACCCGCTGCTCTCCGGCAAGATCTGCGCCGCCATGGTAAGGGGCGTGCAGAGCAACGGCGTGGGCACCTCGCTGAAGCACTTTGCCCTCAACAACCACGAGACCAACCGCTCGGGCGTCAACGTGATAGGGTCTCCCCGAACCTTCCGCGAGATTTACCTCAAGCCATTTGAAATTGCCGTCAAAGAGGCGCACCCCTGGACGGTGATGACCTCCTACAACAAGATTAACGGCACAATGGCGAGCGAGCGCTGCGACCTCGTTACGGAGATTCTTCGCCACGAGTGGGGATTCGACGGCATGGTGGTGACCGACTGGTTCGGAGGCGAAAATGCCGTGGCACAGATGGAGGCTGGCAACGACTTGCTCATGCCCGGCAAACTCTCTCAGCGCGAGGATATAAAGAAGGCGGTACTGAACGGCCATCTCTCCCTCGAAATCGTCGACCGCAACGTGAAGCACATCCTGCAGTACATCCTCAAGACGCCACACTTCAAGGGCTATCAGGCTGACGATAATCCCGACCTCAAGGCTAACGCCATCGTCACCCGTAATGCTGCCACCGAGGGCATCGTGCTGCTGAAGAACCTGAAGAATGTGCTGCCTATCAATAACAAGGTAAAGAACGTGGCACTCTTCGGCCGTACGTCTTACGACTTCATCGCCGGTGGTTCTGGCTCGGGCAATGTGAACCATGCCTATGTAGTGAGTCTGCTCGAAGGACTGAGTAATACAGGCTTCTCCATAGACGGCAACCTCAAGGCGGCTTACGAGGCTTACATCCCCGAGCAGAAGAAACTGTTGCCCGTGCCTACAGGACGGCTCGCTGCCCTACTGCCAAAGCACCTCATACCCGAGATGTCTCTGGACGACAAGGTGCTGGAACAGTCGGCAAAGGACAACGACATCGCCATCGTGACCATCGGAAAGACTTCCGGCGAGTTTGCCGACCGCAAGCTCACGGACGACTTCAACCTCTCTGCCTCCGAGCAGCAGATGCTCTCCAAGGTGAGCAAGGCCTTCCATGCCAAGGGCAAAAAGGTAGTGGTTATTCTCAACGTTTGCGGCGTCATCGAGACCAAGAGTTGGGTGGACAAAGCTGATGCCGTAGTAGTGGCTTGGTTGCCCGGACAGGAGGGCGGCAACTCCGTGGCTGACATCCTCACCGGTAAGGTTTCTCCTTCGGGCCGACTGCCCATGACGTGGCCTTTGAGTTACGCCGATGTTCCTTCCAAAAATGATTTTCCCGATACCGACAATGTCAGCGACGACGACCTCATAAATGTGATGACTGCCAAAGACGACAAGAAGGAGCCCGTCAAGAACTTCGACTACGTGGAGTACAACGACGGCATCTACGTGGGCTATCGCCACTACACCACCCGCAATGTGCCCGTTGCCTACCCCTTCGGTTACGGTCTGAGCTATACGCAGTTCAAGTACGGCAACCCCGAGGTTACTACCGATGTTGAGGGCAATGTGAAAGTGACCGTAGAGGTGAAGAACACCGGCAAGATGGCTGGCAAGGAAGTGGTACAGGTGTACGTGGCTGCCCCCGGCAAGGACATGGACAAACCCGAGCGCGAACTGAAGGGATTTGCCAAGACGGGCAGTCTGCAACCGGGCGAGTCGGAGAAGGTAACCATCGACATTCCCTATCGCGACCTCGCTTCGTTCAACGAGACTGACAGCCAATGGCAGGTGGAGGCTGGCGAATACAAAGTGCTCGTGGCTAAGAACGCTGCCGACACTAAGCCGTTCTCCGCTGTCATTAAAGAGCAGGCAGGCATCGTGGAGCAAGTGCGAGATTGCCTTACAAAGGAAATCAAGTGAAGAGTGAAGAACGAAGAATTAAAATGCAAAGGCTGTTGTCTTAACTTCTTAACTCCATAACTCCTTATTTTTAAGACTTTAATATTGTATCAATATATGTATAAGCTTTTCAGCTTGTTGGCAGGTGCCGCCATGATAGTGCCTGCCGGCGCCATGGCTCAGGAAGAGGCTAAGACCGACACCGTGCCCCAGACCAAGGAAGTGAAAAACCGCAACGTGATGCTCAACGCATCGAGTGACAACCAGCCGCGTCAGATTTCCATCGGACTGCCCGAGAACAAGTCGGCTACCATCTACGAGGACGGTCTGCCCGTATCGTACAGTATGTGGCCTTGTCTGCCTTACCTCTACTGGATGTCTACCGCCCAGCACAGCAGCACAGGCCTCATGTCGCTCGGCGAGAGTGCCATCACGAGCGGCGAGGTAAACTACGCCGTCATGTCGAAGACCCGCACCGGCGGAAAGAAGTTTGAGGGACACGCCAACTACACCACCAGTACTTACGCCCTGCAGCGTTTCGACCTCTCCCTGGCAGGCCCCATCGCCAAGGGATGGTCGTTCTCCATCGGCGGACTGGTAAACATGGACCCGGGCAGCAACCCGATAGCCGACTCCCAGTTGGCGAGCGACCGCAAGATATTCAAGGCCTCCATCACCAAGGAGTGGAACGACGGCCGCGGCAAGTTCAACATCTACTACCGCTACTCCTACACCAAGGATCTCAAGGACAACTACGGCCCCTTCGTCTATGTGGGCGACGGTTCGGTGAAGGAATACAACAGCTTCCGATTGGGGCGCGACGGCTATCTGCCTGCCAACGGACTGATGGAATACACCAGTGTGCTCGACGGTGAGAAGAAGAGCGTCTACCGCAAGGATGCCCCCCACTGTATGAACAACAGCGTCATCGCCAACTTCGACTATACCTTCCTCAATGGCATGAACCTCAACGTCACGTCGAAGTACAGCTACGCAAATTCCCATTACCATACCCTCACACTTGCAGGTACGGGCTACGCCAATACCGATGCCGGCTACACCTATGCCTACGACGATGCCACGCATAAGGCTGGCGAAGCCTACACGGGCTATTACAACAGTCGCTTTATGCTCCACGACAACGGCTACCAGCGTTCTTGGCTCACCACGGCAGAACTGACGGGCAAGAGCCGCAACCAGGCACACAGTTGGCGTATAGGTGCCAACCTCTGGTGGGACCGCCAGGGGCTCGATGCCAACACGGGTATCTATGCCCATACCGTCGAGGCGAACCCCGTGTGGCTGAAGCATAACGGTGAAATGGAGGGTGGAGCCAATACGGGTGGCGAATACTACAACACCCACGAGACGAAGTTTGCCATCTACCTCTCTGACGACTGGCAGGTTAACCGCCGCCTCTGGCTCTCTGCCGGTGTGCGTGCTGAGTACTACTCCATAGGCGGTCAGAATGCCTATGCCTACGCCAACGCCACCGACGAGACAGCTACCTACGATGCCAACCGCCGTACGCTCGGATGGAGCCTCTCTCAGGGGCAGAAGACGCACTTCAGCAAGCACTGGATGAACCCTGCCGCTACCATCAACGGACGTTACACCATCACCAAGGGCTTCGGCGTGCTGGCTGAGTATGTCTATGCCATGCAGCACCCTAAGTCGGAGGACTTCGCCGGAGCATACATGCCTGTGCTCGACCCTGTACAGATTCATTTCGGCAAGGTCGGACTCTTCTGGAACACTCCCTGGATGCAGTTGGTTTCACAGGTTTCCATCATCAACCAGAGCAACTACAAGAGCCGCTCGCAGTTCACTAACCCTTCTAACTCCGCCGATGTCGTTACCATCCCTATCAACTACGACGTACAGACCATCGGCTGGACCACCGACGTGGTGCTCAACCCCTTCAAGGGCTTCACTTTCCACGGTCTGCTCACCCTGCAGAGCCCTAAGTACAAGAACTTCAGCATGACGGCAGAGTTTAGCGACGGTACGAAGAGCTACTGCTTCGACGACAAGATTACAACAGGCGTGAGCAAGGTGCTCATCGAGCTCGACCCAAGCTACTCCTTCAGCCTGTTCCGCATCTGGGCAAGCTTCCGCTACCAGAGCAAGCAGTACATCAACAAGACCAACTCGCTCTACTTCAACGGCCGATGGGAGACCTTTGGCGGCATCGACTACAATATGAACAAGCACGTGAGCTTCTCCGTCAATTTCATCAACTTCTTCAACACGAAGGGTTGCTCGGGCAGCATCTCTGCAGCCGACCTTCTCGAGGACGGTTCCGCCTATAAGAACTACGTAATGTCCGGCACCTACATCCGCCCCTTCACCGTAGAGTTTGCCGCACACATCAACTTCTGATACCCCCAAAAAGCAGGTTACAGCCGGCACAAAAACGTGCCGCAGCTGTAACCTGCTTTGTTCATAGCCTAATCGCCTCTGTCGAACACCTTGTCGTGAGGCGTATCCTGCGTCGGAGTGCCCGCCTTCTTGCCTATGAGACATTCCCCTATGCTTACGCCGAGCACATTCTCGAAGCTCACACCCGTCCGGGCACTCGCCACCTCTATGTTATCAAAGCAGACATTAGTAACCGGCTTAGTCTCCGTACCTTGCAGCACCAGGGCGGCAGCACTCACGTTACGACACTTCAAACCGTCCACAAAGATATTTCTTACGGTAGAGAAATGACTGTTGTCCTGCCCCTCGCCAGCATATCGGCAGGTAACATAGAAGAGGTCCTCCACATCACCGAAGGTGCAGTTCTTCACAAATACATTCTCCACAAAACCGCCACGGTCTGGGTTCGTCTTTATAAAAATTCCCCGCTTACAATACCCGGCATAGTCGCAGTTCTCCACTATCACGTTACGCACACCCGACGACATCTCGCTGCCTATCACCACAGCATGCAAGCCCTTGAAACGGCAGTTGCGTATAATGATGTTCTCAGACGGCGAATGGGCGTTCCATCCGTCGTTGTCCCGTCCGCTCTTGATAGCCACGTTGTCGTCGCCGTTGTTAAACTCCACCCCCTCTATGAGGATATTACGCGAACACTCCGGGTCTATGCCGTCGTTGTTGATAAGCTTGGCATCATAGCGCAGGTTGCGGCACACGATGTTCTGGCTCTTCAACAGATGGATGCACCAGAAGGGCGAGTTGGTTATTTTCACCCCCTCGAGGGTTATGCCCTCACAGCAGTATAGCTGCACCAGCTGCGGACGCAGCCAAAAGCCGGCGCCAAACCGGCGCTCCTCTACCGCCACCTCCTCGTGGTTCATCTTTCGGCTAAGCCGCTGCGCCCTCTTCTGGTTTGGCTTCCATGTGGCAAAGGTCGTCATCGCGTTGCCGTCGATGGTCCCCTCCCCTACGATCGAAACATTCTTCGCCCCATAGGCATAGATAAGCGGCGAATAGTTGTAGAGGAAAGTCCCCTCCCAACTGGTGTTGGTCATGGGGTAATATTTTTCCTCGGAGGCAAACTTTAGGGTAGCTCCCTTCTCCAGTTCTATGCACACGTCGCTCTGCAGCACAATGGGCCCCTTTATATAATACGTACCCTCCGGCACTACTATCCGTCCCCCCTTCATCGCCGACGCCTTCTTTATCGCCTTGCTGAAGGCTGCACGACAATCCGTCCTGCCGTCGTTCTTGGCGCCAAAGCGCTTTATCTGCAACGTCCTGGCAGGAATCTTCGCCCCCGTTATGTGCGCCAGGATACTGTCGCGTAGGTTTGTTCTTCGCTGTTCTATACCATCCGACTGCCCCTCCGTCGTCCCCCGTCGATTGGAAGCAGCAGAGATGTTAAGGCACAGGAATGTTCCTACGCATGCCAATGCCGCAATCATACACTTCGCTTTCATGTTAGTGCTGTTTTTTGTTCGTTTAGCAAATTAGTCAAATCGCTTGCAAAATTAATACATTTTTCCGTTACCGCAAGTATTTAGTACAGGTTCAAAAAATAACTTA
>CAVCGV010000090.1:0-12837 GCA_963601815.1 bacterium
ACGCTTTTGCCCTTACAGGGCGAGAGTGATTAGTTCCTAACATATACCCAGGGTGCCGCTTCGCTTGCCCTGGGCTATGCGCTCGTTGGGCCTTCAGCCCGCTTTAACGAAATTCTACTTGATATTCCAGCGCAAGCCCAACTGGAAGTTAATGTTGGGCCTTCAGCCCGCTTTAACGAAATTCTACTTGATATTCCAGCGCAAGCCCAACTGGAAGTTAATGTTGGGCCTTCAGCCCGCTTTAACGAAATTCTACTTGATATTCCAGCGCAAGCCCAACTGGAAGTTAAAGTTGAGCTTACGTTTTTTGAAAGTATTGTCGAGGCTGCTCCCGTTGTCAAAATAATACTTGACACCCGGTTCGGCATAGACACCCAGTTGTGGAAGGATGTCCAACTGTACGCCCGCAGCTATCTGGGTAGACCACTGCATGCGGTCGCGCGGAGCATCCTCTACCCTTCTGTTTTCCTCTACCGTGTAATTGCTTACACATACGGCGCCCTCGGCACCGGCATGGATATAGGTACGTACCCAACGGGAGCTCCACACCCCATAGTCGAGTCCGACGGGAACGCCCACATAATGGAGTGTCTGCGTGGCAGTAGACTCTGCGCCATAGTGAAGATCGGTAAACTCGGAACGCGCCTGCGTATAGACCAGTCCTGTGGAAAGCGAGAGATTGCGCCACAACGGGATGCCAACCTGCAAGCCCACGGATACAGGCATGTGATGAGTGGCACGCACAGGTATGTTCTGTACAGCGGTCAGCAACACGGGCGACATTTCAGAAACCACATCCTCGGGGCGCGGCTCGGAACTGGAAGAGGCGGCAAGCACGTTGCCCGACTGTTCAGCATTTACTCCTGAGCCACCCCTTAAAACTCCATTCTCGCCATAGAGCCGCACACTCCAGTCGGCCGACTTGCCATGACGTTTTACGGCAACGCCACCCATACCATCTGCCGCAAGCATCATTCCGTCGGCTCCCAATGCGGCGGTAGTGGTCTGCGTATCAGAAGAGGTCAGACTCTCCACACTGCGCTGCGCTTTCACGCCCGACTGCTCCGTCTCTTTTTCTGCTCCAGAGGTCTCTGCCGTTTGCGGTGCTGATGTCTCGGCAAGGAGCAACGATTGTTCTCCGTCGTCACATGAAGCCGAAGCAGCTTTAGACTCTGTAACAGCACACCTCGCGCCATTCCCCCTCGGTCGTACAGATACGTTACCGGGCAAGGAGGCATCAGCCAGAAGTGTGGGAACATGCGTCGGTTCAGTAGGCCGTACAGAAGAGACTGGAGCACCGCCTTCTGCCTTCTGCGCAGTCGGCATTTCGGAAGGATGGGAAGGACGCAGAAGCACATAGGAACCTCCTGCAACCAACACGGCAAGAGAAGCAGCCACCCCCCACCTTAGCAACGGCATACGCCGACGGTGCTGGTTACCATGCACCGACAGTGCACCGTCTCCAGCATCTTGTTGCACGGCATCAAGCTTTTGCTCAATGCCCGCCCACATGTCATCGGGAACAGCAGCTTCGTAGTCCGCCAATTGTCTGCGCAGTGCGTCCGTCCAGTCTGTCTTGCCCTTATCCATTTTCCTTGAGGTATTGCTTTATTTTAGAAGCCAAGAGTTTCTTGGCCCTGAGGTATTGAGAAGCCGATGTACTCTCGCCTATGCCCAACTCTGCGGCTATCTCCTTATGACTCTTCTGCCCGAAGACGAACATGTTAAGTACCAGTCTGTAACCGTCGGGCAGTTCTCCGATGAGGCGTGTCAGCACATCGGGAGGCACTCGCGGCACATCGGCGCCCGTGTCATCGGGCGTATCGGGAATATCTTCCACGAAGGTTATTCTTGCCCGTCTCTTTACGTGATTGATGGCCTCGTTTGCCACGATGCGCAGCAGCCATCCCTTGAGCGATCCTTCGCCGCGGTAATCGAAGCTTCCGATGGCGGAGAACACTTTCACGAAACTGTCCTGCACCACGTCGCGCACCTCCTCCCTGTCGGGGTCGTAACGCAAGGCTACAGCCATGGCAAACCCCGCATAGCGGTCGTAAAGCTCATGCATGGCCTTACGGTCACCATTTCTTACGGCCTCTACGAGGGTTCTTTCTGAAGTCTTCTCCTGGCTCATGTACATGCGTTACTCTCTCTCTCAACCCAAAGTAGAGACTTCGAGGTTGGGTCTCTTATTTACATAACAAGTGTAAGCTGTAAAACTTGCACGGAAAATCTCTTTTTTTCATTTTTTCTCTCCCAAGTCCACCAATCCTTTCCGCTAAAGACTATTTGGCGGCGGGGCTACACACGTCAAAAACCTTTCCTTCACCTGTGAGGAAGGATTGCGGAAACACCTCTTGCGCCTCACGCAAGAGTACCTGCTCGTCATTGTAACGGGCACTGTAATGGCCCAGGAGCAACTGCCCCACCCCGGCCTTCAGGGCTATCGTAGCAGCCTGCCGCGCCGTAGAGTGACTGTAAAGGCGTGCACGGTCTTCATTTTCGGAGGTGTAAGTACTTTCATGGTAAAGCATGTCCACCCCCTTTACCACATCCGCCAAAGCCGGAACGTAACGCGTGTCGCTGCAGTAGGCATAACTGCGCGCAGCATCGGCAGGCTCCACCAGCCGGTCGTGCGGAACGTCCACTCCGTCGGCGGTAGTCCATCCTGCCCCGTTCTTGATATTGTTTATCTGACTTACCGGAATGCCATAATAGTCTATCATGTCGCGCCGGATGTGCGGCAATGTAGGTTTCTCTCTGAAAAGGAAGCCACAGCAAGGCACACGATGCTGCAACGGGATGGTACTGACCGAGAGCGAGTGGTCTTCGAAGATAACCTTCGCCTGCGTCGTATCTATGCCGACAAACTCCACTTCGTATCCCAAACCGGACATGAAGAAGTCCATCTGTCGGGCAAACAAGTCTTGATAGACCGCTGGTGCAAAGACTTTCAGTTTGCTGGTACGCCCCAACATGCCGAACGTGGAGAGCAGTCCTGGAAGACCGAAACAATGGTCACCATGCAGATGGCTGATGAATACGGCCTGCAGTTTAGAAAAATGGATATGCGTACGGCGCAACTGCATCTGTGTACCCTCACCGCAGTCTATCATAAAAAACTTTCCGCGCACCTCCACCACCTGCGATGTGGCGTTATGCTGCAGGGTTGGCAGTGCGCTGCCACAGCCCAAGATATGTATTCTGAATGGTTCCATGTACTGTTTGGTTTAAGTAATCTGTATAAAACTTGGTATTATTCTAATGTCAAGAATTTGAGAATAGTAGAATTTATCTATGCTCGGAATTAGTAAGAATTCCAAGGTCTTCAGCTTGACTTGCCAAGCCTTCCCGTAATTCTATATCTTCAAGATATTAGGAAATTTCTTTAATTCGCCAATTCTTGACTTATGATATTGAAGCCGAAGTTTACCATCTTATTTTTTTGTCGTTACTAAGGCTTATTCTAAAGCATAGTTTTATTCTTCTTCAGACGGGCAGTTATTTGATGTTTTTTAGTCTCCACCTTATATATATTACTCCGTTTCCGTACTGTGCCGGCTCAGGAATCTCCACATACAGCATCAGTCGTTGTATTCTTCCGTAAAATCAAACGTACGCTCGCTGTTGTTGGCTCCTATGCAGAGCTGGCGCAGGTCATAGTAACTGCCGCTGTAGATATTAAAATCCACATATCCTTTTATGCCCGGCAGTTTACCGGCATCGGTATGCTGCCAGAACTTCCATTTGCCCTTGTACTGTACCTTGTCCACATAGTAGTGGGCTATCCAGTAAGGGTAATCGTCAAAGACGGGTGCGCTGAGATATTCCTCCTTAAATTTGTGATTGGTATAGATGATGGGCTTTACATGGTAGCGGTCTTCCACGATGTGGAGCCACGTCAGTACGTCACGCTGAAAATCATCTACATTCTTGTCTTCCGGTTTGTGCTCGATGTCGAGAACCGGCGGCAGGTCGCCGTCAGTAAGGTGCACTTTGTCGAGGAAGAAATAAGCCTGGTCGCGTGCTGTAGACTTGTTGCTCCAGAAGTGGTACACGCCTCTGATAAATCCATAGTCGCGTGCCTGATTGAAATTGCTGCGGAAGTTTTCGTCAAGGCTCGACGCACCTTCCGTACTCTTGATGATAACAAAACGCACCGGACATCCCTGTATCATGGCATTTTTGAGTTGCTCCCAGTCGATATCGCCCTGGTAATGGGAAATGTCAATGCCGTGAATCTCGTACCCCTCAGGATATTCCGCATCACCATAGAGGGCCCGCCATCTGAAGCCTGTAGGACTGACAAAGAAATAATTGAATGCCCACACGTACAATGCCACTATCAAAGCCCCACCGACAACCCATGCCCAGCGGTTACGTGCCGCAGAACCTCTCTTACGGTAGCTGGTACGCCCCGTTGGGCTGTTGGTCTTGCTTCTGTTTGTTTTTTTTCGTGTAGGCATGGGCATTGTACATAAAAGCGGGAAGGGTGCATCAGCTTTAAGCTTGATACACCCTTCCTTATGATGATTGCTTGTTATTGTGTCCAGTCGTGTATCAGGACCATCCTAAAGGACTATTTTCCCTGCTCCAACTGGAGCGTCTTGGTGGTTTGGTCGCAAACCTCAGAAGGTCCCCAGTACTGGATAGGACCAGGATAAACATAAGCTGTCTCCTTAGCCCACTGCTCACGCTTCGAAGCGAAATACTTGAAGGGAGCACCGTCCAGTTCTACGAGAGCCTTGCGGATAACGGGCTTGTTGGCACCGTTGCGGCGCTCTATGTTCATCATCATCGTAATAGGCACACCACCGGCAATCCACTCGGCAGCAGGAGCTGTAGTGTTCTTGATGATAGACATATAACCCGTCTTGCCATTGGCTATCAGGCGAGATGCATTGTAACCGAGTGAGTAGCAGTAGTCAGCATCATAGTTGGAAGGAGCTGCGCAACGACCCTCGTAACCGAAGAAGTGGTGCTGGGCAGAGAACTTGCCAACATACTTACCCTCTTCCTTCCAGGCTGCCAACTTCTTGGCTACCATGCGAGAGAGCAACTTTTCTGTTTCGATGAGCGATACCTGAACGTTTCCGTGAGGATCGCGGTCGAGGCAGAGCTGACGGGCAACATCTACCGGCAAAGACTCCAATACTGCGAGGTTGTCCTTGGCGATGGCACCCTTAACGAATGCAATCTGCTCCTCGGCACTTGCAAACTCACGGCTCTCGCCTGTTGCAGGGTCTGTAAGAACCTCGTTCAGTTCTGCGATAAGCTTCTTGATGGCAGGGATAAACTCTATCAAGCCCTCAGGGATGAGGACAGTACCGAAGTTGTTACCCTCAGCGGCACGATTGGCTACAGCTGTAGCGATGTATGTAACGACGTCATCGAGAGACATTTCCTTAGCCTCTACCTCCTCAGAAACCAGACAGATGTTGGGCTGGGTCTGCAGAGCACACTCAAGTGCGATGTGAGAAGCAGAGCGTCCCATCAACTTGATGAAGTGCCAGTACTTGCGTGCAGAGTTGCAGTCGCGCTCGATATTGCCGATAAGTTCAGAGTAAGTCTTGCAAGCAGTATCGAAACCGAAAGAAGTCTCTATCTGGTCGTTCTTCAAGTCACCGTCGATGGTCTTGGGGCAACCGATTACCTGTACGCCATACTTCTTGGCAGCATAGTACTCGGCGAGGACGCAAGCGTTGGTATTAGAGTCGTCACCACCGATGATAACGAGTGCCTTGATGCCAAGCTCACGAAGAATCTCGATACCTTTCTCAAACTGGTCTTCCTTCTCCAGCTTGGTACGGCCAGAACCGATAATGTCGAAACCGCCAGTGTTGCGGTACTCGTCCATCAACTCCGGTGTAATCTCCATATATTTGTGGTCTACCAATCCGCCAGGACCAAGAATAAAGCCGTAGAGCTTGTTGGCAGGGTTGAGTGACTTGACACCATCGAAAAGACCTGAGATGACATTATGACCGCCAGGAGCCTGACCGCCAGAGAGGATAACACCTACGTTGAAAGCAGGAAGCTCCTTAGCCTCGCCAGCCTCGAATGTGATGACAGGCATACCGTATGTGTTAGGGAAGAGAGCCTTGATTTCTTCCTGGTTACCCACTGACTGTGTTGCCTCACCCTCAACGGCCTTTACAGGTCCCTGAAGTGCCTTTGGCAACTTAGGCTGATAAGCAGCTCTTGCCAACTGCAATGCACTTTTTTCCATAGTTATTTGCAATAATTTAGTTAGTTGAAACTTCAAAAACAATGCAAAAATAATTGTTTTTTTTCATACTGTAAAACAATTTATGCTAAAATAGAGTTAATATCTGTTTTTTTCCACTTCTTTTGTTTGTATCTCGATAAATTTTACTATCTTTGAACGATATTTTTCAAGTACCACCATTTAATTTTTTAAACTATGGCCAACAAAAGACAACTCAAACAATCTGTAAACTACATACTGAGCGAGCTTTTTGCCGAGTGTGTGGCAGCGTCACTGTACAGCAGCAAAACCGCAGCCGAGGATGTGGACGGCATCTTGGCAGGCATCATCCTGATGCGTACCGATTTCATTGCCCGCATATCCCACCCGGAGCCTGGAATGGAACAGAAAAAATACTTCAACAATCTGAAAGAAGATTTCAACAAGAAGGTTGACGAGATTGTGGACCAGATAACAAGTCTTGGATAACAGCCGTAGGCACACATTATTATATTATAATGATACAGCAACTCTGCAACTGGATACTCTATAAGCACTTGGGATGGAAGAAGGACGTAACTGTCGACTTCCCTTCCAAATGCATCATCTGCCTGGCACCCCACACCAGCAACTGGGACCTCTTCCTGGGACAGTTGTACGCACATGCAGAAGGCATGAAGTGCAATTTCCTGATGAAGAAAGAATGGTTCTTCTGGCCGTTGGGCACCATCTTCCGCAAGATGGGCGGAATACCCGTATGGCGCAGCAAGCACACCAGCATGACCGACAATCTGGCCCAAGAGGCCAAACAGAGACAGCGCTTCTGCCTGTGCATAACGCCTGAAGGCACACGCTCGCCTAACCCCGACTGGAAAAAGGGATTTTATTTTATTGCCATGAAGGCGGAGATTCCCGTCCTGCTCTATGGGGTAGACTATGAAAAGAAGGTCATCCGCTGTACACGCCAAATAGTTCCCACTGGTGACATTGACAACGAACTGCGCGAGATAAAACTGTACTTCAAGGATTTTAAGGGCAAAAAGCCGGAAAACTTCACCGTAGGCGACCTGTAGGCAACACCCCGCGCCATCTCTGTCTTCACAAAAGACAAAGCAGAACACAAGATTAGGATACAAAACATTGAAAGGAAAACCACACAACACGGCATTAAGGGCATGCTGCACTACAACATGCTCCTTGTTCCTGTTGGCAGCAACAGCACACACCGAGCTGCCGACACCTTCCGGGCAGAAGGTGTCGGCAGCCCATTCTTTGCGACTTGACGGCAACACGAATGCATGGTACGGAATAGAATACACGGGCGATCCCTGGGTATTCAACGTTTCACGTCCTTACTTCATCACGCAGGGACTGCAAAACCGCCATCTCTCCGTCTGGGCTTCGCACGGACGTTACTACGATGCGGGTACTAACAGATGGAAATGGCAGCGCCCCAACCTGTTCTGCACCAACGAAGACCTCTTCACACAGACCATCGTCGTACCCTTTCTCATACCCATGCTGCAGAATGCCGGCGCCATCGTCTTCACACCGAGAGAGCGCGACTGGCAGAAGCACGAGGTCATCGTGGACAACGACGATGCAGTAAAGCGCCCTTATTACCTCGAAGTGGAAACGGGCAAGAAATGGAAGGCATGCGACTCCGTTGGTTTTGCAGCACGACAGGTATCGTACACCGACGGAGAAAACCCTTTCAGAAGCGGTACCGTGAGACAGGCCAAGGCCACACGGCGCAAGAACTGCAGCGAGATAAGCTATCAGCCCAACATACCTGAGGCAGGACGCTATGCGGTGTACGTCAGCTACGCCACTCTGCCCAAGAGTGTTCCCGACGCCAAGTACATCGTCTATCACAAAGGCCAGGCCACCGAGTTTACCGTCAACCAGCGCATGGGGGGCGGAACATGGGTATACTTGGGTACCTTCGACTTTGACGGAGGGTGCAATGCGTTCAACCGCGTCGTGGTTACCAACCATGCTTCCAAACGAGGCGTGGTAACTACCGATGCCGTGCGTTTCGGAGGAGGCATGGGAAACATTACGCGAGGCGGATACAGAAGCGGACTACCGAGATGCCTGGAAGGGGCACGCTACTATGCCCAGTGGGCAGGCGCACCCTACGCTGTATACGGAGGACGCAACGGGGCCAACGACTATGCCGACGACATCAACACCCGTTCGCTCATGACCAACTGGCTGGGCGGGGGAAGTGTCTATATGCCTGCACTTGAAGGAGGCGGTGTACCCATAGAACTGTCGCTTGCCCTACACAGCGATGCCGGGTACAACAAGGACGGCAGAACTACCTGGGGACCTCTTGCCATCTGTACCACCGACTTCAACGACGGGATGCTGTGCAGCGGTGTGTCCAGAATGACATCCAAAGACTTTGCACAGGCTCTGCTCAAGAACCTCGTCAGCGACATGCAGTCGCGCTACGGTGACTTCTCCGAGCGTTACCTCTGGGACCGCAATTACTCGGAGACGCGCCTGCCGGAAGTACCGTCGGCCATCATCGAGATGCTCTCACACCAGAGCTTCCCTGACATGAAGATAGCCCAGGACCCTGAAGGAAAATTCTGGATAGCCCGCTCCATATACAAAACCATACTGCGCTACGTCTCTTCCAACCATGGCAAACCGTACACCGTCCAGCCACTCGCACCGGACAATTTCTCTGCCGTGGCTGGCAATGACGGCTATGCCCACCTTTCATGGAACCCACAGGCCGACAAGGACGAACCTTCTGCCATGCCCGACTCCTATATAGTCTATACCGCCTGCGGCAAAGGCGGATACGACAACGGAACCGTCGTGAAGGGAGCCTACTGCAAGATTCCCGTCGAGCAGGGTAAACTCTACAGGTTCAAAGTGGCTGCCGTCAACCGTGGCGGAGAGAGTTTTCCTTCAGAGGAACTGTGTGTACTCAAGTCGGCACAGGCAAAGAAAAACATACTCATCGTAAACAACTTCCACAGACTTGCCGCTCCACAGGTAATAGACAACGACTCGCTGCAGGGATTCGACATGGACCAGGACCCGGGCGTAAGCTATGGACTTACGGCAGGATGGATAGGCAAGCAACTTGTCTTCGACCGCAGGCGCATGGGGGTGGAAAACAGCAGCGGACTGGGTTACTGCGGCGAGGAGATGGCCGGAGACTTCATGGCGGGCAACGACTTCAACTACGTGGCGGAACATGCCGCCGCCCTGGCAGCCTCGGGCAAATATAACATGGCAAGTTGCTCGGTCCAGGCGCTTCTTTCGGGTAAGGTTAAGACGGAACAATACCACGCCATAGACCTTATCAACGGTCTGGAGCGTAACGACGGCTACACCCACACTTACTACAAGACATTCACCCCGTTGCTACAGCGCCTGCTGCGTGCCTACACACAGGGAGGCGGTGCTCTACTCGTAAGCGGGTCGTACACGGGGGCAGACATGCTCACTGATAACGAACAGGCGTTTCTCGCCGATGTGCTTAAGGTAAGTTACGAACCTACCGGCACGCATTACACCATAGAAATGCCTATAGCAGAAGACTCCACGGTCCTCGTACGCGACAGCATTGTACAGACCTCGGCACAGGTTACGGGTTTAGGACTGAATTTTGCTTTCCACAACACCCCCAATGCGCACCATTATGCTGCTACGCACCCCGAGATTCTCAAGCCACAGGAAGCGTCTAAAGCTTTCACCGCCATGAGGTACAGTACAGGTACCAGTGCCGCAGTGGCGTACCGTGGCAACGACTACCGGAGCCTTACCGTCGGCTTTCCGGTAGAGTGCATCACCGACGAGCGACTGCGCAAGGACATCATGTCAGGCATCTTAAAGTTCCTTACAGAATAAGTCCTTACATCGTCGGCAGGACACATCATCAGGGCAAAAAGAAGACTCTCTCCTCACCCGAACGGAACCTGAAGCTGACTCTTCTTTACGAAAAAGAAAAAAGAACAAAAGAACAAAATATATGTACAAGATTCAAGCCAACCAGTCAGGCACACGCTCCATCGAAGTGAGCGACCTGCATTTAGAGACCATCGACAAGTATCAACTGCTGCGCAACCTCGTAGACAGCAACGGCATCATCGACGAGGAAGTGCTCGACAAACTGAAGTACAACGTGCGCGCACTGCTCGAGTCGGCCGGCACACAGGACAAGGCGCTGCTCGACCTCTGTTTGGATGTCATCTACAACCAGAACATGAAGGCTTTAGGACTGCACAACCTCGTGCTTCTCTTCGTCGACTGGAAAGACAAGCGCATGGCTGAAACAGCAGACACATCAGCCGACGACGTAAACGACTAAGCATAGGAGAACACGCAGACATGGAATACAAGTTGACCGACTTCCTGCCAACTACCAAGAAGGAATGTGAACTGAGAGGCTGGGACGAACTGGATGTCATCCTCTTCTCGGGCGACGCCTACGTGGACCACCCCTCCTTTGGGCCTGCCGTGCTCGGCAGGATACTGGAGGCACATGGTTACCGTGTGGCCATCGTGCCGCAGCCTGACTGGCATGGTGACTTCCGCGACTTCAAGAAGTTGGGGAGGCCCCGTCTCTTCTTCGGTGTGTCACCAGGAGCCATGGACTCTATGGTAAACCGCTACACGGCCAACAGGCGCACGCGCAGCGAAGATGCCTTCAGCCCCGACTCGCGGCACGACATGCGGCCAGACTATCCCTCCATTGTCTATACACAGATTCTCAAGCGACTCTACCCCGACGTACCCGTTGCCCTCGGGGGCATAGAGGCTTCGCTCAGGCGCATCACCCATTATGACTACTGGCAGGACAAACTGCGCAAGTGCATACTGTGCGACTCGGGAGCCGACCTCATTCTCTACGGCATGGGCGAGAAGAGTATCGTCTACCTTGCCGACAACCTGGCACAAGGCAAAAGCCTGAGCGAGATACGAGACATGCCGCAGGCCGTGTTCTACCTGAAGGAGAACGAGATACCGGGCGGATACAAAGACGACGACATCATACTCCACAGCCACGAGGAATGTCTGCGCAACAAGAAAGGACAGGCAGAGAATGTGCGCCATCTGGAAGAGGAGGCCAACAAGATGCATGCCCAGCGCATGATACAGGAGGTGGACGGAAAGTTTGTGGTGGTAAACCCACCTTTCCCGCTCATGACGACCGAAGAGTTGGACGCAGCCTTTGACTTACCATACACGCGTCTGCCCCACCCCAAGTACAAAGGCAAGACGATACCGGCGTACGAGATGATCAAGTTCTCGGTAAACCTGCACCGCGGATGCTTTGGCGGTTGCTCGTTCTGTACCATCTCTGCCCACCAAGGTAAGTTTGTTGTATGTCGCAGCAAGGAGAGCATCCTGAAGGAAGTAAAGAAAATAACAGAGATGCCCGACTTCAAGGGTTACCTCAGCGACCTTGGAGGTCCATCTGCCAACATGTACGGCATGCACGGCAGAAACCTGAAGGCATGCTCGGTATGCAAAAAACCGTCGTGCGTGCATCCGCAAATATGCCCCAACCTCGATACCGACCACAGCAAGTTGCTCGACATTTACCATGCTGTCGATGCCCTGCCCGGTATCAAGAAGAGTTTCATTGGCAGTGGTGTACGCTATGACCTCCTGCTGCACCGCAGCAAGGACGAGAAGAGCAACGAGGCAGCACGCCAATACACACGCGAACTGATTACACGCCATGTAAGCGGTCGTCTGAAGGTTGCTCCCGAGCACACCAGCGACGAGGTACTCCGATTCATGCGCAAACCGTCGTTCAAGCTATTCTACGAGTTCAAGCGCATCTTCGACAAGATTAACAAGGAGGAGGGACTCAACCAGCAGATTATCCCTTACTTCATCAGCTCACACCCAGGATGCCACGAAGAAGACATGGCAGAACTGGCGGTAATCACCAAGGGACTGGACTTCCATCTGGAACAGGTGCAGGACTTCACTCCTACCCCCATGACCATCTCTACCGAAACATGGTACACGGGCTACGACCCGTACACGCTGGAGCCTGTGTTCAGTGCCAAGACACCACGCGAAAAGCTGGCACAGCGCATGTTCTTCTTCTGGTACAAACCGGGAGAGAGACGCGACATAGAGTCAGAACTGCGGCGTATAGGCCGTACAGACTTGATAGCCAAATTGTACGACAAACCCGGAAGCTACCGCGGCCATGCCGTATACGACGCTAAAGCCATCGGCTCCACCTACGACAATCCCGGTGTAGGGAATACTGCCCGACATGGCGGTAAAGCCAATGCCAAGAATGTCCGCAACAATGACGTGAGCCGCAGAGATGGCAGAAAGGACAGAAACGGCAAACGTCCCGACCGGTTTGAGCCTAAGGGATTCGGTAACGTAGGATGCTACGATGAGGAGAAATACCTGAACGGCGGAAAGCCTCTACACAGGGATATCCGTAAAGTTGTAGCACAGGCACGCAAAGAACTGCGCGACGCTAACCCGTCGGGCTACTTCAAGGACAAGAAGAAAAAGAGCTTCAACCCCAACTTTGACAAGAACAACAAGCCGAAAGGCAAGAGAAAATAACTAAGTAACGTGTAAAAAATAACTTGAGCATTTTTTTGATTCGCGAAATGTGCCAA
>CAVCGV010000091.1:0-12760 GCA_963601815.1 bacterium
GGACGCAGCACCTACTACGGCTTGCCCAGGGCTATATACTCGTTGGGCCTTACCTTTCCGCTATAAACCTCAAATCCGCAACAATAAAATTTCTATACCCTGCCATATAAAAAAGATTTCGTATCTTTGCACGGGTAAATCTTCCTCCTCGTGCCAGCGGACGGCACGTCCCGGGTGGGGCGGCATAGGCATCAGCCCTTTATCTCAGTACTTCGGCAATGCTCCTTTCGGCGACATAGGAAGAGGAAACCACAGGATGTGGATAAGCAAAAAGTAAAGTACAGACATTATACAGAAGGACGGCAGCATGAAGAAATGGCATTTATGGTTGGCAGCATCCATCGGACTGGTGGTAATCATCGGTATGATGGTAAGGGAATTTGACGCCGACTCGCTCAGGAAAATAGAACTCTCCCCGACGTTCTTTCTCGGGGTGGCTCTGGCGATTCTCCTCTTCGCCACACAGAACGTGATGCTCTCGCTCCGTTTCCGCCATCTCTGCAGACGGCGGATAACCTTTGCGCAGAGTTTCCGCATCAACGTGCTCTGCGAGTTTACCTCTGCCGTTACTCCCTCTGCTGTGGGCGGCAGCGGACTGGCTTTCATCTACCTCAACCGCGAAGGCGTGACCATGGGCAGGAGTATCTTTACGATGTTTGCCGCCCTCCTTGCCGACGAGGCATTCATAGCCCTGAGCAGTTTTCTGCTCTTTCTGCTGGTGCCGTCCGGTACCCTCTTTTGCATGGCGGAGGGCGTGGGCGCAGACGCCGGTACGGCAAACGAGTGGATAAAAGGGGGCATACATGTCGTCTTCCTCTGCAGCACGCTGATAGTGGCGGTATGGAGTGCCATCCTCTACCTCCTGCTGCTGCATCGCCCGCAGGCATTGGGGTGGGTGCTGAAAGGCTGCTGCAAGATACCCTTCCTGCGGAGGTTTCGCGGAAGGGTAGAGAAATTCTCCGATGAGATGACGATGGCGTCGGCAGAGGCCAAACAGGAAGGCTTCCGCTTTTGGGTGCAATTGATGGGGTACACCTCCATGGCGTGGCTGGCGAGGTTTGCCATCGTGGTGGCGATACTCATGGCCTTTCAGGTGCAGGGCAACATGCTTGTGGCGTGGGCGAGACAATGGGTAATGTGGATGATCTCCATTCTCAGTCCTACGCCGGGTGGCAGCGGACTTGCCGAGCTGATGTTCCGCCTGTACTACTCCGACTTTCTGCCCGATGCCTCCGTTGCCATCCTGGCAGCCATGCTCTGGAGAATGATTTTCTACTATCCCTTCCTTGTCATGGGTGCCCTGGCACTCCCTCGGTGGATAGCGCAAGACGACAGCCCGAAAACAATAAATCAGCAAAATGGAAAATAAAGACAACAAGGACGAAGAATTTATGCGCCGCGCGCTTATGGAGGCGCAGGCAGCCTACGACAAGGACGAGATACCTATAGGTGCCGTCATCGTGTGTCGAGAGCGTATCATATCACGGGCACACAATCTGACGGAGATGCTGCACGACGTGACGGCCCATGCCGAGATGCAGGCCATTACGGCCGGTGCCGACATGCTGGGCGGCAAGTATCTCAAGGACTGTACCCTCTATGTTACGGTAGAGCCTTGTGTGATGTGTGCCGGAGCCATAGGGTGGGCGCAGATAAGCAGGGTGGTGTATGGCGCTCCCGACGAGAAACGGGGCTATTCCAAGTATGCTCCCGCCGCTATGCATCCTAAGACTATGGTTACCTCGGGCGTATTGCAGGACGAGTGTCGTGCACTCATGCAGAAGTTTTTCGAAGGAAAAAGGAAATAGGGGGATTGCAAGTTTCTCCGGATACGAATTAGGCGAATCTCCTATAGGTTGCCTTTTTTAGTAGGTACGTCGGTTTTATGTTTGAGGGGTGGTGCAGCGAGGACGCTGCACACTACTATGGTTAGCAAGGCGGGCTAAACCAATTGTCATGCCCCATGCATGCAAAAAACTGCATAAGTTGTTTTCTTTACGGGCTTTCAGCCCGTATGAGGATACTTGTTTTTGCGCAGTTTCAGGATGCGCAAGTTCTTATTTTACCAGAACCACGAGGTACTTGCTGGTGCTCCAGAATATCTGTGGGTCCGTGATGCGCAGGGTATACTGCTTGCTCACGTCGCGTGTGAGTGTGTAGCTGCTGGCGGGGTGGGCTGTCAGCAGTTTTGCCGACTTGGAGTAGAGCTTTATCTCTGTGGTGTTGCGGATATCCACTTTGGTAAAGTAGTTCTTGTTGAAGTTGCCGTTCATCACCTTGCCGTCTTCCAGGATGTGCTGGCCCTTCAGTTCCTTCTTCGTGCCGAATACGTACCACGCCGTGTTCAGTTGCTTGTCCTGTGCGTTGATGGTTTCCGTCTTCTTCTGGTTGTCGGTGGTGAGGTTGTTCACGTTGGTATTCAGGTTGGCGATGTTCTCGTCCAGGGCTGCGATGTGAATGTCCTTGGTGTCGAGCTCCTCCCTCAGGGCCTGTAACTGCTTGTCCTTCTCGGCAAGCTGCAGGGTAAGGTTGGCTATGGTCTTCTTCAGTTGCGACCCCTGCAGACTGCTGCCTTCCAGCTGCTTCTGCAGCTTGGCTATGAGCTCGCGGTTCTGGCGCATACGCTCGGCTATAAACTGCATGTCCTCCTTCAGATGCTTGCGCTTGTCGGCACCTTCCCCGTTCTTGAGTAGGGTAACGCGGTTCTCTGCCTCGTTAATCTGTCGGAAACCTTCCTCTATGTCGTTGAACGTTCCCAGCATCTCGTTTATCTCGCTGTCCTTCTGGGCGATGATGTCGTTCAGGGAGTCTGTCTGCTGCACGTTCGGCTGTTCGGGTGTGCTCTTCCCTTCCTTGCAACCGGTCAGAGCCATGGTTGCACAGCAAACCATTACTAACAGTTTCTTCATAATCGTTTTTTTTTAAGGCGTGTCCTTGCTAAGGTCCACGCATAGTTAAACTTCTTCATTAGGCGGATGAGCCTTTTGTGTCTTTCCGATTTTATCCAGCTAAAATGCGAAAAACCATCAAGGTGTTCTCGGGAGAATCCGCCTCAAACGGTGCGAAGAAGTCACTCCACACCGCTCTGTATCTCGTTTTCCAGATTCTTTCTTTTTCCGTTCCGCTGTCTGCGCTCCTCGCGCTTGCGTTCTTTCATCTCCTCCTTCGCCTGTTTAGGGTCTTTGCCTGCCAGCACGATGACAAACTCGCCCCTCGGCTCCGTCTCTTCGAAGTGGGCTATCAGTTCTGCCAGTGTGCCGCGCACGCTCTCTTCGTGCATCTTGCTTATCTCGCGGCAACAACTTGCCTGCCTGTCCTGTCCCATTACCTCAGCCAGTTGCTGCAGGGTCTTCACCACCCTGTAGGGCGACTCATAGAACACCATGGTACGCGTCTCGTCGCGCAGCGACTCCAGGTAGGTCTGCCGTCCTTTCTTCTGCGGCATGAATCCCTCGAAACAGAATCTGTCGCATGGCAATCCGGACGATACTAAGGCAGGTATGCAGGCGGTAGCCCCTGGCAGAGTCTGTACGGTAATGCCCGCCATGGCAGCCTCGCGTGCCAGGTAGAACCCCGGGTCGCTGATGCCCGGCGTTCCTGCGTCGCTTATCAGCGCTATGGTTTCGCCGGCCTTGAGGCGTTCCACGATGCCTGCCGACGTGCCGTGCTCGTTGTATTTGTGGTGAGCCACAAGGCGGTTGCGTATGTCAAAATGTTTCAGCAGGACACTCGATGTGCGAGTGTCCTCCGCGAGCACCAGATCAGCCTCTTTCAGAATCCTGACGGCCCGCATAGTCATGTCCTCCATGTTGCCCACTGGGGTGGGGACGATATACAATATACCCATACAGCGTACAAATGTAGTTAATAAATCTTTCTTGACAAAAAAAATGTCGTTTTCTTTGCAATTTTTAAATCCTTATTGTTAATTTTGTCGCCCGAAATGACAGAACAGTTGATGGGGGAGACACACCGCCCCGGCAGAATAGAAGTGGTGTGCGGGTCTATGTTCTCCGGCAAGACGGAAGAACTGATACGTAGAATGAAGCGTGCCGAGTTTGCCAGGCAGAAGGTGGAAATCTTCAAGCCGTCGCTCGATACGCGTTATTCCGATGAGGACGTGGTGAGCCATGACCGCAACAGCATACGGTCTACGCCCGTAGACTCTTCGGGTGCCATCCTGCTCTTGGCTTCGGGCATAGACGTGGTGGGCATCGACGAGGCGCAGTTCTTTGACGAAGGCCTTGTCGAGGTGTGCAACCAGTTGGCAAACAATGGCGTGCGCGTTATTGTGGCAGGTCTGGACATGGACTTCAAGGGGGTGCCCTTCGGCCCTATCCCTGCCCTGTGTGCCATCGCCGACGAAGTGTCCAAGGTGCACGCCATCTGTGTAAGGTGCGGTTCGCTGGCATACGTCAGCCATCGCCTTGTACACAACGACCGCCGTGTGCTCCTGGGCGAGAAGGACGAGTACGAACCGCTTTGCCGCGAGTGTTACAAAAAGGAGGCGATTGAGACGGTTAGTTAGGGGGAGTTAGAGAAGTTAGATAAGTTAAAGAAGTTAGGGGACAACAGCTTTTCTGCTTCATTTTTTACTGTAAATAGGCAGGGCTATTGTCCCTTAACTCCCCCCCTAATTTTCCAATTTCCCAATTTCCCCAAAACCTCCCCATCTAAAAAATAGCATCATGGGAAAAGAAATCACATTCGACAAGTTTATACGCTGGGCTGGCATCGCTGTGCTTGTGCTCGCCATACTCTATATTACCAACTATCTGAGTAGTGTGCTGTTGCCCTTCTTTGTGGCATGGTTCTTCGCCTATCTGCTCTACCCGGTAGTCAAGTTCATAGAGGTAAGGCTGCACGTAAGGGTGCGCGCCTTGTCCATCATCCTTGCCATGGTGGCAGCCATCGGTATTGTGGGCGGCGTGCTGTGGCTCATCATCCCGTCCATGATAGACCAGTTCGACAAGTTGGGCGAGGTGCTGACGCGCTGGCTCCAGCAAACCACCCATACGGACAACCTCACACAGGTCATCAAGGAGTGGTTGCTCGCCAACCAGAAACAGGTGGAGAACTTCCTGAAGAGCAAAGACTTTACTGACGCGCTGAAGACCGCCATGCCCAAGGTATTCTCCGTAGTGGGGCAGACTGCCAATGTCGTGCTGAGCATTGTCGCCTCTATGATAACGTTGCTCTATATGTTCTTTATTCTGTACGACTACGAGACGCTTACCGCCAACTGGGTGCGCATCTTCCCCAAGAAGAACAGGCCCTTCTGGCAGGCGTTGATGAAGGATGTGGAACGCGAACTGAACAATTACATACGCGGGCAAGGCATGGTGGCACTCTGTATGGGCATCATGTTCTGCATAGGTTTTACCATCATCGGTTTTCCCATGGCCATCGGCCTCGGAATCCTCATCGGCATCATGGACCTGGTGCCCTATCTGCATACTTTCGCCCTTATCCCCACGGCTTTTCTTGCCATGCTCAAGGCGGCAGACACAGGGCAGAGCTTCTGGCTTGTCTTCGGACTTGCCTTGGTTGTGTTCTGCGTGGTGCAGGTGATTACCGACATGGTGGTGACGCCCAAGATTATGGGTAAGGCGATGGGGCTCAATCCCGCTATTCTCCTATTGAGCCTCTCGGTATGGGGAGCGCTTTTGGGCTTTATCGGACTGATTGTTGCCTTGCCGCTTACTACCCTTATCATAGCTTACTGGCAACGGTATGTAACGCGCGAAAAGCCCCAATATACCGAGAAAGATGCCGAAACAACCGAGGAATGAAGAAAAAACAACAAAAAATAGGCTAAATATTTGGCTATTTGCAAAAAACGTCGTACCTTTGCACTCGCTTTCAGAAGAAGGCGCAGCGGATTGACTCGCTAGCTCAGCTGGTAGAGCACAACACTTTTAATGTTGGGGTCATGGGTTCGAGCCCCATGCGAGTCACTTTCTACTAAACAAATAATCAGCCAGTTTCTCTTACGGGAAGCTGGCTGATTCGTTATTGTTCTCTATGTCTAAGATGCGTCGGAGAGAGATAGAGCGCACCTTGTGTGGATGGTGAGAGGAGGTTATTGTACCTCTATCTTCTTCTCGTACTTGGGTTCTTCCTTGGGTGCAAGCTTGGGAATCTGCACCTCCAGTACGCCGTTTTCCACCTTGGCGGAAATCTTCTCGCGGTCGGCATCGTCAGGCAGAGAGTAAGTCTGCTGGTAATTGCTGTAGGAGAATTCGCGGCGTAGATAGTGCTCGTGCTTGTCCTCATCCTTGTGTTCCATCTTGTTCTCGATGGCGATGTTGAGCATGCCGTCGTTGTCGATGTTTACACGCACCCACTCTTTCTTCAGTCCGGGCGCAGCCACCTCCATGGTGTACGTCTTCTCGTTCTCCTTTACGTTGATGGCCGGTGCTGTGGCGTTCATACGTGACATCAATCCGGTGTCGAAGAAATTGTCGTTGAAGAAATTGCTCAACCAATCTGAATTATTGCTTCTACGTGCTAACAACATAATAAATACCTCCAGTTATACTTTTTTAGTTCTTGAATGTTTTGCATCCTGTGGGACGTGCTTTCCGGTTGCCCCGGGTATGGAAGACAGCAACTTTAACCGCTTGTTTCCCAAAGCCTTATCCGTCTGGATGTTCTACATACAGCACTACAAGTTGTGTGCCATTTTCCGCCTTCGGCAGGGCTTGGTGCCATTCTGTACCCGTAGTTCTGCCAAACTTGTCACGGCAGGTGCCAATGTTGTCAGCAAAGTATAATTATTTTAACGCAGAGCCTACAACTTGTCCGTCACGGCATCCACCACCTGTCCGTCGAAGAGGTTGATGATGCGGTTGGCGTAGGTGGCGTCATGCTTGGAGTGGGTAACCATCACGATGGTGGTGCCCTCCTCGTTCAGTTCGCTGAGCAGCTGCATCACCTCCATACCGTTTTTGGAGTCGAGATTACCCGTAGGCTCATCGGCAAGGATGATGCTCGGCTTGCCCACCACGGCACGGGCTATGGCCACTCGCTGTTGCTGACCGCCCGAGAGCTGGTGGGGGTAATGCTTGGCGCGATGGCTCAGCTTCACCTTTCTCAGTATATCGAGCACACGCTCCTTGCGCTCCGTCTTGCCCACGCCCAGGTACTTCAACTGCAGGTCGACATTCTCCTCTACCGTCAGTTCGTCGATGAGGTTGAAACTCTGGAACACGAAGCCTATCCTGCCCTTGCGGTAGGCCGTGCGCTCTCGCTCCTTAAGGTGCCCCACCTCCTCGTCGCCCAACCAGTATTTACCTTCTGTCGGGCTGTCGAGCAAACCGAGGATATTCAGGAGGGTTGACTTGCCGCAACCTGACGGTCCCATGATGGCGACAAACTCGCCGTCCTTTACTTCTATGTTGACTCCACCCAGGGCGATGGTGTCTACCTCGTCGGTGTGGAATATTCTTGTAAGATTCTCTGTACGTATCATAACTTCAATATTTTTACTTTTTTACCTTTTTACCCTTTTTTACCTTTAATCATCCTTCCGTCTTGATGCTGTCTATCGGGTTCTCCAATGCCGTCTTCAAGGTGCAGCCGATAACGGAAACGAAGGCAATAAGCAAGGTGAAGACTGCTCCCACAACCAACAACCACCAAGGGAAGTCGATGCGATAGACAAAGCCTACCAAATAGTCTTGCATCAACTTGACGCAAATGGGGATGGCGATGACTACAGCCACTATCGAAGAGACGAGGAAGCGACGAGCCAACTGCCAGGCTGCATCCGCCACCGATGCACCCATCACCTTTCTCAAGGCTATCTGCCGCTTCTGCTGGTTGCCGTAATAGACCGACATTCCGAAGAGGCCGAGGGCGGAAATGAGGATGGAGATACCCATAAAGGTGACGATAAGCACCATCATGTTATGCTTGTCCTTCAAGTTGTTCGCCAAGGTGTCATCCAGATATTCCACCTCCATATCCGTAGGAAGGCCCGTCAACTCCTTTGCCACCTGCTTGCAAGTGCTGCGGATGGCTTGCAAGGCCTGGACGTGGTCGCCAACCGTCTTGACAAGTACTGTGTATCCTCCAGGTGTAGTTACACCAATGACATTGTGTGACTTGTTGTCATTTTCGGTCAGCGCATCACCACTGTGGTAATCGGCAATGACTCCACACACTTCATACTCATGCCCTGGTACACCAAAGCTACTCATATCACGCATACCAAACCACGGTTTCTTAGCAGAAATTCCAAACGCACGCTTAGTTTCCTCCGTAACCCAAACCTTTCTTTGCGTTGGTTCACAATACTTCTCCAGTATTTTCATCCCCAACATCTTCATTGCCGTGGAGTCTATCATACACATACGAAGCATGGAAACCATCTCTTCCTTGTCGTTATGCACACCGTTTCCCCAACTGCTAATAGGAGTGTTGCGCCCGGAAGTAGCCTCTTCCACCTCGGGCAGGCTTTTCAACCGATTGACGAGAATACCCATCTGCTCCTTCGAACCATCCAGCGTGGCATAGATAGACAGAATGTCTTTCGTCTGGTAACCAAGCGGCAGGTTGTTGAGATGGCGCATCTGCAGCAACATGGTCATTGCCATCACCACCAAGGTTACGCTGATAACACTCTGGGCTACGATGAAAATCTTGCTGAACCACATCTTGCTGCGCAAGCGGATGGTACCCTTCACAACGTCTATCGGATTGAAGCGAGACACGACGACGGCTGGCAACAAACCCGCAAAGAAGGCAATGACCACGTATGCGACAGGCAAGAACCACAGGAGGTCGACAGTATGGAACAACAGAATCTTCGTGTCTAATATCGAATTGAAAAGAGGCACAAATGCCCATGCAAGGAAAATTCCGAACAAGAAGCAAAAGGCAGTGAAGACAGCCGACTCCTTGAGATAACGCAACATGACTCCAATGACCGACTCCCCCAACAGGCGGCGGGTTGCCATCTCCTTGGCACGATTGCCAATCTGTGCCACAGTCAAGTTGATATAGTTGAAGATGGCAGAGAAGAGCAATACCAAGGCTACCGCCAGCAAGACATTGACCAAGGTCTGGTTGCCATGAGAGAAGATGTCGCTTCCCTCAGTGAAATGCACCTTGTCCCATCTTACCAGTTGGCTGCCCCACATAAAGGTTATCCCGTCGCTTTCCCGTTTCCACCCTTTCCAATACCCTACGTATTTGTCGAGCAAGGTCTGGTTCACCTTTTCAGGGTCGGCATCTTTAGCCAAGCGCACAATGGGGCAGGTTGTTCCAAACTGATCCATAGGCTGGTGTTTTTCCTCGATGAGCTTCATGGAAACAAACACATCATATTGTGGCAGAATATCCTCAGAGTCAAAATCTTCCATAATGCCTACCACTTTCAGTTTCAGCGTGTCGTTGAGAATCGTGCGCCCAATAGGATTCCCGTTGCCAAACGCCTTCTTGGCGAAAGCCTCCGACACCAACGCCTGGTGCTCGTCCGCCAAAAGATGGTCGGAGGAGCATCCACGGCATTTGTAACCGAGCATCTTGGAGAAATTGGGATCTATCGCCAAATATTTGGCCTCATAGAATTTCCCATCTACTACGGCTCCCTTTTCCGTATAATAATCGCCGATTCTCGTCCACTCCTTGATTTCTGGAATGGAAGGGAAAAACTCCTTAGGCGTTCCCCAGGTCATGCCGAGATAGTCGCCCGAACCTATCAGATAAAGTTCCTTCGACAGCTTTTGGTTGGTTCCCACCCGGTACTCCCTGCTGGCATACGACACCAAGATGATCACAAAAGCCAGGGCTATCGAGAGCCCGAAAGCCTCGATAGCCGTATAAAGCTTGTTGCGAGAGAGAAATTTGAAATAACTTTTCATCTTATATCCATTTTTATTTTCTGTCTGCAAAAGTACTGCTTTCCCCATTTATTGCCAAGGGAACGGACAGGGCGAGCGGCGGATTGTATGAAATTCATACACTCTTCTGTATGATAATCATACATCAGCACGCTTTTCGTTTTCCGTTTCGGGAAAAATGCGTACTTTTGCAATATGAAATACGGAACGATACTGGTCATAGACGACAATCCTGCGGTACTCACGGCGTTGAAGATATGTTTGGACGATACGTTCGAGCGGGTCCTCACGCTGCCTTGTCCCGATACGGTCACTTCCTTGCTGGCACAGGAAAAGGTAGATGTTATCTTGCTCGACATGAACTTTTCGCTGGGTGTCAACAGCGGCCAGGAAGGACTGGTGTGGCTCCGTACCCTTCGGCGCCTCCATGCCGACATCCCCGTGGTGCTCATTACTGCCTTTGCCGATATCCAGTTGGCTGTCAAGGGACTGAAGAGCGGGGCTTCCGATTTCGTGACCAAGCCTTGGGACAATGACGAACTGATAAGGGTGCTGAAGGATGCCGTCGACCGTAGTATGGAGGTGGAGACGCTCGAAAGCATAGAGAGCAAACACGTCCACAGGGTAGTGGACAAGTGCCACGGCAACATCTCGCGTGCCGCCGAACTGCTCGGCATTACCCGTCAGACCCTTTATGCCAAGATGAAGAGATGACAGTTATCGTTGCTATATATATAATAGGTGTAGTCTGCGTCTTGGTGGGCGGTGCCGTCTTCTTGTTCCTTCGCCATCAGCGAAAACTGAAAGACCGTGCCTTCATGATGCGGGAGGCTGTGCGCAACGGCGACTACTCCTTCCGGTTGTCTACCAAAGGACTCCTCTCGGGCGAGCGCGCCTTGCAGCAAGCCCTCAACGATATGGAGGGCGACATAGCGCGCCTTGTGGCCAAGCACGAGGTGGAGTCGTGGCAGAAGCTCACTCGGGTGCTCACCCATGAGATAATGAATGCCACCGCCCCCATCTCCAGCATCTGCCAGGCCTATCTCTCTAACCCGAAGATACAGGGCACGCCCTACGAAGAGGGCATCCGTGCCATTCGCGATACCAGTAGCTCGTTGACGGCTTTCGTGGAGAACTACCGCAAGCTCACCCAGTTGCAGGAGCCTGTTCTCGCTACCGTCTCCCTGCTTCCTTTCGTGGAAAGCGTCAGGGCGCTCTATCCTGCCCTGGAGTGGCACGTCTTCCTGCCTGCCGACTATACCATGGAGGCCGACGAGAACATGCTGCGCCAGGTGTTCGTTAATCTGGTAAAGAATGCCGTGGAGGCGAATGCTACTGCTGTCGACATCAGGTGCAGCAGGGCGTCGGCAGTAGGTATGCAGACGTCCTCCTGTCCGGGCAGAGGCATCTGTGTCAGCAACAATGGTGCCCCAATACCTGCCGATGTAGCCCGCGAGATGTTCGTGCCTTTCTTTACCACCAAGGCGTCGGGTACAGGCATCGGACTGTCGCTCTCCCGCCAGATGCTGATGATGCAGAACATCACGCTTTCCCTTGCCGATAGCGCCGTGAGCGGATACCACGTCACCTTCCTTATCGAACCCTATACGACAGACAAATAGAATAACTATGGACAAACAACGCAAAATAGACGAAATATACATGCGCCGGTGCCTGCAGTTGGCGAGAAACGGCATGCAGAACGCCAAGCCCAACCCCATGGTGGGGGCGGTGATAGTGAGTGCCGACGGAAGGATCATCGGCGAGGGCTACCATGTAAGGTGTGGCGAGGGTCATGCCGAGGTAAATGCCTTTGCGTCGGTAAGGGCGGAGGATGAACATCTGCTCGCAGGGGCTACCATCTACGTGAGCCTCGAACCCTGCTCGCATTACGGAAAGACGCCTCCCTGTGCCGACCTCATCATACGCAAGGGTGTGCGCCGTTGTGTGTGCGGATGCGTAGACCCCTTTGCCGAGGTGCAGGGGCGCGGCATCCGTAAGATACGCGAGGCAGGCATCGAGGTGACGGTAGGGGTGCTGGAGGCTGAATGTCTCGAACTGAACAAGCGGTTTATTACCTACAATACCCATCGCCGGCCATACATTATCTTGAAATGGTGCCAGACAGCCAACGGTTTTCTCGACGATGCTTATCACGGCATGGCCATCTCCACGCCTTTCACGCAGATGCTCTCCCATAAGTTGCGTGCCGAGAACGACGCCATCCTTGTCGGCCGCATCACGGACGAGCGCGACCACAGCAGACTCAACGTGCGCGAATGGTACGGGCACGACCCCATGCGACTGGTTATAGACCGCAACCATCCCTGTTTCGATACGCTCGACTTCTCGAAGGGGAAGGAAGACGTGTTGAGACAAATCATGGAGTACCTATATAATAATAAGGTGCAGTCGCTGATAGTGGAGGGTGGTGCCGTTACCCATCAGGCCTTCCTCGATGCCGGACTCTGGGACGAGATACGCATGGAGACATCCACCACGAAATATGTACCATGCGGCACCATAGCCCCGCAGCTGCCCCACGATGCCGTCCCCGTGAGTCATGAAACGTATGACGGCAACACGATAGATGTGGTAGTACACGTTCCCGGCCCCAATCGTGAGAATGTGCTAAGATAGAATGTGCTGAGTTTTTTGGACATTACGATGTATGACAGCTTTTTATTCCCTAAACTTATATGGCAAGCAATAGATTCACGTCGCGGTTGAGCGACAACGACGATTACAAGCGTGACGAACTGATACGCAAGATAGAACATGCGGTAGAGAAACTTACTCTCTCCGAACTGGAAGCCCTCTCTTACGATATGTTTACCAAGGGTTACCTATAAGTCTGTATCGGGTAAGTAATGTGTAAAAAATAACTTGAGCAGATTTGTCCTGCACGCCCT